>JAIDSL010000001.1 GCA_029061255.1 Muribaculaceae bacterium
TTCCATAGGCGGACGATCGCATGCAAACACGAGTTGTTTGCCGTTGAGGTGCATATGGTTGAAGATCGGGAAGAAAGTCTCTGCTGTCTTTGTTTTTCCGGATATCTCCTGAAGGTCGTCGAGAAGAAGCACATCCACTTCCTGCTGAAACCAGTTGATGAATACAGGCACCTTCTGGTTCATGAAGGCATTGACATACATATTCTGGAACTGCCTCATGGGCAGGAATAGAATCCTCGCGCGAGGATTTCTCTCCTTGATCCTTATGCCTATGGCTTGAATCAAGTGAGTTTTGCCTACACCTACCGAACCATACAGGAAGAACGGATTGAAATCTGACTTATTTGGATTTTCCGCAATATAGTGGGCAATTGTATATGGAAGCTTGTTGCTGTCGCCAAGACAATAATTTTCAAATGTCATAGCCGGGTTCAGCTGAGGGTCAACCTCAATTCCCTTGCCTCCCTGTGTCTTCATGAAGTCAGCAGCCGGACGCTGCATTGACTGCATGAACTTTGTGTCTACGGCACTGCTGCGCATAGGGCTTGAGTAATTGACTGCCGACTTGCGGTCGCCTCCAATCACCTCCACCTCGTAGCCTAACTGCACAGTAGGGCCAAACTCCTTGCGCAGAACGCTTGAAATCAACCCAAGAAACCTATCCTCATATTCTTCCATAAAGAATTTTGAAGGCAAGGCAAGAGTCAACTTGTTGTCTTCGTATCGAATAGCCCTGGCAGGAGAAAACCAGGTATTAAAATGATCTTCCCCGACATTATCGCGGATAATATCAAGGCATCTGTTCCATTTTTCTCTGTAATCTCCGTTCATAATCTATGGGTCGTTTCTATGGTTTCGTTCAAATTTTGTCGAAAACGTTTGCAAAGTTAAGATAAAAATTTGAAAAAAACAATACGATTTTTGTCCCATTTTTCCCTTTATATTAATCCCCCCCTGATTTTCAACGCCATTTGTTTGTTATTTAGAATCATTCTAAACAATAAGGAAAAGTATGGCGTCTTGGAGATTCTCCATAAAAAAGAAGCCGCTCAAATGAACGGCTCCTGATATATCTTTTTATAAAACTCTTCCCTTATCACTTCATGCTTCAATCTATCACCCTCTTTCCTCCTACGAATCTTGCAGCATAATATGGCTCGTTGCAGTTAGAAACTGTGATGCCCTTTGAAGTTGCGGCATGAATAAAAGTGAAATTTCCTTTTTCGTCTGCATCTACCACTATTCCTACATGGCCTACACCACCCTTGGTGCTACGCCCTTTGAAGAAAACGAGGTCACCCTTGCGAAGATTCTTTCTATCTACCTTTTCTCCCTGATTGTATTGATCGCGCGAGGAAGGGGAAAGCGAGTAGCCAAACTGACGATATACATAGCTTGAGAAACCGGAGCAATCGAAAGCGTTCGGGCCTTTGCTTCCTCTTGAATATCTCTTGCCCATATGGCTGCGAGCCTCACTGAGAAGGTCGTTGAGAAGCTCCTCTGTCTCGGCATTTATAGCTTTGGAATTCTCACGAGCTGCGATGTCTTCCTCTACCATTCTTGTGATGGTGCTCTTGTCGAGACCTATATTTTTTGCTGCTGCGAGCTGATGTTTGTGAGCCTCGGCATGTACATTGCGTGTCTTGGCTGTTGCTATCTGGGTTATGCCACTCATCAGGCACATTGTCAGCAGTATGATGATTCTATTTTTCATTTCGGGTTTCTATCGTTTTTTTGATGTTGCAAAAATAATACATTTTTATGACACATGCAACTTATTTGCACTATTTTTCAATGGATTAGTTTATAATTAAATAATTTTAACATTTAGCACACTTTTGTCAAATCTATGCATTTAACTAATAATCAGCAATTTATGTTACATATAATGTAAATTAGATAGAATGTGCTAATAATGAGCATATTTCAAAAGTTATCAACATTTTTTCTTCATGCAATTTTTTGTTTGGCATATAATGATTATCTTTGCAATCACAAAACTAAGACCCCATCTTAAAATTTCGACCTAAATGAAAAGATACCTCAATCTTGCCATAGCTACAGCTTTGGCCTCTTCTGCGACTGCCGCGCAGTCGAAAGATTTCACTAAGTATTCAGATATTCATCCCTCCGGCACCGAAGCTATCCTCCATGCCTGGAGCTGGAATTTCAAGAATATTGCCGACAATATGAAGAAGATTTCTGATGCCGGCTACTCTATGGTGCAGACATCTCCCGTGCAGCAATGCTGGAATCCTGAAGGATCAAAAGGCATGCTCTTTTCCGAAAATGAAAAGGAAGGACAATGGTATTTCTATTACCAACCTACCGATTGGAAAATAGGCAACCATATTGTTGGAACACGCGACGAGATGAAGCAGATGATGGACTCTGCTGCCAAATACAATGTTCGCGTGATAGTCGATGTATTGCCAAACCATACTGCCTTCGACGTGGATGCAGTTAGTGAAGATCTTGTGAACGCCGCCGGAGGAAGAAACAAGCTTTATCATTCCCAAGGACTCAACCCGGTGCAGGATTACAATGACCGATACCAATGCACTCTCTGGGGTTCAGGAGCACTTCCTGACGTAAATACAGAAAACAAGGATTTCCAGAAATATTATATGCAGTTTGTCAACGATCTTCTCGATCTCGGCGTCCGAGGATTCAGATACGACACCGCTAAACATATAGGTGTGCATTCCGATCCTGTTGATTCTGCGTCAGGAGTGACAGAAAACGATTTTTGGGATGTAGCCACCGGTCAAAAAGCCGTGAAAGGAGTGAAACTAAATGTGCCGTATGAAGATCTGTTCGTTTATGGTGAGGTGCTTCAAGACAAGAATGTTCCTGAAAAAGAATATGAGGAATATTTTGGCCAGACTGCATCAAGCTATGGCTGGGTTCTCCGCGAAATGCTTGAGAAAGGATCAGCAAAAGACATCGACATTATCGACTGGCGTCATTCCGCTTCCCCTGAGACACTCACCACTTGGGTGGAAAGCCACGACACTTACTGCAACGCCCACGAATCAGCTCATCTCACCGATGACCAGATCCGCACAGCTTGGGTCTTCCTGACAGCACGCGACAAGGGTACTCCCCTATTCTTCTCTCGTCCTGCAGGTTCTACACGTGATAATTATTGGGGCAATAATCGACTGGGTGAAGCAGGCAACGACGAGTATTTCCATCCTGAGGTTGTTGCAGTCAATCTTTTCCGCAAGGCCATGGCCGGCCAGCCTGAAGACATACAGACTTGCTCAGACGGAGAAGTAATTGCAGTGAATAGAGGCAAGAAGGGGGCTGCACTGATCAACCTAAGCGGTCTCTCAAAGCCAATCGATGTCTCAACTTCTTTACCTGATGGGAAATACCGCGATCAGGTGTATGGCAAAGAATTCTATGTCAAGAAAGGTCGTCTCACAGGTTTGCTCGCACCCCGACGCACTTATATACTGCAGAAATAAACACTTTCCGTTAACGTATTTAAATATTTTTTCATAAGAGGTGAACCAGTAGGTTCACCTCTTTGTTTAAAGTACAAACAATGACCGAAACCAGAATGACAGTCGCAGACTGGAATTCTTAACTTATTAAAATCTTGATTGAAATGGCTGATGTAAAAAGTCTGAAAGGCACACAGACAGAAAAACTTATTTGCGCCTCATATCTCAACGAGACACAATCATATGCTCGATATCTTTACTACTCGCAGATCGCCGATAAAGAGGGTCTATTCCCTGTAGGCGTAATCTTCCGCGAGTCGGCTGACAACGAACTTCATCATGCAAAGGTATTCTTGAAGATGCTGCAGAACACTGAGGTGACTGCCTCTGTGGAGACTGAAGCTGGGTTCCTCGGCAAGACAGTCGACAATCTCCAAACTGCAATGAAGGAAGAAATGGAGGGTGGTTATGAATATTATATGGCAGCTGCAAAGACAGCTAAAGAAGAAGGGTTTGATGATATCGCATCCCACTTCGAGGCTATCGCTGCTGTAGAAAAATTCCACTATGATCGTTTCGCCAAGTTCCTCGACATGATCCAGAAAGGTACCCTTTGGAAACGTGAGACTCCTGTCACTTGGCATTGCCTCGTATGCGGATATGAATACGTTGGCACTGAGCCTCCTGTAAAATGCCCGGCATGCGACCATCCGACAAGCCACTACATCTGTCTGGAAGATGGCTACTGCCCCGCTCCTGCCAGCTAAGCAAGCATATAATAGAAAAAATCATTAAAGCCGTTTCGGAAATCCGAAACGGCTTATTTTGTAAGAGAGCCTTAATTGAAGAAACGCCGGAACACCTTCACTACATCTAAATGATCCTGCACCCCTGCTGTCTCTGCTGCAGAATGCATAGCCCATATTGCAGCTCCCATGTCTACACCACGCAGGTCTAATTGCCCAGTAAGTATATTTCCTAATGTTGAGCCACCTGCCACATCAGAATGATTTACGAAATACTGGCATTTAACTCCGGCTTCCTCGCAAAGGGCCCGGAACACTGCTGCACCATCAGCATCCGTCATGTACTTGCAATTAGCGTTGATCTTCACCACCGGGCCTCCTCCTATCACGGGGTGATTCGTCGGGTCATACTTTTCATTGTAATTTGGATGCCATGCATGAGCATCATCAGCCGAAATCATAAAGGAGTTGGCAATCGTTCGGTAGAATGCCTGGGGTCCGAAACCTACGCACAGGCAAATACGCTCCAATATCATGCGCAACACCGGAGAGTGAGCCCCCTGCTTAGTGCCTGAACCGGTCTCCTCATTATCAAACACGGCCATCACGCGTGTGGCCCCGCATGGAGTGTCACATTCCTGAAGAAGAGCCTCAAGCGATGCGAATGCCATGCTCAGATCATCGATCCTGCCACTCTGCAGATACTCTTCATTAGCACCAATCAAATGGGCTTTTTCCAACGGGTAAAGATTCAGCTCATAGTCGATAATTTCCTCAGGTTGAATACCAAGATGATCGGCCACCAAGCATTTCACAACTCCGCCACGCTCCTGATAACGATCGATTTGCTCCTTGGTGAAGTATCCCACCACCGGCTTCATATCTTTCTGAACACTCAACTTATTACCCTCATTCACTTCCCTATTGAAGTGAATTGCGAGATGAGGAATGGTGCATACCGGGCGCTGAAGATCAACAAGGGTGGTATTTGGATGCAGGAAATCCTCCCCAATGGTCATCACTCTTCCTGAAATGGAGAGAGGACGATCAAACCAGGTATACATGATTCCACCACCATATTTCTCAACATTCAAACTAACAACTCCCCCGTCTCCATAAATCTCGCAGTCCGGCTTTATCTTGAAGCATGGGGAATCACTATGGGAAGATATGATTCTGAATCCGGAATACCCGGGAGCATCCACTCCCACGATAAAGGCAAAAACCGCAGAACCATTCTTTACCATATAGTATTTTCCTCCGCACTCGAGATCCCATTCATCCCTTGGGTCAAGCTCGATGAAGCCTGCTTTATCAAGTTCTTTTTTAATGGTGTCTGCAGCCATGAAGTTGCATGTCGATGCATCCATCCATTTCATTAGTCTCTGTATCATATAAGTTTTCCGTTTTACGTTGTCAGTTTTCCGTTATCCGTTTTACGTTTTCCGTTGTCAGTTAGACCATGAATTATGCATTATGCATTAAGAAGGGCATTCAGAGCGCGCAACACATTGCACAGTGTCTGCGACCAATACTCCCTGAATCCTTCTTTGCAAGCACGATAGGCCTCCTCAAGATTCTCTCCATCGCTTTCCCTTACCTCTACCACGAAATCGTAGAGCGGTTGATAAATGTCAGCAAGATTTTCAGAGATCGTGGCGGCAATCGGAGTGTCAGAATATTTCATGTCCTTTTCAAATGTCTCAAGATAAGTGTCATCTTCGCCAAAGACCATCGCAAGTTGCAACCTTACAGATTCATATTGCTCCTCGTCCATGTGGTCACTGATGCCAACACCCCATTCATCGAGAGAAGTGTTTTCACCGGCATCCAAGTCATGAAACTCAAAATATATTCTTGGAAGATAACCAAGAAGAGCATTGACGAACTCATCTTTTTCCATCTCCCTGCAATTCTCAAGTGAACTGCAATATTCAGCACACAATGCTGTCAGATTTATCAATCGCGTCCTTATAGCTTCCATATCTATTCTAAATTTATCCCTCAACCCTTAACCCTTAACCCTTAAACAAGGTAAGGATTACTATCCCATTCATCTCCTATTGTGGTCTTGTTGCCATGTCCTGAAAGCACCATCGTCTCTCTTGGAAGTGTCAAAAGTTTATTCTTGATAGCATCTACAAGCTGACGGTGGTTACCTCCCGGCAGGTCTGAGCGTCCGATGCTCCCCTGAAAAAGAGTGTCACCGACTATCACAAAGTCATCGGCCTTGTCATAGAGGCATATGCTGCCCGGGCTGTGACCCGGGACGTGGAGCACTTTCAGCTCACCTCGACCGATCTTGACCACATCTCCTTCCTTAAGCGGTTTATCGATTTCAACTGCAACGTCTGAAGCACGCAATCCAAACATCAGTGCCTGCTGCTTCATGCGTTCCCCGAGAGATGCGTCTTCGGCATGCGCCTCTACGGGCACACCATACTTCTCTTTCACCCAATTGTCTGCTATAGCATGGTCGATGTGCAGGTGGGTATTAATAAGGTGTGTCACTTTAAGACCCTCCCTTTCTATAAACTTCTCAATGGCGTCAAACTCCTCTTTCCGGCTCATACCCGGGTCTATGATCGCCGCATCCTTATCTATAGGATCATACACCACATATGTGTTGATCCCAAACATATAGAATCCAAATTTTGCTACCTTCAACATTGTGATTTGTTTAATCGTTTAATTGTTTAATCTTTTAGGCTATAGGGGTATAAACAATTTTCTTCGTCTCGAAAAAATCCTCTTCGAAATAATTAGAAATATCCACCGTCTCTGAACTCTTCATCCCCCGTAGTTCAGCGCAAAGGTCGCCCCCTTTCAGAGCTATCACCCCATTGGGAATGGCGTTTTGCTGCTCCCTCGCGATATTCTTACGGCTAAGTTTCACGAGTTCAGGCTGGGGCATCACTGCACGGCTCACTACAAAGTCGAATTTATCACGGCACTCTCCGCTGTCGCCATGCTGAAACGTCACATTTGTCAGCCCTATTTTTTCAGCAATGTCTGCTGCCACCTTAAGCTTCTTCCCTATCCTGTCGATAAGATGGAAATGCACATCGGGGAAAAGCACTGCGAGTGGAAGCCCCGGGAGTCCTCCCCCGGTGCCAAAGTCCATCACACGGCTGCCCGGAGAGAAGCTGATAAACTTCCCTATAGCAAGGCTGTGGAGTATATGGCTCTCTTCCAAATTGTCGATATCCTTTCGGCTGATGACATTGATCTTCTCATTCCATTCAGGATAGAGCTTCATCATAGCCTCAAACTGTTCCTGCTGACGATCCGTCAGATTGGGGAAATATTTTACAATTTTGTCTATCATACTGCAAAAATAACAAAATTCCCGTAATTTATCCCTATTTTCCCCCAATATATCCATGTTTTTTATTAATTTTGCATATTCTCAATTCTAAATTTACAATTCATCATAGAATTATGCATAAATTTTTAGTTCGCGCCGCCTCAGGCATCGTATACGCAGCTGTGATAATATTTGCCATTGTATATGGCGGTTGGGCTCTATGGACTCTCGCGATTGCATTCGCTGTCATAGGCATATGTGAACTTGACCGAATGGCTATGGGGTTTTCACGAAAGACTCTTCCTATATTTTTAATAGACATTCTGGCTGTATTGGCTTTGATATGTCTTGCAGTTTGCCCTTATTCAATCATTCTATGGATTGTCCTTCAAATTGCCCGTTTAATCACAGCTTATACACTCCGGAAGAAATATCCGGAACTAAAAATAGCAACGGTTGCCACATCTTATATAGGCATACCCTTTTGCTGTATGGTTCTCGAGCCTATGCACAGACTACCCCTACTAATATTTGTGATGCTTTGGCTCAATGATTCGGGTGCCTACATTGTTGGTTCACTCATTGGGAAACACAAGCTTTGCCCCTCAGTCTCTCCAAACAAGACTTGGGAAGGATTCTTTGGAGGGGTTGCCATCACTCTTATCGGCACATACTTCCTTCAGCGCTATTGTGCTTCATTTTTTGGGATGGAAACCTATGCAATCGGCATTTGGATGCTCTTGTCAGCCTCCACATGCGTTTTTGGTACAATCGGCGACCTCATCGAATCAAAACTTAAGCGAAACTACGGTTTCAAAGATTCAGGCAACTGGATTCCGGGACATGGGGGCCTGCTCGACCGTATCGACTCTTTCCTGATCGCTTTCCCGGTTGCATTCCTCATCCTTTTTTTCATCTAATATTATGAAACCGTTAGTCACCCTTATCGCTTCATCAATTCTTCTCCCCTTCACCTTATCTGCCCAGACTCCAACTCTGACCCATGTCTTCGATATACGCGCCGAAATTGGACCTGCCATCAACGGCGGTCAGAATCCACACGGTGTGCGGGTGACGATTCCTATCACCGGTGGGGAAGTGACAGGTAAAGTTAACGGTAAAGTTATCCCCGGAGGAGCCGACTACCAACTCGTAAATCCTGACCAACAGAGATCTGAGCTGCAGGCCATCTACACAATAATGACCAACGACTCCGTCGCTATCCATGTATGCAATGAAGGAATCAACAGGTTTGCACCTGATGATTCCTACTTCATGACTTCTCCAAAATTTGAGTGTGATATCCACTCCCCTTACAACTGGCTCAACAACCGAATTTTCGTATGCCGCCCTGTAGGCTTCGAGCAAAACGCCATAACGCTACGCGTTTGGATGGCTGAGTGATTTATGGTTTTAGAGAGTAGCTGTCGGAAGAGTTCTGACAGCTACTTTATTTCTTGAAGCAATTTCTCCAATGCATTGCGACGCTCATCCCACGTCGTATAGTCGTCGGCTTTTATCACAAGATCTGTTTCCACCGGCGAGGTGGTAAGTTTTACAGGTTGGCATATCTTTTCTGCTATCATCGCATCGGCGAGGGCATCTACGCCTCCAACTTTAAACCAACTTTCAGCCGTATCATCTTTACCGGGAATCAGGCGAACAGTCGCAGCTTTTCCATCTATTTCATCAAAGTTGGCTGGGATATATGTCGAGGTTCCATCGTTAAGGTCATATCTTACTTTCCCATGAGCCACATTCGCACCCATTGATGCGAAATTGTAATGGTTGTCAGGACGGCTACAAATGCTTGGTTTGAAACCTACCGATGGAGAAATATACATGTTCTGTGGGTCTGCCACAGGAGTACCGTCTACAGAAAAATAGTAAGTAAAAATATCAGGAACAGCTTCATTGATTTCAGCTTCCCATACTCCGTCATCATCCCGCTGCATGGCCAAAGGCTCAGAGAGGCATTCAGCTACCAGCATCACTTTTTCAGACTCCGGGGCTTTGAAACGGAATACAACGCCATCTTTCTTATATTCAGGCGAGATAATAGGACGAGGAAACAGACGAGCCATTACTCCGGGGGTAAATTGAGGTTCGTTGCCGGTTGCCGCAAGGGCAGGTTGACCATTTTTCATTGCCTCCTCAGCAGCCTCCTGACGGAAAAGAAGACGAAGCGTCTTGTCAAGGAAATATTTGGCATTCATCCATGTATGTCCAAATTTGTCGTTGGTATACTCCTTGACTGAACGGATACCCTTTTTGTCGAGAAACTCCATATAGTCACGGGCGTTGCCATATAGGAAGTCATCGGTCCCGACTCCAAGCCAAAATAGATTGATTTTATCGTTTGTGTCTTCTGCATTGTCATACACTTCAGGCAGTTCGGTTGAAGTAAAAGAGCTGTAGCTGCACAGGTAAGAAAATTTATCAAGGTTTGTGAGTCCGCAAGCCAACCCTTGGTTACCACCACGAGAGAATCCACCTATGGCCCGGTGATCGCTGTCGTTTATTGTGCGGTAATGACTCTCAATATAAGGCATCAAGTCCGTAGTCAGATCTTTTCCGAATACATCTCCCATCGCCATCATATTCTGTGGTGGAGAAGGAAGAAGCTCGGTGGGATTGCCGTAAGGAAGCACCACAATCATTTCTTCTGCATCGCCATTTGCGATAAGATTATCGAGGATATAATTGACACGCCCTACTTTATAATATACTTCTTCAGTATCTGTGGTGCCGCTGATAAGATAAAAGACAGGATATTTTCTTTCAGGATCCTCGAAATAAGAAGGAGGGAGATATACTATGGCATTGTTAGTCGCACCAAGACTGCCAGAATAATAACGTATATACTCCACTGCTCCATGTGGCACGTCCTTAATGTCATGGATCAGCGATCCATCCTTTGCTGGAATCTCGAGAAGGCTGTTCTTGAATCCCTCGTTTGGGAAATATTGGTCGTTATCCGGATCCATCACACTCATGCCGTCTACAATAAAGCAATACGGATACATATCCGGAGCTGCAGGACCGAGAGTTGCTGACCAAACGCCTTCAGCATCTCGTGTCATAGGATTGCGTCCGGCAAACTGAACATCTACAAGCACCTCCTTTGCATTATCGTTTTTATACTTGAAAGTCACGGTCCCGACTTCATTGCAGATGGTGGAAGACTGCGCTGATGCAACCAGCACTCCACCCAGCAACAGGTTTAAAAGAATAGTTTTTTTCATCTCGGTATTAGATTTAAAGCCTATTATGTCATAGAAGTTGTTTTCTTAATTCGTTAATAAGGTTAAACAACTTCATTAATAAATGGCGAGTTGCGAAATGGCTGTTTCGGAAATGACCATTTCGCAACTGCAAAATTAATGTATTCAACTTCAAAATCCAAATTTTTATGGACTTTTGATAGAATGATCCTATAATTTAATTTTAGTTCGGCACTTTTAGTCCAAACTCAATCCTGAGCCCATCATCCGTAGCCTTTATATCTCTCAATTCAATATTCTCCGCCACAGCTTTCGCTTTATCAATCTCTAAGAGATTGATGCGGATGCGATGCCCCTCCTCGGGATGGATTCCTGCACTCAGTTCCGGAAACTGACTTTTAAAGAAGCTCAGCACCCCGCTGATAATCGTATCCAGACCGAATGCTCCATCGTAGGAAAGAACCACGGATTCCCCTTTTACCTCATCAAAACGGATATTGACACTTATATTGACATCCTTGATCAAAATTCTCTTTGTATATGTCACTCTCAGTGCTCCCCCTTCCGCGAAGGAGAAACTCACCGGCTGCTTAAAGCGAGCCTGAACATAGGAGCCAAGCTCCTCATATTTCGCTTTTACTTCCATGTTTTATCTAATAATCTTAAAATTTATTCTATAGCTTCAGAAATATATCTCATCTTCCGAGAGCTCATGATTGTCAAGAAACATCACATAGTATACAGGCATGTACGTTACTTTCCCTTTAGAGCTAACTTCCCTCTCATTAGAGAGAACAACCCCTGAACATATATTATATTCAGGATTACCCATAAGCCTTGTCAATGCACTGTGAACAGAAATATCAAATTTATATTATAATGCAAAAATACTAATTTTTAATGACATATACAACTCAATCTACACTTTTCAATAGATTTCATCCTCCCAAAACTACACTTTTCATGGGGCAACATCCCTATAACAGGGACGTTTTTTACCAATTTCATCCCTATAATAGGGACGTTTTTATTAATTTTCTTCCCTATAATAGGGATTCTTTCAAAATTTATATCTATCTTTGTAGAAAAATAATTAGATATGATAGATAATTCGCTCTATTCAGCAATGCTGAAACAACTGGCTGATACAAGTTTAAAATTTAAGAGATACCTATATCAATATATTCCTGATGCTCGCCTTGTAGGTATAACCGGTCCTCGTGGTGTAGGAAAATCAACACTTCTCCTTCAGAAAATCAAGGAGTCGGATAAAAAATGCTTATATGTTGATGCCGACAATTTGTATTTCGCCACTCATACCCTGGTAAGTTTAGCCGATGATTTTGTTAAAGATGGGGGTGAGTTTCTTGCAATTGACGAAATACATAAATATGAAGGGTGGTCTCGTGAATTAAAACAGATTTAC
>JAIDSL010000010.1 GCA_029061255.1 Muribaculaceae bacterium
CGATTCATTTGTATCTGACAAATTGATATATTAACCTAATTTTCAACAACTTCAGTAATTTTTACCGAATCATTGTATATATTTCCCCAGCATTAACGGTCCTCTTCATTTTCTTTGAGTACGTTCCGACCCCTGATTGTGTCACAGATCCATATGCAATGCGATCTACAGTTATATTATCGAGGTTGATAAATCTTGGTATCTTAGTTCTAATGGCATTAACCGATTGCAACACCCTTTCAGGCTTTTTTACTTTTTTATTTATAAATTCATAGTGACCATAGTTATCAAACTTCATATTATCTGCAACCGCCCATAGGAAAAAATCCTCATCGGTAATTTCTGAAAGATTTGAAATAGGAGTACCGCTATATAGACCCATTAACCATGTATACCATTCTATTTTATTATTAATATCTACAGCATTATATATTGACATATAAGAGGATTTTAAATTCTGAATCGTATTGGTTTCAATCTCAAAAGAGCCTTTGCCATCACCATCTCTTCGATCAGAAGTAATTGTATATTTTATATCTTCCGCAGGTAATCCTGGATAACATAACAAAGCCTTTTTACGAATTTGCTCCTTGTTCTCAGCCCCCCAATTCAAAGCTTCGGCTTCTGCAGCGCTCAGCATGTCGATGGCAGCCCTATATTCATGTTGGTTGTAATCGAGGTCGTCAGTAATATTCTTTATAACAAGTTCCAAATTAGGTTTCAAATAATCATCCGATTTATGAGTATCCGCGAACTCTCCAATATCCTGGCGTTTACTTAAATAGCCCAACCACGCTTCCTTTAACTTAGGCGCATTAAGATTGACATGTTTATTTCTGAAGAAAACTTCTTCTTCCTCTGTCAATTTAAATGAATTTTTAATGGAATCTCTGGCAAGCTCAAGGTCTTTAATATAGCCATTATTAATCTTCTCAAGAGAATTCCGACGTTCTTTCTCTTTTTTCTTTATAATTTCTTCTTTCATTTGTTTGACATAGTCCTCACTTCCAAAATAATTTACCTCAAACTCGTCTTTATTACCAAGTGCATATTGTATCTCTGAGGCTGTTTCATTAGATGACGCTGTTGGCATATAAAGCAGCCACTCTGCCATACGACGTGGGACTAAATATTCGCTGAATTTTTCCTCATACTGAAATCCATAGAGTGGATTATCATCATCCTTAGTGAGCCCGAATTCCTTTTTTATTTCACCATCCTTAATCAATTCTATATCGGCATTTGATGATAATTCCCAACCTTCAATTGTTCCATTTGAGTAAGTTGTCACATAACGAGTTACAATACCATCTGTATACGTAGTTTCGTAAACTCTACCATAATCCTTTATCTTTTCATATTCGGGAACTCCTTTCCTATATTTGATTGTATAGGTTGGAAGTATCACCTCGTCACCTTGACATACCCAATCCCCGTCTAGAAAGCCGTTATCGAACTCACCCTTGACTGACATATTATCATTTGTGATTTCTGAGCTGTATTTCCATCCGGAAGATGTGTAAAAGATATTTCTAAAATTAAGCTTCTGATTATAGGTATAAGTTCCATGCAGCACGCCTTCACGATAATTGCGTACCATTGTGATGGTTCCTGTTTTAGCACTATTGGCGTCCTCCGGAATAAAATTATTAAATGTGATATTCGCTGTCCATGTGCCATTTCGCTTGCCGTTTTTCATAGGTCCTGAAAAAGATCCCTGCGCGGTTCCTCCATTACGGCTCTTTTGCGACAAGTTCAATTTATAATGTGTCGGAGTAACAGTAGCAGTGATTCCATCACCCAACTTGAAAGTCTCGCCATATGCAATCATAGTTGCAATCAAACAAAGAATAACCAACTTAGTCCTCATAACAATCGTTGTTTATTTGTTAATAGCATAATTTATGCTTGCCGCAGTCTCCCCTCCTTGGCTTTATTTAGGTCAGCAATAAAAAAGCGTGGGATCCGTACTCGTCGCCGTCCCACTGCTTGAGGCTTCTGGCATTGCCCTGGTCGTAAGGACGGCAACGCAGAAGCCCACGCTCGTATATGCGAACTATGCCTCCGGGCCGCCTCCCCTTTCTTAGGGAAACACCACCGAAAGCATGATTCTACATCACTGCGGGCATCTACAGATGCCTTGCCCTTGACGACCACTGAAATCTGCCAGAATTCCAAACAGTCAAGAGACAAGCGCTTCGTAAACGCTCTTTATGTATCTCCGAGACATCAAAGGATATACCCTGACGTCTCGGACACAAAGTTACGAATATTATTCCGTTCCTGCAAATAAAATTTCAGAAAGCCCATCGCCCTCAGCACTGTGTTGAGGACGCAGTCCGAAAAAAGCAAGCCCGAAATAATAAAGCATCACATCATGGCCTTAGCCATCTTTGCAGCTATCTTATTCAGACGTGCCGCCTGCGCAGCAGTGAGGTCGGAGCCTGCATTCTCAAGCTTCTTCTGAAGTGACTCTGCAGACTCAAGAAGCGAAGCATATTCCGTCATGGCACTGATGTCGCCTGCCTGTGCCTTCTTGGCAAGTGCCACCACCTTATCGCAGTATTTCTCATATTCGTCCAAGATCTTATTCCAGTCCTCGCTGCTTGATGATGACGCCTCAGTTGCGACTTCCTCCACTGCTGCGACTTCTTCCGCTGCGACAGCTTCCTCCGCAACTTCTTCTGTGGCGACAGTAGACGATGAGCCCCAATCTTTCTTAGCTTTTGAAGTAACCCTGAACTTGGAGATCTTCTTTATATCCGAATCATCCATACGTTCATACATTTTCAATTCAAGCGATCCCTCTTCTCCAACTTTAAGCCCCTCAAGCGTATCCTTCCCTTTAGGCGAGAAGATATCTTCGTCTGACACCAGCACTTCATCATTCTCGTCAAGAAGTTCAAAACCCCATTCCACATCCTTCACGGATCCTTCTGCAGTTCGTTTAAGGCCAACATTCAGAGTAAAACAATTACCATCCACTTTCAAGGTACGCGATTTATCTACAATTTGGAACACATCTCCCACCGGACCGATAATAGAGGTTGCAACCGGAGATACAGTCACCTCTGTCTTCTTGTCGCCGCAAGACGAAATGCCGACAAGCATCAGCAGCGCAAGCACCGCTCCGCCGATCTTCCACACAGGAACGAATCCCGCAATTCTTTCTTTCTTCATGATGATGTTGTTTTTTGTGTTATGAAATGTTTTTTCGCCTGCAAAGTTAATGCTTAATGCCCGACAATAAAAATTCCATTTTAGTCCATTTTCAATTCCATCCATCGCCTCATTATGGAAATCCGGATTATTTTGACTAATTTTGAACCCGCAAAAACCATCAATCTTACGATTGCCTCGTAGGGACGCACGGCTCGTGCGTCCGCGCGCATCAGAAGTGAATTTGTAATTTATCATTCATAATTTATCATTAATCATTAGAATGAAAACTCGACATACAATAGATACCGAAGAACTCAACCGCATCAGAAAGGAAGTGGAGAAGCGTCTCAGCTTCCCCATAAAGGCTCCCGACGACTACACGCGTCTTTCAGATATGCTGAAAGACGAAGGATACGGCTCCGTAAGCGCCACAACTCTCAAACGAATCTGGGGATATATCTCAGATACCGGCAGCGAATACCGCCCGAACGCTTATACCGTCACAGCCCTCTGCCGTCTCATCGGATTCAAGGACCTGGAGGAATTCCGCGCGTCTGACTCATCCATACAATCAAGGGAATATACCGGAAAGTTTGTGGAAAGCCGCAACCTCCCTGAGGGTGCGGAAGTGGAGATAAGATGGCAGCCCAACCGCATCTGCCGGCTACGTCATATGCACGCCACTCTTTTCACAGTGGAAAGCGTGGAAAACTCATCCTCGCTTAGGGAGGGCGATGTCGTGGAGTGCGTGTGCTTCACCCAGCATGCCCCCGTATTCTTCCGTATCTTCCGAGGTCAGCAACTCCCCATCACGTATGTCGCAGGCTCCGCAAACGGAGTCACCTACAATACCTACCTTGAATGAATGCCCCTACTGGAGTTTCCGACCGTCTGTCTGCTCCACTCTCTTTATCATATATTCATATAGCTGATTGGCAAGTCGTGTCATTTCACTATATGGACACCCGGCATCCTCTAGTTCGGTGACCATGCGAGACATTATACCGGGCAGCTCAGTCGCTCGCTGATTCAAGATTTCCTCAATGTATACTTCCTTCTCCTTGTCGTAGGCGCATCCATATTTCTTCACCAAGCCATCCATCTCCGCCGCATATTTCTCATAGATTGCTTCATAGTCAGCATCGGGAGCCTTTGCCTGAGTATCGTAAGGTTCCGTTTTCGGATCCTTAGTCTGCCGTGCTGGTTGGTTTCGCTCATCCTTCTGTTCCGTCGAAGCCGGTTGCGCGTTCGTAGCCGGGAGTTCGGTCGTTACGGTCGGTGTCGGGGAGCCATGATCCTGATTTGCAGTGGCCCCCTGCTCCTGTGGCTCCGGGGTAGGAGCTACAGCTTCAGAAGTCCCGCTTCGCGACAGCAGAAAGACTACCGCTGCGGCGAGAATAACACAGACAATGCAGACGGTAATAATCATCGGCTTTATCGCAGAGCTTCTTCCGATGGCATCATTCAGTCTTTCCGCAGCCTCACTCATCGAGATCCGCTTCTCAGGATCTTCCTTAAGGCATGCCTCACGAAGTCGACGGAACTTAGACTCAGGCAAAAGCACCTCAAGTATTTTCCCATATGAATATACATCAGCCCGGAAATCAGCTACTGCCGGAATCCGCTGCTCCGGTGCTCCGAAAGCCTCCGTGCCGAGCGACTGCTTGTAGATCACCGAATCCTCACTGTCTCCAAGTCCTATGTCTATTATCTTAGCCTCATCACGACGTGTAATCAGGATATTATCCGGCTTAAGATCCCTGTGCGACATCCCTAATGAATGAATATATGCGAGTGCGTCAGCTATCTGACGCGCGATGCCTGCACGTACCTTTATTGAAAGTCTATTGTCCCTTCTGAGAAACTCATCCAATGTGATCCCATCCACATATTCCATTACAATCACCGGTCCTACCGAAGGATGCATCTCAAATCCATATACCCCTACAATCCCTGTATGGCTTATCCTGAGCCCGAGCGAATACTCCTTGCGCAACCGCGCCGTCTCCTCAGGATGAGAGCGCAAAGCCTCTGGCAGTCCCTTAAGTATAAACCGCCTCCCCTCTCTTACCGTCAACCACAGCAGATTACGAGTCCCTCTCCTGAACGGCTCCAGACATTCCCCCGCCATACCACCATCAGCCGGCCCCGCCATCGAATTCGGTATCATATCAGAAACTCCATATAATTCTCCGGAGTCACCACTACCGCCTGCTTTGGCGCGTATGCTTCCATAAACGATTGCGGGAATC
>JAIDSL010000100.1 GCA_029061255.1 Muribaculaceae bacterium
CTACGTATCGGGCGGAGTACGCAGAGAAAGCTACGCAGTGTTTAATTCCGAATATTGCGCTACAATGAATTAGAACAAGCAAAACTATATAAATGATTTTTATTCTGCTTTGATATACTTTTTGATTATATTACTAAAACTCAATTATTTAGTCGTTTTACCTACGACAAATCTGCTGACGCTTACATATAATATCTAAGATGGGAAATATAATGCATGACATCTATCATTTCAAATAAAAAAGCCAGCAAATTTGGTTATGTTATAAGTTTGTCGTATATTTGTAATCAAATATTTAGAGCATATGGATAAGAACACTCTTGAATTCATTACATATTGCATCAGCAAACTTGCCCAACAGCTTAATCTGTCGCAGCAAGATGTGTACCGTAGACTAAAGTCATCCGGTATTCTCTACGATTATATGATTCCATCTTACGACGTGCTTCACACATTTGGATCAAAATATCTGATGAATGACCTAATAAGTTTCATGCAAGAAAAAGGTGTATTGGAAAAATGAAGCTATACCACTCATCGAACGTATCAGTAGAATTTCCTGATACTCTACATTCACGAGATGACCTTGATTTTGGAAAAGGATTTTACCTAACTCCCATCAAAGATCAGGCAATAAGCTATGCCCAACGCTTTCAGCGACGTATGCAAGACGCATGGCTTAATATTTACGAATTAACTTATTCTACTAAAGATTGGAAGGAAAAGGTTTTTTACTCTTATGATAAAGAATGGCTTGATTTCATTTCTGAATGCAGAGCAGGAAGAGACTGCTTCAATTTTGATATTGTTATTGGTGGCATAGCAAATGACAAGGACATAAGAACTCTCGACCGCTATTTCCAAGGAGAAATCTCATCTGAACAAGCTCTTGGAATCTTAAAATACGAAAAGCCTAACATTCAGTATTGTATTAGAAATCAAGAAATGATCGATAATTGTTTAAAACATATCAGTAGTATACAATTATGACACAAGAAAGCATAACAGTATTGAGAGGTGAGAAAGTGGCAAAAATAATCGAAAATATCAGTGACCGCTACTCCGTTTCTCTTGATAAGGCTTCAGATATATACTATAATTCTGAGACTGCTATCCTTATAGAAGAGGGCGTGGCAGACTTGCATTGCCGTAGTGAAAAATATCTTGCCCAATGCGTTTGGGATGAATATAACGAAAACAAATTTCAATAATGAAAATACCCGGAATATCATTCTCTTGGAGGAGGGCGCTTGGAATGACACAACAAAAAACTGTCTCAGCGGAGACTGATGGAGTCTAAATCTACCTTTCCGGCGGGATCATAGCGGGCGGCCCATGCGTCGTAGACGCTATAGAGGTCGGCGGGATAGCTGTTATACCAGCTGTAGCCTGTGCGACGCTCCTGCCCTATCTCCTCAAGGCTCTTCCGCGGTATGCCGTCGCGGTCACAGACAAATATCTCACAATTATCAAGATCGTAGAACCGCCCCCAAAGAGGGCCTGCATTCTTATCAGCTACAAGACGTGCGTCCGCTTCCGGTGTCTTGGGAGTTCCGGTGCGCTCAATCCGGTAACCAGTCAACTTATTGGCTTCAAACCATTTCATTGCCCCATGTACGGCAGCCTTAATCTTATCGTCAGGATCCGGAAGTTGCATAAGCAGATTCACTATCTGGGCACTCTCCTGCGAGCAAAATGATGGGAGCTCATACGAGCGGGCCGGAGCCGGAGCATACGTCTCGCGGTCATGCTGCTGGCACCAAACCGTCAGCTTTCCATCAACTCGAATCTGAGACGCCAAGATGCATTCTATTCCCTTGTCAAAAGCTTTACCTGTACGAACAAGGACAGCATCATCTACAAGAGATCCATCATACGGATATTTTTGGTCAGCAACATCGCGAAGCAGAATCAAAGTGTTGACCATTGCCCCGTCGTTGAATGTGATGTGCACCTGATATCCTTCCGGATTCGGCCAAAACTGGGGCCACCCGCCGTTGTCATACTGACCGGAAAGAAGATACTCTATGCCTGAAACAAAGGCATCGCGATATCGATCGTCATGCGTAGCCTGAAACATATTTGCCATGAATGTCATTTGAGTAGTCGTGGCAAAATTATCGGTAGTGGAGTCATCGGACCTGTTACGGTCAGATAATACTGCCTCAATCTCTTCCTGAGTATGAGGACGACACATATCGATATTCTTTGGCCAACCTCCGGTAGCACGTTGGTATGCCAACACCTGTTCGCCAATGCGGGCAGCCTCAGGCGAAGTAAGAAACTCAATGTCGCTACGCCGCAACGTATCTATTGGGCGAGCGGCAAATGCCATTATATCCAAAGTCGCAAAGATTACCATTAAATATATCTTCGACCGTGATTTCAATACTTTAAAAAGTGTCATTTTTACATCATTTTGTTACAAAGGTCAAAATTAACTAATTTAATTCAAATACGCAAGCATATTGGCTTCTTTAAATCAGCTAACAAACAACTTGCAACATTGCAACCATTTCGTATTATTTCAAAACATTTCAAACTGAAACGTTTCAAAAATTCAATAAATTTCGAAGAAAAGTTGCAACTTTGCAATATCAAAAGAATTCAAACTTAGTGGCATTCATCCCGGAATTTACCGTGAGTCGCTACTAACTTACAATTGAGCACTCCCACTTACCAACTGACTCACGGCGGAGGATGCTTGCTGCTAAGTTTGACTCTATGGCCCTCCCTTCAAAAATCGTCAGCTTGCTTAAGCATCTTTAAAAAATATTTCCTATCTTTGCATTATCATTGAGTACATGGATCACAGCTCAAAAAATTTCAATCAATTATGCATAGCGTGATTATTCAAGTTCTTTGGTATTCTATCTGCATCCTTTGCTTGTGCGGATCAGATCTTCGTGCTGCCAATCAACTGCCAATCAACTGCATGCCTCTCACCACAGAGAACACGATTGAAATCAAGCTTCTTCCTTCAAGTTCCTGTGGCGGCCAAGAATTCGTCCTTCTGTTAAAACTAATGGATGATTTCCATGGGAAAATGCGGCTTAATTCAGACAGCATTAATCTTCAAGGCCTATCTGTATATTTTAAATCAGACACAACAATAAAATTAACCCCGATTATGGATGACAGGGGAAGAAGCTGTAGGTTTCTACCGGCTTTTCCTGCAAAAGAAGAGAATTGCTCCATAGCCATTCCTGCCGGATATTTTGAAATAGAACCCTTAGACTATATTGAAGTTGACGAAATAGATATTGAGCAAGACTTACTTTGCAGCCTTTCAGTGGCAGGTGCCTGGCATAAGAGTGGCAAAGTCTGGAACGGCTCTGCCATGTTCTCTATAATCGACGATGATGGCCTCGAGCCTCAGTTTATTAGTTCATCTTCTCCATACGGTGGATATTTCAGTCTTCTTTATCCTCTCTTGGAAAGCTTGGGGCTTAAGGGAAATCTAGCTGTAGAAGGAAGAAGGATTGGCTTATGCGATACTCCACCTGTAGCAAACGACAACCTGAAGACAATATTAAGGCTTCAGAATGAGAAAGGTTGGGACATTTTATCCCACTCCATGATGTGCCTTGGAGAAATACTCAACAATTGGGTAGTAGACAGCTTGAATTCACGCTTGGCAAATAAAATCCTCACTTCGGGTCCCAATAACGGGGAAGATGCTTCCACAGTGTCAGTCTATGACTTGCAGACAAGAAAGCAATACTGGCCCAATCCTGAAAACACTTCATGGGTTGAGACTCCATCTATATTCATAAAGCCATATGCAGGGGATTATAAGAGCAAGAAAGAAGTGATGTATAATCCGGATTTCAACATCGACTGGCACTGGGGAGAATGGAAAAGACGAGCGAAGGAATTTGGCATAGATCCAAAAGGATTTGTCACTCATAATTCTACATCTTCTCACGCACTGGTGGGAGGAATCCTTGAATATTTTCCTCATGGTTTTTCCGATCATAGCACAAAGAACATCAATACCGTACCCATGCTATCATCAGCTGTTCGCGCCGGACTGGAAGGACAATCCATAAAAGGATATAAGGGTGAGACTGATGATAATTCTTTCAACAAGAAGCACTACAAGGCTTTTCGATCATTGATAGATGAGGCTGCTCGATGCGGAGGGTGGATTATGTTTAACCTCCATACCTATCGAGCCTGTTGGAAGAATTCACTCCCCGGAGCTCTTGTTTCAGAGGGTGGAAAATATCCTGATGAATGGGTAATTCCAATGAAGGGCATTGAATCTACAAAAGATCCACTGACCCCTCCCGCAAGACTTGGAATCTCAGACTGGAGCGAATGGTATCCATGCCCCGGAACACGACTTGACATGATGTGGCAAGTTCTTAAATACGCTAAGGAAAAAGGACTCGTCAACGTGACGAGTTCAGAAGGTTTTGATATAATGGGCAACCGTCAGGCGACAGGATATTTTAATCACGGATATGTATTCGGCATGAACCACTACGACATCATAGGCACACGGAATATCTACCCACACTACGTCATGTCTGCCACCGAAGAAGAATTCTACTATAATACTCTTTTCACAGAAGATATTTCTATTGACATTGGTTCCTATATATCAAAGATAGAATTGGATTCAGGAAAAAACGGGAATTTCTCAAAGTTTGGTTCTTTCCTTATTTGGGAAGGGGCGGATATGCCTGAAATCAAATTGAAGGCATTTGACATTACGGGGAAAGAAGTATTGGCATCAAAAAACAACCTCATCGACCTTAGAGACCTTATCAAAGGGACTTACATCGTATCTGCCTTCAACGGAAAGTCAAGAATAAACACAATTAAAATATTAAGATAACATAAGGAATCATGAAGATTTATTGACAAAGTATATCCCCACAAAAATCAAAGCTGTAGCCAGGACTTTAATCCATCCGAAATCTCCCACTGACATCATCACAGAGACTATTGCCGCAAAGACAGGCTGAAGATAACAATAAGCACTGACCACTGTAGGCTTCAAGCTGCGTTGTGCAAATGGTATCATCAAATATCCAAAGAATGTTGGGATAGTGATTATGAACACCAATCCTGCCCATACATCCCATGGCAACACCATATAATTCACCTTCAACATATCCGGCATACAGAATGGCACATATGTAAGGACTGAGATAAAAAACATCCACTTCATCAATACGTATGGGGAATACTTCTTGATTATGCCGTCAAAACCAACGTAATAAATAGCGGCACACAGTTGCGCGCCCAAACACAAAAGATTGCCCAGAATCGGATTTACGGCTATTTCACTCTCTGCAGAACCGGCAACGAGTATCAGCACACCGGCGAGCCCCATAAGCACACCCCCAACTTTCAGCCAAGTCATCCGGAAATGAAGGAATATGGCAGCCAGAAGCATCGTCAAGACCGGTGTCAGCGAACACATCACAGCCGAATCTACCGGATCTGTCAGGCCAACTCCAATTATATAGAGTCCTTGATTGGCACTAATGATCAAAGCCGAACAAAGTATAAGCTTCCAAATGTCTTTCCTCTCTATATGCTGCCGAGTCTCAAACGATCTGGGAAGAACCCATGTGAATATTATAAAAAGCAATGCACCTCCCGTGATCCTTATACCGGAAAGAGCGAGTGAAGTGATGGCACCTGAAAGAAGCACCATCTTCGACACCGGAGCTATCACGCCCCACCCTATGTTGGCGAGAAGGAGTGCAAGATGAGCTGTGCGGACTTCACGTCTGTTGTCTGATTGTTTCATGGTGCAAAATTACTATTTTTTTCAAAAATACATTCGCAATTCAAAATAAAAAATGTATCTTTGCATCTTAGACCTCATCTCTATACATTATGAAAAGAATATTTGCATCCCTTACATATCTATCCCTTTTGCCACTCTCATCCCTGGCTTGGGACACTCCCACCATGGGTTGGAGCTCATGGAATGCTTTCGGGCATCACATCAATGAAGAAATCATTCAATCGCAGGCTGACGCTCTAGTATCGAAGGGACTTAAAGATGCCGGATATGTCTACGTCAACATCGACGATGGCGCATGGTGTGGCCGCGACTCAGAGGGGCATCTCGTGATTCATCCGACTCGCTTCCCAAACGGACTCAAGCCGCTCATCGACAATATACACAATTCAGGGCTGAAAGCCGGGACATATTCTGACGCCGGACACAACACTTGTGCTTCCTTTTGGGGTGGCGACCGCGACGGAATCGGGACCGGACTCTACGAACACGATGAAGAGGATGCCATGTTCATGTTTGGTGAGCTTGGTTTTGATTTTATAAAGGTTGACTTCTGCGGGGGAGATGGACCGCAGAACTCAGAAATGCTTGTACTTGACGAGCGTGAACGATACACAGCAATATCCGATGCCATAAAGGCAACCGGTCGAACAGACGTGCGCTACAACGTATGCCGATGGGCTTATCCAGGCACATGGGTAGAGGATGTGGCAACATCCTGGCGCATGTCGCAAGACATTTACCTCGGATGGGAATCTGTAAAAGATATTATACATCAGAATCTCTATCTATCCGCCTTTGCAACAAAAGGACGCTTCAACGATATGGATATGCTTGAGGTAGGTCGCGGAATGACTGAAGAGGAAGACAAGACACACTTTGGGATGTGGTGTATGATGAGTTCTCCCCTGCTCATAGGCTGCGACCTTCGCGAAATTGACGATAAAGCCATTGCCCTACTTACCAATCCGGAACTCATAGCCCTGAATCAGGACCCTCTCGCTTTGCAGGCTACTGTTGTAAAGAGAGAAAACGGAGGCTATGTGCTTGTCAAGGATGTGAACGAGCTACGCGGAACAACCCGAGCGGTGGCTCTATATAACCCTAACGACAAGGCCATGAAAATGAGCATTAATTTCTTCGATATAGACCTTGGTGAGGAAGCTGAAGTGCGTGACCTTTTCGAAAGGAAAGACATGGGACATTTCTCAGGCGTATTTGAAACGACTGTCCCTGCACACGGAACACGAATCTATCGAATCACTGCTGACCGTCGACTCGAACGTCGCGTCTATGAGGCAGAAACGGCTTTCAATCCTTCATATCAGGAGCTTGACAACAATCAGGCTGTGAAGTCAGGAGTATATGAGGAACTGGATGTTTGTTCGGGTGGCGCTAAAGCGTCTTGGCTCGGCGCGAGAGAAGATAATCATATCGTTTGGCGTGATGTCTGGAGCAACGATGGCGGGGAATATGAAATGACCATCCGCTTTATAACGGGTGCGTACCGAAATATCACAGTCACAGTCAACGGAGAAGTGATCGATAACCTAACTGTCAATTCAGGCGGCTGGGATATCATTGGAGCCAAGACTCTTAAGATCAACCTTTTGAAGGGTGGCAACGAGATCAGGCTTTCCAATTCTGCCGACTGGATGCCTGATATCGACTGCATAACACTGACTCGAGAAGGAGACCTCGAGCTACTCCGTCACCGCCATAAGCAGGCTTTACGCAACGTGCTGGATATTGACAAGTCTGCGCTTCCTTTTAAGATGGCCCGACATTTCGATGAGCTAACCGTGATTAATTCGGAGCCGGAAGAAAACCAAGAATCTTTTGAAGCAGCCATTTCAGCACTCGAGGCCATAGCTTCTGATATCCGGAACGCCCTGACCTTGCAACAGGAGTATGGGAAAACTCTTGACTGTGCACTCCGAAACTCTAAGGCATCGGAAGAATCTGAGGCCCTCTCTATTTTAGACAACTGCATTGATAAGGCTCTTACAATAGTGGAGGATGCTGAGCTTCCTGATGAGCTTGTCAAAGCCACTGACATTGTGGAGTCAGCTATGAAGGCGTATCTTTCTGATGAAGGTGCAATATTGAGGGATGGTTCAGTATGGGATATGACATGCTTCATAGAGAATCCAGATTTTGACAACGACTCTCACGGATGGAGAGGGGAACCGGTATGGGGCAGTCATGTGGCTGAATACTGGAACCGTACATTTGAAGCATCTCAGACAGTCGAAGGATTAAGAAACGGTTTCTACACACTCAACGTCCAGGCACTCTACAGGGTCAAAGCCAATGATGGAGGAGCTGCTTACAAAGCAGGAAGTGAAGTGATACCGGCTAAAATATATGCCAACGACAGCAGTATGCCGGTTGCCTCCCTCTACAGCCATAGAGTATCTGATTCGGCTTGGCTTGAGGCGGAACTTACCGGTACGCACGTGCTAAAAGATTATGTAAATTCCATGTATGGAGCTGAAATGGCATTCAACTCCGGTTTTTATTGGAATATCTTGCCTACGTCTGTCACAGACGGCTCTTTACGCATAGCCATCGCCTCTGACACTTCGCAGGGCGACTGCTGGTGTTGCTTCGATAATTTCATCCTTTATTTCCAAGGATCTAAAGACAATGCTGTAGATATGAACATTGATGTGACTGACAAAGTAGACGTTTATACTCCTTCAGGTATATGTGTAGCACAAGGCATAACAAATGCTGAAGTGAAGCAACTCCCGTCAGGAATATACATAGTGAACGGAAAGAAGATCATAGTAAAATAGTCTTTATCAATGCTTAATATATTGAATTAGCCAATAAAAACAGACAAGATTGGTAAAAAGACACATTTCAAGACTGATTTGGATTATAAAGAGATTTGAACTATCTTTGCAAGATAAAATATGATATATGGAAGATCAAAGATATCCCATTGGAATTCAGTCGTTCCCCAAAATAATCAATCAGGGCTATACATACGTAGACAAAACCGGCTATATTAAACGTCTCTTGAAACATGGGCAGTATATTTTCTTGAGCCGCCCTCGACGATTTGGTAAAAGTCTGCTGCTGTCTACTCTGGAAGCTTTCTTTAAAGGACATCGTGAGCTCTTTAAAGGGCTTGCTGCTGACTCCATAGACTTTGACTGGACACCCTCCCCAGTGTTAAGATTCGATTTTAATTCTGAAAACTTCAGTCTTGAAAACGGTCTTGAACTCCTTCTTGACGGTCTACTGAGAGACTATGAGGAAATCTATGGTCGACGACCTGAAGATGATACCCCTGCCCAGCGATTTAGATCGCTAATCCGTGCCGCTTTTAATAAAACCGAACGAAAAGTCATCATACTTGTGGATGAATACGACAAACCTCTGCTTGAGATTGAAGACGATCCTGAGAAACTGGAAAAGAATCTTAAGATCCTCAAAAGCTTTTTTGGAAACCTGAAATCGATGGATGATTATATTGAATTCGCATTCATCACCGGTGTAGCTCGCTTCAACAAAGTAAGCATATTCAGTGACCTAAACAACCTCAAAGACATATCTATGGATAATGAGTATGCTGATATCTGCGGATGGACGGAGCAGGAACTAATTGATTATTTCCGTCCGGGTATCGAGCAACTTTCACAAGAGAGGGAAGAGGATTTCGACACCACACTTCTCGCTATGCGCAATTACTACGATGGATATCTCTTCACGCCCAAAGGATCAAGACTTTATAATCCCTTCAGCGTACTCAATGCATTGGCATCTAAAGAAATAGATCAATTCTGGTTTGAGACCGGAACTCCAACATTCCTCGCTAAGAGAGTCAAAGCACTTGGCATTTCTCCAATGTCAATGGATAACGTTCTTGCCACTAAAGAAGAACTCGTGACTGTAGGTTTCGACCTTAACAATCCCGTTCCGCTTATGTTCCAGACCGGATACCTGACCATAGGAAAAGCGTATACAAAAGAGAATCTGTATGAACTTAGATTTCCAAACAAGGAAGTGGAACTCGGATTCTTTAAGAACCTGCTGCCTCTCTATGTTCCTGCCACCGGCATGATGGGAAATCCTTTTGAATTTACTCAATTCAAGAAAGATCTTCTTATAGGGGATATTCACAATTTTATGGAGAGACTTTCTTCTTTATTTAAAGACCTGCCGGGGGAAGACCATTCGGAATCAACATATCGTGCAATAACATACATGCTGACATTGCTATGTGGCACTCAATCCATAGCGGAACATCACGGCTACAAAGGAAGAAGCGATATCGAAGTTATCACCCAAAGATATATATATGTTTTCGAGTTCAAATACAATAGGAGTGTTACAGAAGCAATGAACCAGATATATTCCCGCGACTACGCCGGACGATATGGTGTGGACCATCGCAAAGTCTTCCTAATCGCTGCCAACTACGTGGAGAAGAAGGAAGATAGAAAACTGGAGTATAAGATTGAGGAGATAAAGTAAAGTAATGAATAAATAAACTATAAAACTAAAGAAATATTAATATGGGAAGATATACAAGCTATGGGATAACTACTCTTTATGCAATTCCAATAAAAGATCTGGAAGAAACAATAAAAAGAAGAACATGGAATAAATCTATCGCAGATTTCAACCCAGAAGATTTACGAGTGTACTATCCCAAAGAAGTCTATGATATAGATATGACGGATACTGCTATTATGATTCAACTAAAAGACAAATTCAACGGAAGTGACATCTACTCACTGTTAAAAGACTTCTCTATGATTAGTCCTCATAAAAATCAGCTGTATCCGGAAATAGCAGATGAAATCGGTAAGGAGATCAAAGACAAGTCCCTTGATGAGGTAATGCAACTTGCCAAAGAAGGGAAATATGAATGTTTCCAGACAATAGACCTCCCCTACTATCTTTACTATACACCAGTACCCATTGGAGACAAAAGGGTTTATGCTCGCACGATGGTCAAGGGAATCCTTATGGCCTACTCATATTCCAAGACAGACACTGAAGATGACAGCGAACCATACGAATTCCTCACTTCGCTTCTACGCTACCGACTGAAGGAGAATCCCCTATCACCAACGCTTCTGGCTTACCTTAGTGTTTGACCCACAAATTAATGCATCCACCATACCATACACGTGAACGGATTTAGTCCGGAATATATATACTCAAGATTATAGAAACTATTCAGCGGATAGGATTCAGGATTTGCACAAATTGTGGAGCAAAAATGAAAGAAGGGTATATGCTTGCTGGAGAATATGCCTGTTGCGATAAGTGTGCTATTGCTCTCTATAAAGGAGATGAAGAACAGTTACAGTCTGATCTAGACGAGGAATGGCTAAGTCCTGGATCCACTGATTGCATGTGGACTGAATGGTATAATGAATGATTGTTGCCCCATGAAAAGTAGACACTCCACCATTATTCCCCCATAAAAATGTAGTGATACTCCATTTATTCCCCCCATAAAAATGTAAAAATACTACATTTATTCCCCCATATAAATGTAGAAAAAAATACATTTATTCGCCCATAAAAATGTAGATCATTTGCATATCTAATTATTTTTTAGTAATTTTGCAGATATGAAAAGATATATCTACAACGATCTTCTGAAATGGAAGGATTCACACCGTCGCAAACCTTTGATGCTATATGGTGCTCGACAGGTTGGGAAAACTTATATCCTCAAAGAATTCGGGCTGAATGAATTTGAGGATATGATCTATATAAACTGCTACAAAAATGAGCAGTTGAAGACTCTAATGAGCGTAAACGCCGATATTAGCCGTATCATGCTCGGAATATCTTCGATAGCTAATCAGGAAATACGCCCAGGAAAGACATTCCTTTTTTTTGATGAAGTGCAAGACATACCGGAGGTCGTGGCTGCACTGAAATACTTTTGTGAGGATGCTCCCGAAATCCATGTTGCGGCTGCCGGATCTCTATTAGGTGTTATGAATATGGAAGAAATCCCTTTCCCAACAGGAAAAGTGGATATTATGCATCTTTATCCCATGACTTTCGATGAGTTTCTTGAGGCTTCCGGCGAAAACTCAAAAGCAGAGCTTCTAAGGAGAAAAGATACTGAAGAGACAATAAACAGTCTGCTGCCAAGTTTTACAGATCTCCTGCGACAGTATTATTTCGTAGGAGGAATGCCGGAAGCTGTGCTCGATTTTATTGAAAATAAAAATCCTATATCAGTCAGAGACATTCAACATGCCATACTTGCAGCTTACGATGCAGATATAGCCAAACATGCCGGTAAAGACACGTTGAAAGCGCGAATGGTTTTTGAAACAATTTCTTCACAACTTGCTCGTGAAAACAAGAAGTTTATCTTCGGTGCCATCAAGAAAGGAGCGCGTGCATCAGAATACGAACAAGCTATACAGTGGTTGGTAAATGCAGGACTTGTATATAAGGTGTGCCGAGTAACAAAAGCTAATATTCCACTCAAATTTTATGAAGAAAAGGATACATTTAAACTTTTTCTTCTTGATGTCGGGCTGTTAGCAGCTATGGCAGAAGTGCCGGCTTCACTTATGCTTATTGGCAATACTATATTTACTGAGTTTAAAGGGGCATTCACAGAAAACTATGTCCTCACTCAAATTAAAACCGTCCCAAATACTGTTATCGGATATTATTCAAAAGACAATTCAAGTCTGGAAATCGACTTCATAGTGCAATGCGGAGCTGAAATCATGCCTTTGGAAGTTAAGGCAGAAGAAAACGTAAAATCCAAATCACTACGGCAATTCGTAACAGTTGATAATTCCGGAAGCGGAATGAGAGGTTACCGAACCTCCATGAAGGGATACGTTCATCAGGATTGGATGAGCAATATACCCCTTTTTGCTATCAGGGATTATCTTTTGACTTGCCATTGATATTATTCAGTAAATGATGTTTATTTTTCATTTTTTTGTAGTTTCTAAAACTTTTTACCTTCTTGCGGTGTAATAATTACACAGCTGCATTGCTTCAGCGTCTAAACTTTAGATTTTCCTGTAGATCTTATGAATTTAATTATGGAAGAAAAACTATACTGCTACAAGTATCCTCACCCGGCTGTCACTACCGACTGCGTGATCTTCGGATTTGACGGGGAAGACCTTAAGGTACTTCTAATCCAACGAGGAATAGATCCATATAAAGGATACTGGGCCTTCCCGGGTGGATTTCTAAATCCCGACGAATCGGCTGAAGAAGGTGCTCTCAGAGAGCTAAAGGAAGAAACCGGCGTAGAGAATGCTTACGTAGAGCAGTTTCATACCTATTCGACCCCTGACAGGGATCCAAGAGAACGAGTGATTACAATTGCCTACTTTGCATTCGTTAAACTCCAAGAGGTAAAAGGTGGTGATGATGCGGCTGATGCAAGATGGTTTTCAGTCAACAATACTCCAAAACTTGCTTTTGACCACGATATAATACTGCGGGATGCCCTCTCACGACTTAGGGAAAGGATCCATTTTCATCCCATAGGTTATGACCTTCTTCCTGAAAAGTTCACTATCAAGGAACTCCAGACACTATATGAGGCAGTGCTCGGAGTGCATTTCGACCGACGCAACTTCTCGAAAAAGATTCTGCATCTCGACATTCTCATACAACTTGACGAGACTGTCTGGCCAACACCCAAACGCGAAGCCAAACTCTACAAATTCAATCTTGAGAAATATAACGAACTTAAACGACGCGGCTTCAAGCTGGAATTCTAATGAAAGAGAAGAAACCTCTCATAATACAAACCAGATGGATGCGTAAAGGATACTGCCTGAATCTCTTCGGAACATTTTGGGCACGTGACACCTCATGGATCGACAGGTTTGTTATCAACCATGAGCGAATCCATACCGCACAGATGCGTGAGCTGCTCTTCATTCCATTCTACATCTTCTATGTACTGGAATGGCTGATAAGGATTATCCAATTTCGTGACGCACACAAGGCATATCTCAACATATCATTTGAACGAGAAGCATACACACATGGACATGATCTCGAATACCTTAAACAAAGACGACATTTTGCTTCAATTCATTATTTAAGAAAATCTCCAAGAAAATGAAAGATATATTAATCGACAAGGCACGCGGATGCCTGATAGGTGGCGCCGCAGGCGATGCCCTCGGCTATGCAGTGGAGTTCTCTTCCCTCAACAGTATACTAAAGAAATATGGGCCGTCAGGAATCAATGCATTCGATACCGATTCCTACGGAATAGCTTGCTTCTCAGATGACACTCAAATGACACTTTTCACAGCTGAAGGTCTGCTGACTGCAGCTCAGAAAGGGGAAGCCGATAATCCAAAAGCAGTATGCAGCTATATATCGGAAGCATATCTCGCATGGCTTGACACTCAGACAGGGTTCCAGCTTCCTCTTCCCTCTTCATGGCTCACCCATGTCCGCGACCTGTGGGCTCGACGAGCTCCAGGCAATACGTGCCTATCTGCACTATCCGCCCTCAAGGACGGAAGACCTGTCAATAATGACTCGAAAGGGTGCGGCGCAGTGATGCGCATTGCTCCGATAGGCATTTTTTTTGCTGCACATTCATCTGAATGCGGAATGCATAATTCACAATGCAAAATCCGGCAGTGTGCAAAGGTGGCTGCCGAAAGTGCCCGCATCACTCACCTTAACGACCTGAGCACACTTGCCTCAGTGTTTACAGCCCTCGTCATTTTCGAATGCATGAAAACCCATGTGATCGACAGGCTTTCATTCCGCTCCATCATTTCTACTGCTATAAACGAGACTTTGACTGCCATTCCTGACAGCCCAAAATCTAAGGAATTTATTGAAATAATCCAAAAATCCCTTGATCTTGCCGGTGCATCAATCTCAGACCGGGAAGCAATCGCGCAACTTGGCGAAGGATGGGTGGCGGAGGAGACGGTGGCTATCGCTATCTTCTGCGTCATGCGCCACATTCGCGATTTTGAGGGATGCCTTGTGGCGGCAGTCAATCACGATGGAGACAGCGACTCCACCGGCGCCGTAGCCGGAAACATCATTGGCACCATGCTCGGATACACGGGCATACCGGAAAAGTTCAGAAATGGTCTTGAACTACACGACTTGCTCGTCTCCGTGGCCGACGACCTTGCCGGAGCCTCAAGCGAGACTCAAATGAACGAACGCTACGCCATGCATCATCCCTATGGCATAGATGAAAAACTGAAATTCATAAGCGGAATGAAGTTCACCCCCGAAAATATCACAGAACTTGGCCCGGACGACATATTCGTATTCGGCAGCAATCTCGCCGGGCACCATGCCGGGGGTGCAGCACGCGTAGCACGTCAGCGTTTTGGTGCCATCCCCGGCCAAGGCGTTGGACTGCAGGGACAGTCTTACGCAATCCCGACGATGCAGGGAGGTGTAGAGACGATAAAGCCATATGTTGACGATTTCATTGAGTTTGCAAGTAATTGCGACCAGAATACATTCTATGTCACCCGCATCGGTTGCGGAATCGCAGGTTTCAAGGATGAAGAGATTGCCCCACTCTTCAAAGATGCCTTGAAACTCTACAATGTTCGTCTGCCGGAATCATTCGTCAGGATTCTCCTCGGTTGTTAAAATATTTAAAAATAGGAATAACGCTTAAACCATCCATTTTCTAAAGAGTCAAAGAATCGTAAACAATCGAAATTCAGAACAAAAAATACAATACATACGATGAAGAAAATTCTTATGAGCCTCGCGCTCGCCACAGTACTCGCCATTCCGGCAGCCGCCCAGTCCACTACCACTACCACCGAGCAGAAAACCGAATGCTGCAAGGAAAAGAAAGCTTGCTGCAAGGAGGAAGGCAAGACTTGCGACAAGGAAAAGAAAGCTTGTTGCAAGGAGGAAGGTAAGACTTGCGCCAAGGAAGGAAAGGCCTGCGCCGAGCAAGGCAAGTGTCCTCATAGAAAAATGAAGAAAGGCAAGGAATCGTGGAAGCTGTGCTCTACCAGACAAGTCAGTCCAGGCAAGAAAATGCGTTTTGGAGGAAGTGAGGGTTCTGATAAGCTGCACGCTACCAGAGAAGCCCGTCCCGGAAAGGAAATGCGTCGCGGAGTTGGTGAGAATCCAATGTTCAAGGGAATCACGTTGACTGAAGACCAGAAGGCCAAGATGAAAGCGCTCCGCGAGCAAAACAAAGCGGCTGAAAAGAAGGCAAAGGCCGACGCCAAGGCTAAGAGCAGAGACGAGATGCAGAAACTCCGCGCTGAATTTGATAAAGAGGTAGAGAAAATCCTTGACAAAGACCAGCTAAAGCAATATCAGGCAAACAAAGCTGAAATGGAGGCTCGACGCTCTGCCAAGCAGGACAAACTGCCGAAGATTGAAAAGAAGGACAAATAATAAAACCCGCTATACAAAAACGGAAAACGGTCTGCTCCCGAGGGGGCAAGACCGTTTTTTCTATAATACCAATTCCTCAAACAACCGGGAGAATGTCGCGTCCAAGTCTTCACAAACTCCGGGATGTGGACGCGATGTCTGGATTACACTGCTCTTTACCGCAGAAATCCACCGGAACCGCTCCTCTACCGGATATTGTGCTACCGGACCCGCACCCCGCTTCCCCTCAGCAATCTCGACAAATGATTGAAGTTGCCGGGCAAGAATCTCCCTGTCTGTATCAGGACACATTGCACATAATTTCCCCTCAGGTATGCAGATACCAACCTTAATCCATCGCCGACGCTTGCACATCATTGCCAATCCGACATTGATAAACTCTTCACGCTCCACACGTGGCACATATCGCACCACTGCGTACTCATATTTGTTTAGCTCTTGCATCTTCCACAGCCTTTACAATGTCGACATCATTGAGTCTCTTCATAAGAAACTTCCTATAAACCTCTCTCCTTTCCTCCCCTTCTTCCGATGAGGCTTCATCCCATCGCAACCAGTCAGGAGGAATGGCATCTACTATTTCCGACATTTTTTCCGGAGTCAGCTTCTGCCTGATCATAGCATCCGCTTCCTTCATTCGGGTTGCTTTATGCAGAAGGGCATGGTCCTTTATATAAGGAAAGGGTGTCAGCGCACTCTTCTCCCAGTCGCTCCAAGCATGATGGAAGTAGAACGAGGCTCCATGGTCGATGAGCCATGTCTCCGAATGCCACACAAGCATATTAGTATTCTTGACAGTCCGGTCAACATTTGTGATGAAAGTATCAAGCCATACTATTCTCGAAGCAAGAAGTTCGTCTACAGGATTCACATATGGGTCAAGAGTCATCGAGCCCTGAAGATAATGCACTCCAAGGTTCATGCCCTGACTCCATTTCAAAAGATCCTGTATTTCCTCATCCCCTTCTGCCTGACCGAAATATTCATCCAAGTTCAAAAACACCTGTTCTGGCACAAGGAAACCGGCTGCCCTCGCTATCTCACTCCCAAGAAAGTCAGCAATGAGAGCTTTCTCACGATGGCCGGCTCCGCGAAACTTCACCACATACTTAAACCCGTCGTCTGCCTCCGCAAGAGCCGGAAGAGACCCTCCTTCCCGCAAAGGGATTATATATCTTGTCAGATTCTGATTTCTTATTTCCATTTTAATTAAATTTCTAATCTTGCAAGCTCACTTACAGACCTTAACAACCTAACAATTCAACAACCATATAAGATTAAATTAAGTTAATTTTAATCAAGAATTCCCAAAAGAGGAGTGCGGGAATTGCATCATATATGAAGTTTATATAACTTTGCCGTATGAAAACGAGTCGATTCCACATATTGCACATAATATTTCTCCTTATCATAGTAGGGAGTGCGTCAGGCTTTATTATCAGCGCAGATCCAAATGCTCCGCTTGAGCCAATACCATATGAGCTCCCGGAGGTGAAGGTCAGCACAAAGCACCGCCCCATTCTTCATCTTACAGGCTATATCAGAGAGCTCTCAAAGATGATTTCCTCAGCTGATACATTGACGCTCTACCGAGAGAAGTGGGTCGACTTCATGATACCTACAGGCAAGGCACGCCATTATCAGGGTTGGACTGAGCCACGTCTTCTAAAGACCAAATCCTATTACAAATGGACTGATCCATTCGGTCGCGACAGCGTATCAGACCGTGTCAGCCACCATTTCTCATGGTCTGACTGGGTATCTCTTCCCCACCGCGTGAATTTCCCCCAGAGCCTCGGCGGCAACCGTCTCGGAGACTTCACAGTGTTGGGACGCGACTCCATAGCTGAACTATGGAGGAAAGACTCGGCTGGAGTAAGCGTAACTGTCAACGTGCTTGCCGACTCACTGAAGCACCTGTGGACACCGCGTCTGGCAGGTCCCATGTGGAGAGACCATGACTTCAAACGTATGGTAATGGATTTTCGCTTCTCCGACACTGACACATTTTCCGTGAAGCCCCAGAATCTCGACAGGATGTCATGCCGCATCGAATCAATGGGAAGAGGCCACGATATGTTCCGCTTCGCGCGATGGAAAGAAGACAACTATCTCTACGTTTCCACCTACTTCGACCTCACTATCACGGACAGGGAATACCTCACGGTAAAGGATGCTCGCAAAAAAGAGAAAAACCAGGACCTTGCCATTCAAGACGCCATGCTGATTTTTGAGTCGGAACGCGTGCCACGCGATTCAGTTATCAATGACTTGATAGCCCGTGTCAACGCGATCGACC
>JAIDSL010000101.1 GCA_029061255.1 Muribaculaceae bacterium
CCTGCACACAGTACATTGCTGGCCCTGAGCCAGCTGGCGCAAAGCGCAATTTCTTTCCATGCCCCATCTGATTGGACATCATGGAGCATCATCGTGCTGATAGCCCTTATCTGCCTAATGCTCTCGGCTTTCGTTTCCGGCAGCGAGATATCTTATTTTGGTCTTTCGCAAGGAGATATAGAAGAACTTGAAGAAGACGAAAGCCCGAATGCACAAAAGGCACTAAAGCTAATTAAGAATCCCGAGAAACTTTTAGCTACAATTTTGATAGCCAACAATCTTGTGAACATCACAATGGTTGTGCTTCTTACATTTGCTATCAATCAAGTCGTGGTGTTCCACTCGGCAGTTGTAGGATTTCTCTTGCAAACCGTCTTGCTGACATTCCTTTTGCTTCTTTTTGGAGAAATATTCCCAAAACTTGTGGCCCGCGGCCGAAGCATTAAATGGGCTCTCATGGCTGCCTCAGGCATTGGGTTCTTCTCGACTATATTCACTCCCCTTTCTTCAATACTTGTCAAATCATCGGGCATCATCAATAAGGTAGTAGCTAAAAAGCAAGAAAACCTTACCACCGATGAGCTTGAAAAAGCTCTTGAGATCTCAGATCTCAAAGAAGGTAAAGACAAAGAAATGCTTGAAGGCATTCTCTCTTTTGGGGAAAAGGGAGCGAGTGAAATTATGATTTCACGCGTTGATGTGACTGATATTGAGTATCATGCAGATTTCAAGGAGGTGGTCGATGTAATTGTGAAGTCAGGCTATAGCCGAATCCCCGTCTATGACCGCACACAAGACACTATCAAGGGTATCCTCTACTCAAAAGACCTCCTGCCCTATATTGGCACAGAAGATGAAAAATTCAGATGGCAGGCTTTGATCCGCGATGCATATTTCGTGCCGGAGTCCCGTTCGCTCGATGATCTTCTCGAGGATTTCCGTACGAAGAAGATACATATGGCAATTGTAATCGATGAATATGGTGACACCCAGGGTATTGTGACACTGGAAGATGTGATAGAGGAGATCGTAGGTGAAATCGATGATGAATATGACGAAACCCAGAATCTTTACCGGAAAATTTCGCCCGACACGTATGTATTTGACGCCAAGATACCTATCAGCGACTTCTGCCGCGTTACAGACACTGATGAAGAGGAATTAGGCGACATTGGGGATGCAGAGACACTTGCAGGATTGATGCTTGAAATAAAAGGGGATTTCCCGGAAAACAAGGAATCATTGCAGCGTGGACCGTTCCGCTTCCTGATATTGCAGATGGAAAAGCATCGCATCACGAAGATCAGGGCATCCAAAATTAATGCATAATTCATAATGCATAATGCTTAATTAGCTATGCTTAAGCTAAAGCAAGTCATAATGCATAATGGAGGCAAGATAAAAAAAAGGCCTATGAATTTTGCGTTGATCTATTTGCTTGTAGGTAATGAATGATGGAGAATTGAACATGAATTATGCATTATGAATTATGCATTAAATTAAGAATATGAGTGATTTTATGTATGAGAGGGAGATAGCACCGTGTGGAGTGGCTATCGAAGAGATATATGGGGCAGATGAGAAGTCGGCAAAGGTGTGGAAACTCTTTGCCATGCAAATCTTCTCTGAGGCTGAGGGTGATTATCGGGAGATTGACCATCTTGACAATGGCGCGCCAATACTTGACGGCATTCCACAGCGAATCTCTGTATCTCATACATCACACTGCCTCGTAGTAGCATCCCTGCCTAAAACTCCTGACATTGATCTTTCTTCAGTCAACCCGAGAACTGCCCTTGGAATTGATCTTGAAAAGTCAGACAGGGCACAAGTATTGAAGATAAGGGATAAATTCCTTTCTGCATCGGAGAAGGCTTTGCTTCCTGATATAGCAGACATAGAGAAAGCCACAGAAAAGGATATAAAAGAGAATATCCTTGCATGGACATGCAAGGAAGCTCTCTTCAAGGCAGACATGGGCATGGCTTCTGACTGGAAGGAGGATTACAGGATTATAGTTTTGCCAAAAATTGCATCGGATATGCGCTCGGCTACGCCGGAAAAGTATGGGAAAGGTGCTATCAAGGCAGCTGAAGGTGAGATGGAGATGATTCTCAGCTCATGGGAGTTTGAGGGGCACGTAGTGACGCTGGCATTTTCGGGGAAGATAGCAAAATATCAGCCAAAGCAGAGCCAAAGGCTCTGACACCGGAACAAACCTTGACACTAAATTACAATTTCTTTCCATTGACTCCTATGCCGAAGAGGGCGTAGTCGTAGTAGGCGGGGTCGTCAGGGCGGTATTGGCGGAGTACTTGCGTCAGCTCTTCCACGGCCTTGCGGTCGTCTTGCTTGCGGGTGAGGAGTCCGAGATCGCGTGCAGTATTGCCGACGTGCACGTCGAGAGGAATATAGAGCTTTGATTTCGGTATTGACTTCCATACTCCCATGTCCACGATTCCGTCATCGCGAACAAGCCAGCGAAGAGCCATATTTACGCGTTTTAGCGCAGTCTGCTTGAGATTATTGGGAAGACCTCTCTTTGAAGGAACGCCTCCATTGGCATCGGTGATAATCTTTTGCATTTCCTCTACCAATTTCCATGCCGGAGCCGCATCATCAGCAGCTTTTATTGCGGCGCTGAAGGCATCCAGACTATCGTAACGCTTATAAATCTCGCGAAGACCCGTCAGTAAATGTTGCAAATCGCGTGCAAAGAATGTGCGATGGATATTTTGCGACGGGTCAAGATCGAGATAACCTTCATCCATCACATAATTATACGGATCCTGCCCCATAAGTCCTAACAGTCGCTCTGCATCACGGCAAATCATGGTGCGTTTGCCCCATGCTATATGAGATGCGAGGAGAGAGACTATCTCTATGTCTTGCAATTTCTCAAATCTTCTTGGGAATTGGACCGGATCGTGTGCAATGAATTCCGGGCGGTTGATGAGATAAGCTTGCTCGTCTAAGAATTCTTTCATATTTTTTGGAGAACTCATTTTTTCGGACGCACGAGCCGTGCGTCCCTACAAGATTATTTGATTTTCAGATGTATGTGCTATGCTTGACCTACAAGATTATTTGAATGGGTTCGGATTCGCGGTTGTTGCGGTCGAGGGCCGTAACAGCGAAGCGCATTCCTTTCACTTCAGATTCATCATCGTCTTCTGATACGAGATATTCCTTATTAGGTGTCATCAGCATGATTGCCTCCACGTTATCCAAGTCAAGTTCCTCATCCTCAAGGAATGAATATATCACAAAGCGTGTCTGGTCGGTGGCTTTCTGCATCTGTTTGTCAGCATCCCACTCAAGATATATTTTGCCATCTTTCTTTGCCATACGAAGGTTTTTGACCGGAGCCGGAGATTCTTTTGCACTTCCATAGGCCGGAGGAATCGCAACAGTGTTCTGGTGAACGAAGGCAAGTGAGTCAGCGACACCTTTCATGTTGCCGGTGACCCAATAACCATGCCACCACACATTTCCCTTGATATTTGGTAACTCACGCGATAGCTTCACCTTTGTAGCAAGTTCATTAGAATCGCCTGCTCCAGGATCAGCATTATTCATCGTGCGCTGCACGTCTTGACCAATAAACACATCGACTCCATAGCAATTGTCGTTCCACCAATGGGCAAGATGCCGGCTCGGAGCAGCCTTGAAGTCGAGGGTCCAATATAGCTGAGGCGCAAGATAGTCAACCCATCCATTCTTAGCCCAAAGCAATACGTCGGCATAGAGACCGTCATAATTCTGCAAGCCATTCGAATCTGAGCCGCGTGGGTCAGTCTTTTTATTTCGCCATATGCCAAACGGGCTAACGCCAAACCGAACCCAAGGCTTTGTCTGCTTTATTGTCTGGTTCATTTGCTCAATCAGGAGGTCAACATTATGGCGGCGCCAGTCCTCACGTTTCATTCCTCCACCAAATTTTGCATATGAAGCATCGTCAGGAATCTTCACTCCTGCCACCGGATATGGATAGAAATAATCGTCGATATGGATAGCGTCCACGTCATAGCGCTTGGTGATGTCTTTGACCACTTCACATATATAGTCGCGGTTTTCCTGATATGCGGGATCGAAGAAAATCTTCCCGTCATACTTGAAGAAACGCTCCGGATGCTTCTTTGAGATGTGATCAGCCGGGAGCACCTCTTTCGGGGAAGAAGTGACACGATATGGATTCAACCAGGCATGAAGTTCCATGCCTCGCTTGTGGGCCTCTTCTATGGCAAATTCGAGGGGATCCCAAAGAGGAGCCGGGGCTACGCCTCGCTTGCCTGTGATCCAGCTCGACCATGGCTCTATCTCGCTTATATATGCGGCATCAGCCGTAGGACGCACCTGGAAAATCACTGCATTGCAACCTGTGCGGTGCAAGCGGTCAATCTGGTCGGCGATATATGCCTTCAGCTGGGCACTACCCTTTTGCTGGGTGTTCATATATTGCGTCTGCCCTATGATATGGAGCCATGCACCGCGGAATTCACGCTTGGGATTTGAAGCGGATGCATAAAATGGGATAAGGGAAAATAGCAGTACTATTTGGATTAAAAATTTAATCTTCATTTAAGGTATCTATTCTGTATTGACTTAATTTATTAAGGACGCACGAGCCGTGCGTCCCTACATTGTTATTCGGAAATTCAGAATTCACGATCAGTCGCCATAGAGGGAGTCCCACCAGGAGGGATCGTCCTGGAGATGCTTGGCAAACCATGCCATTATGGTGGCGTGCCAAGGTTTACGCTTGTCGTGGTTGGTGATTATGTGGTTCTCACCGTCTACCTGCACAAATTCTACATCGCGACCCAGAATGCGGAGGGCATTGAAGAGCTGTATGCTCTCCCCTATCGGCACATTGGTGTCGACACTGCCATGGAGAAGAAGGAGGGGAGTATGAATTTTATCTGCATTGAAAAGGGCTCCGTGCTTGGTGAAAAGATCCGGATTGGTCCAGGGATACGATTCGGGGGCAGCCACGGTATTGTAGGAATATCCCCAGTTTCCTTCACCCCAATAGGATGTCACGTTGGAAATACCGGCATGCGAAGCCGCTGCTGCAAATATATCTGTCTTGGTCTGGAGATATTCAGTCATGAATCCGCCATAGCTTGCACCAAGGCAGCCAATCTTCTTGTCGTTGACAAAGTCATGTGTACGGCAATATTCCTTGACTCCTTCAATAATGTCATCAGCAGTGTAGTCGCCCCATGCATTAGCGTGCCGCGCAGAAAACTCCTGTCCATATCCATATGCACCCGAAGGATTGATCACAAGAGTGACATATCCGCGAGAAGCGAATATCTGCGGATCATATACGCTGAGATATCTCTGGCAAGGGGAACATCCACCATAGTAGTAGACGATCAAGGGATATTTCTTATTCGAGTCAAAGTCGGGAGGGAGCACCTGCATACAGTCAATCGTGGTTCCGTCAGGAGCCTTATAGCTCCATGAAGAAGACTCTCCTGTCTGCATATCGGGATAATCGCGCGAATATGGATCATCTACCACACGGAGCTTCCCTGACTTAAGATCCATCAGCTCGCATCTGCCAGCATAGTGATAATCCGATCCTACAGCCGACATCCATTTGTTTTCATCTGATCCAATTGAGAATCTGGATATGTAAGGCATTCCGAAGTCGAGCTTCGTGATATTTCCCGATTTGGGATCCATCTTATAGACATTGAGTGTGAAACCGGCGGAGGCACGGAAATACACCTGACCGTCAACGCTATTCCAGATTGGATATCCCTCGAGAGAAGGATTGAAATCGCGCGTCATCGGACGCACTGATTTGTCGACTATGGTCATGATATAACCTTGAACATCATAATCGTTGCTATATTTGTGACCACCATTATTCTTTCCGATTCCTGCAAAAGCCTCCGGTCCACCTGTAAAGAACAGCTGCTTACCATCGGGGGAATAAATGCACGACTGCACATAGGGATCACCCTTCACGAGGGTATCAGTAGCAAGAGTATTCAGGTCAAGCTCTATGACATCGTTGAAGTAAAATGGGAATGCATCCATCTTCTCAGTCTGAGAGCCATAGACAAGCTTTCTTGAATCAGGGGAGATATCATATACAGTGGTGGTGTTACCTCCATACGTAATTGGTTGTCTTATGCCTGTCTTAAGATCATATTTCTCAAGATAATATCTATTGCGGTGCCCGGCAAGGCGATCATCCGGCTCCCTGAGTAGCTTTACCGGACCAGCATCTTTAGGACCTTCAACATATTTATAGATAATCAGGAAACTGCAGTCCGGACTAATGGTGAAGCTATCTTCCGGAAGTTCAGAAGCCATCAGGGTCTGCTTCTGCGTGGCTGCATCGAGAGAATATAAAGAATATGTCTTGTCAGTCTTCACGGTATAAGCAAGCGTACTTCCCTTGGGCAACCAAAAGGCACCCCTCGGGAGGGAGGCATTCAGGGTTTTACCAGTGGAGCATTCTAAAAGTTCCGACCAAGCACGGTGGTTATTCTCACCATACATGGTGGAATAGGAAAGTATCATATATTTTCCATCAGGAGAAATCGAAGCTCCGCTCACCCGTGTGCCCAATGCAGATTCATCTACGCGGAAACGGGTTGTTGTCGCCGGTCCGGTAGCAATAGCCACACTCTCAAAGCCCTCATCAGGCTCAAACTCAAGCTCAATGCATGGAGCATCAGGATCGTCAGGGAAAGATATGAACGAAATAAAGAGATCAGCTGTCTCCCCCGGCTCAATTGTCATATTGGTCTTATCCCATGATGGAACGGAATCAGCCTGACTGATAGTCAGCAAACTTCCGTATGCATCAGACAACTCTGCCATCACATTTGATTTCAATCTAAGAGTTCCCTTCAGAAACCTATCGGGACGCATACGAGTGGCAAGAGTACGCAACACCGGGCCATTCTCCGATTTGGGGAAATGTACCGAAAATGCAGTGTCTGTCTTCACCTCAGTCCAATCGGCAGATGGCTTGTCGAGCTTTCTATTTACGCTCTTAAGCAGTTTATCATTGGAAAATGCATTCTTAGCAGCAAGCACGGAGTCTCCGGGCACAGCAGGAAGAAGAAGGCTCGTTTCTGGTGACACTTTAAAAATGTCAAACTTTACAGACGCGCTATCGCCCCTCACTCCGAGGAATGAGAAGGCGACAGCCGACGCGGCTAAAGCCGCTGTCAATTTATTGATCATAGGTTATTTTGTATTTCCGGATACTTCATAGGCTTTTATAGCCTTGAGTTTAATATTGAATATAAGTGTCGAGTAGGGCATAATGCTTGAGCTCGTGGCAGCATAGCCCGCGTTTTGCGGAATGACACAGGTGACAGAGTCGCCCACGTGCATATTGGTGAGCATAGTCCAGAAGCCCACAATAAGTGAAGTCGGAGTGAAAGACCTGACACTATCCACTTCATAGAAGCTTGAGTCAAATACCACTCCATTATAATAAGAACCTTGATACACTATATCGCAAGTTGAATTGTCCATCGGCACAAGGTTGGAGGCTGTCAGGCTCCGGTCGTTGTGCCACTGGGCAAGTATACTGACACCCGGCGCCCAGACAGGAGTTATCTTCTCGAATACCTTCTTTCCGTCTGCGCCAACGGTATCCTGCATGCGGATGAAGTATGTATCATTCTCATTCTTCCATGCCGTGTAGTCGTATTTATCGTCGTCGTTTCCAAGGCATGAAGTGAGCCAAGGAGCGAGCAGAAGCGCCATCAGAGCCGGAAGGATATATTTTTTAATATTCATTATATTTTAAGGACTTAAAGATCCTTAAGGCCCTTAAGGTCCTTAAGGTCAAAATTTTATCTTTAATCTTAGATAACTTCAGATTAGAATTCCACTTTCGGAGCCTTGTTTGCGCCGGCCTCTGCCTTGAATTGCTCCTTCTCCTTGAAGCCAAACCAGCCTGCATAGATGGTGGTCGGGAACTTCTTGATGGAAGTATTGTATTCTTTGACAGCCTGGGTGTAGCGTTCGCGCTCGGTGGCAATGCGGTTTTCCGTGCCCTCAAGCTGAGTCTGCAGGTCAATGAAGTTCTGGTTGGCCTTCAGGTCGGGGTAAGCTTCCTTCACGGCATTAACATAGATGTCGAGAGCACCTTTAAGCTTGCTTTGGGCTTCCTGATACTGCTGGATGTTCTGCTGCGGATTTTCTATAGCCTCAGCAGCATTGTAAGCCTCGGTCAAACCGCTGCGAGCCTGAGTCACCTTAATGAGTGTCTCGCTCTCATGCTCAGAATATCCTTTGACGGTATTCACGAGATTGGGGATGAGATCGGCACGGCGTTGGTATTGGTTCTCCACCTGAGCCCAAGCCTGGTCAACGGTCTGCTCCTTTTCGACGAGGGAGTTGTAGTTGCAGCTTGAGAGGGAAGACATCGCCATTATCGCCACGAAGGCTATGGCTATCTTGCTGATTATTTTTTTCATATCAAATTACAGGAGTTTTTTGAGCAGGGAATTGAGGGAGACTTTCTCAGCGAGGATCTTCTCGAGGTCGTCGATATTGACACGCTCCTGCTCCATGGTGTCACGGTGGCGGAGTGTCACGGTGTTGTCCTCAAGAGTCTGGTGATCTACGGTGATGCAATAAGGAGTGCCGATTGCATCCTGACGGCGGTAACGCTTTCCGATAGAATCTTTCTCATCCACCTGGCAAGTGAAGTCGAAACGAAGCTTGTGTTGGATTTCACGAGCCTTTTCTGGAAGACCATCTTTCTTCACGAGAGGAAGCACTGCACACTTCACGGGAGCAAGGGGTGCCGGGAAGTGGAGCACCACGCGACGGTCGCCGTTTCCGAGGTCCTGGTCTTCATAGCAGCTGCAGAATACGCTGAGGAACATACGGTCCACTCCGATTGAAGTCTCAATTACATAAGGCACATAGCTCTGGTTAAGCTCCGGATCGAAATACTGTATCTTCTTGCCTGAGAACTTCTCATGCTGGCTGAGGTCGAAGTTTGTACGGGAGTGTATACCTTCCACTTCCTTGAATCCGAATGGCATCTCAAATTCGATGTCGGTTGCAGCGTTTGCATAGTGAGCCAGTTTCTCATGGTCATGGTAGCGATACTTAGCGTCGCCAAGGCCAAGAGCCTTGTGCCATTTCAGGCGGGTTGCACGCCAATAGTCGAACCACTTCATTTCCTCGCCGGGGCGAACGAAGAATTGCATCTCCATCTGCTCGAATTCACGCATACGGAAGATGAACTGACGCGCCACGATCTCATTGCGGAATGCCTTGCCAATCTGGGCGATACCGAAAGGAATACGCATGCGGCCCGTCTTCTGCACGTTGAGATAGTTGACGAAGATACCCTGAGCAGTTTCGGGACGAAGATAAACGTCCATCGCACCGTCGGCTGTAGAACCCATTTCGGTCTTGAACATAAGGTTGAACTGGCGCACATCGGTCCAGTTCTTTGTGCCGCTGATGGGATCCACGATCTCATAGTCAAGGATAATCTGCTTGAGATCTGCGAGGTCGTTGGCGTTCATTGCGTCAGAAAAACGCTGATGCAGTTCGTCGCGCTTCTTCTGGTGTTCGAGCACACGGGCGTTGGTGGCACGGAATTGAGCCTCGTCGAAAGCGTCACCGAAACGCTTTGCAGCCTTAGCCACTTCCTTATTTATCTTCTCGTCGATCTTGGCGATTTCATCTTCGATGAGCACATCAGCACGGTAGCGTTTCTTTGAGTCGCGGTTGTCGATGAGGGGATCATTGAAAGCGTCAACGTGGCCGGATGCCTTCCAGATTGTAGGGTGCATGAATATGGCTGAGTCGATGCCTACGATGTTGTCGTGGAGCATAGTCATTGCTTCCCACCAGTAGCGTTTGATATTGTTTTTCAGTTCCACGCCGTTCTGGCCGTAGTCATACACTGCGCTTAGACCGTCATAGATTTCTGATGACTGGAATACGAATCCATATTCTTTGGCGTGAGCCACAATCGTCTTGAAGACATCTTCCTGTTTTGCCATATTGTTTTATGCGTTTTACGTTATGCGTTTTACGTTGTACGAAGTCTTTACCACTTTGTACGAATTCTGATAGAGCGATGACATCAACCAGTGAGTACGAAAGTTGATTCATTCAATTTGCAAAGTTAATCATTTTTTTTCAAATAGAACCCCTAAATATTCATTTTTTACATTTTTAATACTTTTCGCTGACACCTCAGTGTAATCAGAGAAAAAAAGGGACGCATAAGCCGAAGCCATGCGTCCCTAAAATATGCATCAAGTAATTATTACTTTACGATAACTTTGGTTGCAGTCTTACCTTGCACTTTGATGTAAGCACCGTTGGAAGGATTGGCAACGCGTACACCCTGCATATTATAATATACCACAGGAGCATTCTCATCAACAGCCACTTCTACAGCATCCGGATTAGAGCCAAGATAAGAGAGTGAGAAGCTCTTGAAGGCGAATCTGTTCTGCTCAGCAGGATTGATAGTCTTCTCCATCTTTATTGAGAGCTTGCCATCAGCAGCCACTGTGAAATTAGCAGTTTCTGTGTGTTCTGCAAGAGCATCCCATGCACTGTCATACCAAAGGTCGGAGTTCTCAAATTCATAAGGAGCACCTTCTGCATCGTTGAATTTCACAACGAGAGCAGTGTTGTTCTGGTTGACAACACGATATTCAACCTTATAGTTACCGGCAGGCATTCCTTCCACATCCTGAGAAACAACATCAACTCCTGCTACAGGCTCCTGATTGTTAGCATTTTCGCCAGCCTCGTTGATACACCAAGCATATGTAGTCTTGTTGTTCCAGTCGCCATGACCAAACCAACCACCGTCGGGAGTTACAATCTGAGCGGGTTCACCGTTCTTGATGTAAGTCCAAGAAGAAATGTTGTTGTTGGCGTTCACTTCAATCTGACCTGCATTAAGGAAGAATGAAGCATCCACAGGATTCTCCGGTGTTGCAGCCTTAAGGGCAGCAATCATCTCATCACGAGAAATAATCTGCCATGCAGAAAGGTTGCCCGAGGGAGCGTCTGCAGCATCAACCACATGAATCTTCACAAAATTGAGATAGTCTACGACCTCAGCATTAGCAGTAAGATATTTGCCATCTACCTTGATATTGTAAGCTTCGCCAATAGATTCCAGATAAACGGGAACCGGAGCGCCACCGTCCATATAAGGTTCACCCTCGATCTTTATGTATCCGTAAGCTGACTTTACAGTGTAGTTTTCTGCATTATCTGCATCAGTGGTGCCAAAGACCTCAGGATTTATCAAGAGATGAGAGCCTTCGCAAGTGAGGAATGTACCCAACACATCGCTTGAGATGCCATCTACTGATACTTTCTGGAAGTATTCAGCTCCTTCTACAGTTTTGATTTTTGCATCAACCACGACGTTTGTTCCCTTGCGAGTGATGTCAACAGTCACGAATGCTCCTGCCATATCGGTCTTAAATGTGTCCCAATTGAAGTTATGGTCCATATGGCCGTTTTCGCTTGCTGCATATTCATCTCCCCAGCCGTAAGCATCAGCACGAAGATACATGTATTCATGATACCCCTCTGCACCTCTGTTCAAACCGTTGGTAAGCACGATAGCCCAGTTATCCCAGTTATTATTGCCGGCAGTGTAGTTATAGAATTCATAGTGGAGTGATCCATCACCGGTAAGGTTGACATATTCTGACCAAGTGCTCCAGAAAGGAGTGGTATTGTCTTCAAAACCTAACACTTTCCACTCTCCCTCTTCCTGAGGCTTGTTTGGAGTGATATTGAAAGCACAAGGATAAGCTTTTGTCACTGCGTGTGTGCCCCAAGAGTAACCTTCGTTAAGGAATTCACCGGTCTCTACATTCTTGATGTAGTACTCTCCGGGAGCGAGCTGAGCCATAGCTCCGGCTGCCATGAATGCGGCAGCAGACAGAAGTAAAAATTTTTTCATAAACAAAACTTTAAGGTTAATTTAAGGTATGAGGAATTCAATTCCCTATTCGGATGCAAAATTAATCAATTTTTTCAAATTGGCACTCGTTTAAGCAATTTTTTTACAAATTTTTAATATCTATGGTTACCATTGACTGAGTAGGGACGCACGGCTCGTGCGTCCTCATGCCAAAATCGGTTGGTGGATGCACGAGCCGTGCGTCCGCATGCTAAAATCGGTTGGTGGACGCACGAGCCGTGCGTCCCTACTGTTATTCCGGAAGCTTTTTGTTGGTGATGGCGCAGACGCAGGAGTCTGACCAGACGTTTTCGGATGTCTCCACCATATCGATTATAGTATAGATGGGGAGGATGATACCCATCATGCTGATGTTGGCTCCTATGCCCGACATAAGCGACAAAGTGAGGAAATAGCAACCCATCGGCACTCCGGCATTTCCCACGGCAGAAATCACAGATATAAAGAGCCACAGGATCATAGTGCCCCAACTGAGTTCCATACCATTATTTTGCATCACAAAGAGAGAAGTGCAGAGGATGAAGGCTGCGCAACCGTTCATATTGATAGTGGTGCAAAGAGGGAGCACAAAGCGGGAGATTTTCTTTCTCACACCGAGGCGTTGCTCGGCATTCTCCATAGTGACCGGAAGCGTGGCGGCACTGCTCTTGGTGAAAAAAGCCATCAATACAGCCGGCATCATGCCACTGAAGGTCTTTATCGGATTAATACCGGAAAGAAGCAAGAAAATCGGAAGCACCACAAACATCTGCAGAAGATTGCCTGAAATGATCACAGCCACATATTTTCCCAGCGAATCAGCCATCACCCCGGCTCCTGCCTCCGCTATCAACTGAGCGGCAAAGGCAACAATGCCAATCGGAAGAATCGCGATAAGCCAGCGGATAAGGGTGAAAAGGATTTCCTGGATTCCGGCAAGGCCGTTTACAATTATCTCCTTCGGCCTTGACTCCGGCATACGGGATATAGCAATTCCGACTGCAAAACATATTATAAGCAATGCAAGCACATTTCCTTCAAGAAGCGGACGGACGATGTTGTCGGGCACCACCGACATCACATGGTCGGAATAAGAGGCCTCAGCCATAGGCACATCGGCAGCCTGCTCAGCAGAAACCGCACCGGCAGGAATATTACCGGGGCGGATAAGAAGATAGAGCCCGAGGCCTAATGCAGCTGCCGAGAAGGTTGTGAGCAGTGTATAGGTGATCGACGTGCGAAAAATCTTTCCAAGTTCCTTGCCCCCTCCTAACGAAGCAAGAGTTGTAATCACTGCAAGAACTATCGTAGGCACAGCGAGCAGCCTGAAAAGACGGGTATAGATAGTGGCTATATAATTCATCACTGTGTCAATGGCATGGATATGGAGCAGCCCTAATACTACACCGACCACCAAGGCTCCAAGCCAAATGAAAATCTGCTTCTTGTTCATATTTTATTATTTAAGTGAGAATGCATAATTCATAATGCATAATGCATAATTGTTAGTCTCTGAAATTCAGAAGATATAAACATTTATGCAAATATATATTTGATTTGATTAGTTACTTACTTTTTTATATTAACAAAGTTTAAGATGTTTGTTTTGTGGCCTTGTAATGTTTTTTTAATCGAATGTAGCGGAATTGTATTGATTTTGCAGTGAGAAGGTAACAAATAAGCCTTAAATTTGCACATCGAAAGATAATTAGTGAAAGATTTCAGGTTGCGATTTTTTAATACCTCTTACCATGTACAACACTTCCACAAAGACCCTGACAACATGGGTCGCCATATTTGCTTTCTTTTCTATCTGCACGTGTTCATGCGTCGAAGAGGTAGAAATCGCATCGCAAAAGCCGACGGCAGAACAACAGCTTTCAGCCGAAGAAGGGATTCTCCACCTCAGGATTCCCTCGCTGAGCGCCAGGACCTCAGCGACCTTAACATCCATCGACCTTTTTCAGTTTTCAGATGGAGTATTCGTGAAGAAAATGACAGTAGACCCTTCAAAAGACAACGTTGTAGAATTCCCAAGAAAGCCCCTGACGAGAATCTACGCCTTGGCAGGATATAAAGTGGAAGACACTCAGAAAATCTCTGAAAGTCTCTTATCAGCGATGACGATACCTGTTCCGAAGGATTCCTACTCAGCTCCTGTCTTCTTTTCTTCCGTCACCGACATACAGAATGGAGCCGACAACTTGGACATAGAACTGCATCGGGGAGTTGCGAGGCTTGACATAGACAACGAGGATTCCGAACTGAAGATAGAAAGGGTCAACATATCGGGCGCGGCCTCCATCTCGCAGATCTTCACAACAGACGGATGCACAAGCGGCACAGCATCGGCCAACTATTCCAGAACATATGAATCCGGGATCAATGGAATGGAGGAAAACGCTTTCGTCCTTTTTGAGACCCAGTCTCCGATCACAGTGACAATCAGTGGCAGGCGCAACGGAGAGGCAGTGGAAATTATCTCAGAGACTCCCGCCATCACCCGCAATTCAATCTATACAGTCTTGATCGACAAGGAGACAACGTCCAATGCCATGGGGCGCACATTATCTCACGACAGCGACGAAGGACTCCCCACGGCAAGCATAAAGGTGAGAGCCTGGGTGGAAGGAGACAAGGAAAAGGGATCGCTTGATCTTGAGGAGTGTGCAATAGATATCCAAAGATCATCCATTCCTTCGGAAGTGAGGGTCAACACCGAAGACAATACGATCACCGTGCCGGCTTGCGGAGTGATCGGAATGAAGATTGCCTTCACTACCGCTACCCCACTCAAATTAGGTTCCGTAGTCTCCAATACGAATGGAGTAAGCATCACTCCGGCAGCTCCCATAGCCACCGACGGGGGATACATTTCAGAATTCATCATTGACGTTGAGAAGCAGCCCAAGGGCGCGAAACAGTATCAGACTACGGTTTTTTTCAATGGCTCATCAAGTTTCTTCATCAATATCGAGGTGGAACCCTCCCCATTTCAGATTCCTACAGTGCATATCGGAGGCCACGACTGGATGTGCTTCAACGCTGTCTCCCGGGATACGGAAGAGCAAATCTATCTTCCCAAAGGAATGACCGCCAAGGAAATGTATCGTGATTGCTTCGAAGATTGCATAGGGAACCTGTTTCAATACGGCAGACCTAATCCTTTCTCCCACTGGAAAGCCTACGATCCAAACATGCTTGCCGACCAAAAAAGAGACACGCCATGGCAGACAAAGTCGATGATGCCTCTTCCGAAGGGCTATCACGTTGCATCGGCAGAAGAATGGGAAGACCTGATACCAGCAGGCACAGTGATCCCGGCATCTTACAGGACCCGCACAGGCGACTCGATACGTGCTTCAATCGTAACCGCTCCGGATATACTCGACAATACTCCTTCGGCAGCCACAAACGGTCAGAAATATCTAAAACGTGGGGTGCTTTTCGAATCCATCACCACTGGCGCCAGACTCTTTCTTCCGATGGCGGGCATCAAGACCAATACAAGCAGCGAGATCCCGACTGACCCGAAATTCAGATTCGACACGAGAAGCGGATACTGGATGAAGGAGAAGAACCAAGTGATGATCCTTCAATATGAAAAGACAGGAGAAGACACATACGGAATCAAGTTCGAGCGTAAAAGCTGGAATGAAGACGGATTCGTGATGGTGAGAGGGATTAGGGATTAATTCATAATGCATAATTCATAATGCATAATTGTTTGTCGCTGAATATCAGTGGAAACCATTTTTAGGATATTATATTAATGATATTATAGAATGAAGGTCATGAAAAAAAATATATACACGATATTGTCTGCTATAGCTCTGGTTACGGCATCTTGTCAGGATGAATTTTTGACTGACGACTTTGCCCCATCAAAAGGGATGGGAATTACTTTCCATATCTCAGTTCCGGCGAATGAGCCGGATGGCACTACACGCGGCGAGGCTGCGGATGAGCAAGCCATAAGCCTCCGCTATCTTATTGCCGATGCAACAGGCAAGGTGTTGGATCATTGCCATGGTCAACTCTCAGAGAGCCTCGATCGTCTGAACATCAGCGGCCTTGAAGCCGGCAACTATTCTTTGGTCTTCTTAGGCAGCTCCTGCGAATCGGAACTCGCTCATATAGAAGAACCCGCGACTCTTGACGAAACATGGCTTCAAAACACTGTTCTGTCTCTCCCCATAGAAGGATCATATTTCTTCAAGAAGATAGATTTCACGTTGCGAGAAATGATTGAGCCGAAAGAGTATGAGGTGATCCTCGAGAGAGCGCTTTCGAGAATAAAGATAGAGTTCCCGGGGCTTCCCTCCGCTGTGGAAACCATGATATCAAGCGTGACGGTAACGCTCGACGAGGGCTGCCATGTGTATTCCTCCGTCAACGCAGACTGCAGATACACAGGCGAAGCCACGATCAGCAATTGCGAGGTGTGCGACTCAAGCTTCAACCTTATGCTCAATACCCTACCTTCAGCCACTCCCCTATCGGGGACCGTAAAGGTCAAGAGCGGCTCTCTTTCAGGCGACTCAATCTGCACATCCTATCGCTTCTCCGACCTCACTGCGGAAGCAGGGAAGGTCAACAGGATCTCGATAGCCCTGCGTCATCCGGATTTCAAGACAGGCTTCATCCACATCCGCCCACAAGACTATATCCACTTCGATGCCGACCTTATGCTCATGGAAGACGAGCCACTCGACATACTTCACGATATCGACCTTCGACACTTCAATATCACTGAGCCTCTCGCATTGAAGACCTACAAGAATCAGCTCCGTCTTCAACTCTACTCCGCCGCCCCGGCAGCCAACGTGGATATCTACGCCAATTTTCCCTCTTTAGGAGTCGACAGCGTATGCCTGGCACACCTCGACAAGGTAGAGGCACTCCTTGACATGGCAGTACCTATGACCTTCACAAAAAGGGAGGCACAGTATCTCGACATCCACGGAAAGCGCGTCACCCTTCCCAAGATGGACATTCCCTCCGACATCGAGTGGTTTGTAAGGACAGACGACCCTTTTCTGACCAGAATGTCAGGGCTTAGCCTGAAGAAATGGAATGTAAGCTTCTACGACTGGGAATCATTATGGCCATCAAAGGCTATCGCACCCGACCCCAAATGCATGAGGCACGCTATGATACAGATGATAAACCTGGCCATTACTCTCGATTCAGACGAGTTTGCACAGGAGCTCGCCGCCCACAATGGACAGTATATCGATTCAGACACATACCTTTCAAATGAAGAGATCGTCGATAGAATCCACAACTGCTACGACTGCTGCTACGGCATTGGAGCCACCAATCCATCATGCCACAACAACGGCTGGGGTGGAGGATGCCATTCCGGCATAGTCTCAATGATCGTCAATCAGGAATATTACGCTGCGATGTATCCTACAGAAGACCCTGACATCGCCTGCAACAGGGAGCGCGAGTGTTTCTATCACGAATATTCACACTGCCTCGGCTTTTCCCACGACGGCAACATGACTTATGGCGGAGTCTGGACCAACACTGTCGGTGCGGCCTACCTCAAAGCCCATAAGGCAGGAAAGATCTTCTTCTATTCTCCAGCCTTCATTGACAATCTTCCTTACAGGCGTGCTGAAGCTCCGAAATGGGCGGCACAGAAAAGATGACGAGACATAAGAAAAAAAATGTAAAAATGCATATTTTTAGCATACTGTTGTAAGTTATTGAAATTTAAATTATTCCAAATGTTATAAGTTTTGTGTATCTACAATTTGACAATCTTAAATGTTAAAAATACATATAATAACATCAAAAAAGATAGATGTTTATTGCAAAATCTAACAAAAAATTAGTATCTTTGCACCCAATTTACTTAGAACCTTTTTTAGAGAGACACCTATTTAATAATTTATAGCCTTGTCCTGATTCAAGGGACATCATGAATTTTGAAGATATTACTTACATCCATATTAACGGTAATTATAGCCATTTCAGCCTTCGGGGAGATGCCTGCCGATTCGGTAAAGGTGTATTTCCTTGCGGGTCGTCGGCTTTTTGACCCTTCCCTCGGCAACAACGGGGAAGTTATGGATCGTTTTATCGAAAAAGTAAAGAAGGCAAAAGCTCAGGACAACATCAACTTCCTCACAGTCCGTGGCTATGCTTCTCCTGAGGGTGCCAGCGACGCCAATCAAAGGCTCTCCGGCCTTCGCTGCGATGAGATAGCGAAATACATCAGGCTCAACGCAGGCATCGACAGCAAGCAGATCGAGACATTTGCCAATGGTGTGGCTTGGGAGGAACTACGCAATCTTGTGGCGAAGCATCCAGAGATGCCATCGCAAGAGAGAGTGCTCTATATTCTCGACCACACTCCCCTTTGGGTATATAACCGAGAGAAAACAAAAATCATCGACGGCAAGAAAAAGCAACTCATGGAGCTGTCAGGTGGACGCGTCTGGAACTGGATGATGGAAAACCTCTTCCCGGAGCTTCGCAATGCAGTGGCAGTGGTGCTCTATCTTAAGCACAATGAATATATCCCTATAGCTTCTGAGAAAACCACTTCTCCCACCGATAGCTCTTCTGATATAGTTGAAAATACGACTGACATAATAGAAGATGCAGCCATACCGGAGCATCCAGACTCTGTCGTTTTAAATGTCACAGATGTCATGTCAGCTCTTGAAGGCAAAATCATATGTGTCACGGCAATGCCGAAGCCATTCTACATGGCAGTCAAGACCAATATGCTTTATGATGCAGCATTAGTGCCAAATATCGGAGCAGAATTCTATCTTGGCAAGAACATCTCGCTCTATGGGGAATGGATGTATGCATGGTGGGACAACAACAACCGTCACCGCTACTGGCGCGTCTACGGAGGCGACCTCGGATTGCGCTGGTGGTTTGGGAAAAAGGCACAAGCCAAACCCCTTACAGGTCATCATCTCGGCATCTACGGAGGGATCCTGACATTTGACTTCGAGACGGGAGATACCGGCTATCTCGGAGGAAAGCCCGGCGGCACGCTATGGGACCGATGGCTCGTCAATTCAGGCATTGAATATGGCTACTCGCTTCCCATAGGGAAACACCTTAACATAGATTTTTCCATAGGATTAGGATATATGGGAGGAAACTACATAAAATATTATCCATTTGACAACGACTACTATCTCGACAAAGAATATAAAATGCATTACTTCGGCCCTACAAAGGCCGAGATATCTCTCGTATGGCTCATAGGGCGCGGCAACACCAACAGCAGGAAAGGAGGTGACAAATGAAGACTCTTTTCCATAAATCATCTTCAATAGCACTTGGGATGCTGTTTCTTATTGCGGAGGGTTGCACCCACAAGGATCTTAACGAAGATGCCCATACTACCCTTGCCGACAATGTCGAGGTGATATTCGACTGGAGCAAGACTCCTGCTAAAGAGGCAAAGACCATGGTGCTCTACCTCTATTCTGATGAGCATGAAATGATGGACTACCGCTTCAACAATCCTGACGGGGGCACGATCCGAACATACGCCGGGCCGCATACTGCAGTCTGCCACAGCAACGACGACCCCTACGGGCATCACCTGCGTGCCCAGGACTCACACGACGATATCGAGATATATACCGACGAAACGGGCATACTCGTAGGGCAAGGTATTTCCACGAGAGGAATTCCGAGAGCGAAAGGCACGGAAGACGAGCCACTGAGGGAAACACCTTCGATGATCTACGGCGCTCAGAACAGAGAAGTGAATCTAAAGGTGTCTGCCCTCCCCCAGAAACTCGCACTCTTCCCGGAAGAACTTATATGCCGCTATTCGGTAGAATTCGTGGATGTCGAAAACCTCAAGAGTGCCGATCTACGCATAGACGCCACAATCTCCTCGCTTGCCGGAGGATATTATCCCGGAAGGATGAAGCCTAACTCTGAGGCTGTCTCGCACACCTTTACACTGACTGCCAACCTTGACAATAATTCACTGAATACGGTGTTCTATACATTCGGGCTTCCTGAAGGCGAAGAGAAGGACCACAAGATATGCCTATACATAGCCTTGAAGGACAGAACTGGAGCCTTCTACACATTTGATGTCACTGACCAGGTGAACAAGGCTCCCGATCCGCGCAACGTCAGCATAAAGATCTACGGACTCAAGCTACCCGAGATACCTGACGACCCCCCAAAACTCCCGGATGGAGAAAGTGGCTTCAGCATTGAAGTCGACACCTGGGACACTTATCATTACGACCTGAAGGTGTGACTACTTAATTCATAATTCATAATGCATAATGCATAATTTCAGTCAATAGGCTGAAATTCAGAATAATAAAAGAATAAGAAACAAATAACAATAATAAATCTTCAAATCTTTCATTTATGAACAGACTTTCTCTAACAGCAGTCGCAGGCGGTCTGGTAATCCTTTCCTCCTGCTCACAAGAAGAGATGACGAAGGCTCCTCAGCCAACCGGTGACTTTCCGATTTCATTCCGTGCCGGAGTCGGCACCCGCGTAAATCCGGATCTCAACTACATCCAGAATCCGGCTACTTTCTACGTGTCGGCCTATGCACCCAATCACATGTCGGATACAGGCATTATACCTGACTCCCTATTCTGGGACGAGCCCTTCTACCTGATGGGTGCGAATCTCTATGCCAGCAGCAGTAACCAGAAATGGCCTACAAAAGAACAGGCGTCCAAAGTGGAGTTCTTTGCCTATGCGCCTTCTCTTGAAGAGATTCAGAACGCGGCCTTCACACAGCTGGATCAAAACGATCCGAACTACAGCAACAATCTTGCGAGCTATACGAAATCTATACAGTTCTTCAACCTCTGTAACGACAATGTTCCCCTGGATCCTATGGGCCAGATGTCTACGACCTTTAAGGACGTTACCCTTTACAAAGGTTTCAAGCTGGGACGCTTCTATGTAGCGACAGATATCTCAAAACAGGTGGATTTCATCACCTCCCATATTTCTGCCGACGTGCCGGAAAATGAGGATGCTGCAAAATTGGGTGTTGAGCTGAAATTCAAGCATCAGCTTTCAAATATCGAACTTAGAGCCTTCTCAGGGCATCCTGACTACAACATAGAGATCGCCGGCGTCAGATTGGGTAGGCCATATACCGGCAACGCTATCTTCAATTTCTGCGACGGACAAGGCGGCGTAGACTATGCAGCAGGCGGACAATGGGGAATTTCAAAGAATCCACAGCGTCTTCCCGTGGAATACATATTTGGCGAAGGTGACGAGATCTACCGTATGGGTAAATTCAACAACCTCAATGGTGGCGCTGTAATGTCAACTACACCTCACTCTACTGCTGCCACTGCAGAATCTATCATGGGCAAAGGAGGAAATGCCATGGTGCTTCCTACCAAGAATGCCGCTTGGGGTGGAGAAGCCAATCCTTGGATTGCTCCGAAATACAGCGCGTTTACCGGTCACGGAGAAGATCCGTATCCTGACAGGAATCCTAAAACTTGGGATCCTACCACCGAAGGCGATATGTATTTCAGCATTCTTATTCGTGTGACTCTGAAACCGGAAGGCGACGAGCTTAACACTCCTCAGATCTATCCCTATGGCAACAACACTACTATGAATGTAGTATATCTTGAAAAAGAGAAAAACTCCAATAAGATTATCGGTCGTGTTCCATCAAAGTCATCGTCTGTCGGAGCCAACAGTGAGATCGTTGAGTTCGGTTGGGCTGCAGTGCCTGTAGGTGTAAACTGGGAAAGAGGCAAGAAATATGTCTATACTCTCGACTTCAGTGACGGTGTAGGCATACAGGATCCGGAAGACCCGAAGCCGGGTACTGCCATTATTGGTGATGGCATCAAGTTCTCAGTATCTGTTGAGGGCTGGGACGAAAGCACCAACAGCACTCCTGTTCCTCAGGAATAATCCGAAAGAAATTAGATTCAAGGAGAGTATTCCTCTCCTTGACGACTTAAAGATATCTGTCAACTGAATGTAAAGATATGAATATATCGAGAGTGACATATTTTGCTCTTGCAGCGTTTGTATTTGCCGCCTCCTGCTCGAAGGAGGCGGCAGAGCCGGACGTCTATGACTGGGCAGACGGGAAAATATACTTCAAGACTTCCCTCTCCGATGTCGCCTACTCAAGGGCTCAGGATATGACACTTGATCGTCTTGAGTCTTTTCAGGTGACATGCTTCAATACTGCCGACAGATATAAGGACCAGGCAGGATTTCTCTCTCCCTATTTTGAAAACGCAACCTTTATACGCAAGGATAACTCAGGAGTTGGCACATATGTGTCATCGCCGTCTGAAGAGCCGCGCAATTGGCCTGCCAACGATGGATTCCTGAGATTTTTTGCCTTCTCGCCATCACTTAAAGTGATGAGAGAAGGGAATACGAAGCTCGAAGATCCCGACAATAACAAATTCTTCAGTCTGACCAACAGTACGATAGAAACTGCATCATCAGTCTCCGTAGGTTATCGACTTGGCAACGTGCGAATAAATCCTGACATATCGCGTCAATTTGACTTCGTCGCAGCTGAAGCCTCCGGCACCAGGCAGAATGATTTCATGGGAGGTGTCGACATTGCATTCAGCCATCAGCTATGTCAGGTAGAACTTCAAGCCTGGGGAGCAAACAAATATTATGATTTTGAGATAGCCGGCGTGCGCATCGGCAATCCTGTAGTAGAAGGTACGTTCGTTTTCGCAGATGATGCTGATAAAGCATCTGCAAGGAGATGGGAGACCGGCGAAAAGCCGGTCATGGACAAGGTGGAATATCTTTACCGGGGCACTGAAGCCTCCGGAGCAGAAGATGAGCCGGGCATCGGCGACAAAATCTTCAGAATCAACAATCAGCAACACAATTCCCAGGAATCGGCTGCCTCGATTATGGGACTCGGAGGCTGCGCGATGGTGATTCCTACAGTCAACGACAGATGGGAAGCCCTGGCAGATCCTAATATTGGAGCGGACACCTATTCTACCGACCGCATGTATTTCAGCATACTGATGAGGGTCACAGATACGGGCAACGGCTCTTTGGTCTATCCCTATTCAGGGAAGGATGACGGAAGGAAAGTCGTAAGCTATGCGATGGATCCGGAAGGAAAAATCATCAGGCGGCTTTATCCCGGATCAGAGAAAGGAACATATTTTATTGATCCCGAACTTAAGAATCAATATGTGGCTGCACAGGGGGAGGAAATAAAAGATTTTGGATGGGCAGCGGTTTCGGTCGATGCAGACTGGAGCGCAGGGAAAAGATATGTCTACACACTCGACTATTCGGAGGGCATAGGTCTTCATGACCCTGAGGATCCCGAGCCCGGCAAGCCAATAGGAGTGAAAAAAGAGATTTCCTGGGGTGTAAGCGTCGGAAAATGGGACTATGCCACGCCCGACGACAACTATACGCCAGACGTGGACGTGCCTTTTGAATAATTCATAATTCATAATGCATAATGCATAATTATCTGACGATGAAAACAATTTGACGGCATCTGGCATTGACGATGCATATAAATTGATGACATATATAAACATATATAGGAAGCAATACACTTGATTTGAACGGAAACAAATGGAAATGAAGACATATATATATTCGGCTGTCGCGGGGATACTCGTGCTTGCATCATGCAGTCAGGAGGGTCCGGGAGCAGGAGCAGCCGGAGAGTATGGCGACAGGATATATTTCCGGTCATATCTTCCGACTGTCACAAAGACACGCGCCGGCATCATCTCGAAAGAGAACCTTTCGGAATGCCAAGTGACCGGCTTCAATCCTGACGACGAGAACCGCATCGACTCCGAGACTGGAAAGATAGAGCCATTGTTTGGCGACATCCGATATGAAAAGGATGCGGCAGGACATTTCATACCTAATGAGACCGACGCATGCACATGGCCTGACTCACAAAGCACTCTGCATTTCTTCGCCTATTACCCTTCTGCGGAGTCAATGCGGGAAAAGATTGACAGTGAAAAGTTCAAATTTGTCAACAACTCAAAGAAAGCCGAAGACGATACATACGCGCTCGAATATCGGCTTGAAAACTTTAAGGTGGCTCAAGACATAGCCGACCAGGTAGACTTCATCGCTGCATATTCCAACGGAACAGCACAGAAAAACGGGCGCTCAGGAATCGACCTCAACTTCAGCCATCAGCTCGCGCGGGTAGAGATTTCAGCGTGGGGCGAGAGCAACAAGTATGATTTCGAGATAGCCGGCGTGAGAATAGGCAATGCCTTCACGGAAGGAGACTTCAGTTTCTCATCCCTTATGTCAGAATCGGGAGGTGATGCCGCATGGCAGAACACCGAGGGGAAGCAGTCGCCCGTTGAGCACATTTTCTCCAAAGGGGAATCCACTGTCATGGTCAGCAAAACGGGAGAAATCGCTTCCTCCTCCGGCAACGCTGCATCCATCATGGGAAATTCAGGCCCTGCAATGGTGATTCCGATGGCAGGGAAAATCGAAGCCTGGGAAGGAAAAGGGTATTCAGCCGCAGGGAAACTTTATTTCAGCGTGCTGCTAAGAGTAATCAATAAGGATGGCGATACAGTCTATCCCTATCCCAACGACAAAGCCGGTATCCCTGTCGTGTATCTCGCCTTCGGCGAAGAGGGCACTATCAAGGAGAGGCTCTATCTGAAAGACGGAGAGTATTACACCCAAGACTCTGAGAATGAAGAATACAAGTACACTCCGAGCGATACGGAGGAAGTGCGTGGCTTCTGCTGGGCATCCCTTCCCGTAGCGGCCAAATGGGAGGCCGGAAAGATATATACATATAAACTTAACTATACCAACGGCATCGGATGGCAGGATCCGAAAGACCCCAACCCCGGAGAACCCATCATCGAGAGGGGAAGTGTGCCCTTTGAAGTAGATGTGGCTGAATGGCTTCCGGCTGAGGACTATGATTCGGATATAGAAGTACCAAAAAAATGACGCACAAGAGAGACTTCAATATGGCAAAGCTTATCCACATATCCTACACACTGTTCGGAATCGTCATGATGGCAACCTCATGCACGAATGAGAACATAGGGGGCGACGATATCCGCATGACGGGACGAAAGATCGAATTTAGGGCATCATTTCCTGAACTGACCACACGTGCTACGCAGACCACCTCCGCCACCCTCGAAAAGATCACGGTGAGCTCCTATATCACGGGAGAGACCTCCGACACTCCCTATTTCACCGACATGACATTCAGCAAGACAGGCAATCCCGCGATTTATGTATGCTATGACGATGCCTGCGTATGGCCCGACAATGACACACGTCTGCGCTTCCACGCATACTCCCCCTCTTGCGAAGACATAATCGCGGCAGGAGGAGAGGCGACTTCAACGGGCGATCGGATTTCAGGCTTCAAAGTGCCGGGCGACATCGCATCGCAATTCGACTTCGTGACAGCTATAAGTCCGGGGAGTCTGATTGACAATAAAGAAAGCGGAGTCAAACTGAATTTCAAGCATCAGCTGAGCAGGATCGAGCTCAAGGCCTGGGGCAACTCAGACAGCTACAATCTCGAGATTGCCGGATCCCGCATAGGAGGAATCGGAACAGGAGGAGATTTCAGTTTCACGTCGCCGGCCGACGCGGAGACCACAGACTTCACTGGGGCCTGGAAGAACGTAGCGAAAGGAAGCGTCGAGTATATCTTCCGCGAAGGAGACACAATAGTGACACTCGACAATTCTAACGGCGCACCGACATCAAAGGATGATGCTGTCTCGATTTTAGGAAACAAAATAGGAGGAAAAAACGGCTACGACAATTCAGCCATGATCGTTCCTTCAGTCAATACCCCCTGGCAATATAAGGAAAGTCCGTCAAACGGAGAGGATAAGACTGATGGGATGTATATCAGCGTGCTCCTGAGGGTAAAGGACACGACACCCACCTCCACGGGCGACGGCATTGTCTACCCTTACACAGACCCTTCATATATCGACGAGATAGTCTATCTTGCAGTAGATAAATCCGACTCGAAGACAGTCAAGGCCCGTCTTTACAGGCAGGGAGAATCCTATTTCATAGACCCTGGACATACGGCACAGTATGATCCGGAAGCCGACAACGCAGACGTAAAGGCCTTCGGCTGGGCGGCTCTCCCGAAAGGAGAAAGCCTCAAGCCGGGATTGGTCTATACCTATTTGCTCAACTACAGCAACGGCGTAGGACTGCGAGACCCGGAGGATTCACGACCCGGAGAGCCAATCATCAGCGACAACGTGGCAGTCAATGTTAGTGTCGAGATAGAAGACTGGAAGGAAGGGACCAATAATGATCTTTCAGTACCGAGGAAATAAGGGAATTTAAGAGAAAATAAAGGAAAATAAAGAGAGACCGGCATGGAATCGACAATAAAGACATCATATATAATATTGGGTGGGCTTCTGCTTCTATCCTCCTGCGCACAGGAGGATAGTCCGGCTGTGCGTACCGATGGAAGCGACAGAAGAATCGTATTCCACACAGCACTGCCGGAACTGACCACCAAGGCTAAGGAAATCGCGACCGAGCTTCCCTATTTCCTTATGACCGCCTTCGACGAATCAGACGTCAAACTTATAAGCGGCGATACGCTTAAGGGATATTTCTACAATAAGAGAATAGAGAAAATAGACGGATCAAATACTTATCAAACAGATGAATGCCAGTGGCCGGCTCAGGGGCAGGAAAGCGACATACTCCATTTCTTCGCCTACTATCCGGCATTGGGCCCGGGAGCGACCCTCGTCAACGCCACTGCTGTAGGCGAGAACAATACCATTGAGGCTATAGGCTATAATATTAAGGATTTCAGCGTGGCTTCGGATGTCGCCGAACAAGTGGATTTTGTAACGGCATACGCAAAGGGGTCGATGGCAGAGAACCTCTTCTCCGGCATATCCCTGAATTTCCGTCATCAGTTGAGCAGAATAGAGGTGAAAGCCAAAGGAGCACACAAGAGCTGCGATATCCAGATAGCCGGAGTGCGGATAGCAAACGCCGGAATGAAGGGTGACTTTGTATTCCCGACTTCAGCTGATGCCGACGAAGTGTGGAGCGGCACCACCAAAGGAATAGCCGAGTATATTTTCCATGACGGAGATCCTATAGTCAAAGTAGGTCCGGATGCCGTATCCATAATGGGAAAGAAAATCGGCGAAGACACCGACAACTGCGCGATGCTTATTCCATCGACATATAGCGGATGGGATTATTCAGGCGACTCCGGGAATGAGAATGAAGGGATGTATATGAGCGTATTGCTGAGAGTGCTTGACAAGACACCCGGAGGCAATAACAAACAGCAATATCCATATCCTGACAATAGCCAGAGTCTGAATGCACCTAATATTTCGACGGTCTATCTTGCTGTAAACAAGACAAACGATATAGTCACAAGGCGCGTCTATAAAAGCGGAGAATCTTTCTTCTCAGATGAGGCATGCACACAAAGCTACACTATCCCGGAAGAGGAGGAAGTTCGGGCATTCGGCTGGGCTTCCCTCCCAATTACCGGAGAGTGGGAATCGGGCTACACATACACCTACACACTCGACTACACATCGGGAGTCGGAGTTCACGGGCCGGAAGTAACGGGAGAGACATCACCGAAAGCCGGAGACCCGATCATCGGCGACAGAGTCGGTGTCAGTGTAGCTGTAAGTAACTGGCAGTCCGGTTCAACTACCGATGAAACGGTTCCGGGATCCTAATCAAACTCAGACATTCATGAACGATAAGATAATCAAATACGGTCTTACATCGGCACTTGCCGCATCAATGCTATCCTCCTGCTCGCAGGAGGATATGCAGGTGAGTGGGTTGCCGGGTGCTGACGATGCCATCGTGTTCGTCACAGCCTTCCCCGGAGTAGAGACACGATCTAATGATAATACTGTCATCGGGAGTCTTAACGAAGGCTTCTATGTCACTGCATTCGCGCCGGAAGATGAGACTACAATCGGGACCGAAAATAAACTCAACGAGTATTTCGCCAACCAGTTGGTCACCAAGACACTGGGTATGGTCAATGCGTTCGGGTCTGACATGTGCAGATGGCCGGCAAACACCGGGACTAAATCGGGGACACTGAAGTTTTTCGCATTCTATCCCTCAGTTGAAACATTGAGGCAACGGGCCGGAGAGGACGGCAATTCAAGTTATTTCGAACTCCTGAACAACTCAACTTCGTCATCCTATTCCTATCTGATGACTAAGTTTAAGATTAACAAAGACATATCCAAGCACGTGGATTTCGTCACCGCAACATCCGAGGGCAATAAAACCGCCAACCTCTATTCAGGAGTAAATCTGAATTTTGAGCATCAACTGAGTAGGATAAATATTCGGGCTTGGGGAGCTCCGACAAACTATGAGGTTGAGATAGCGGGAGTCAGGTTGGGAAATGTCAATACGGAGGGTTCCTGCAATTTTTCAGGCACTTGGACATCCACGTCAAAAGGAATCGTGGAATATATCTACAATGAAGGAGATAAAGTCATTTCCATCGGCAAAGGCCAGTACAACAAAGTGGACAGTGCTACATCTATCATGGGAAATGGAGGAGCCGCGTTGATTATCCCGGATACTTATTCTACAAAATGGAACACTTCCGAAGAGAATGGCTTTTACTACAGTGTCTTGCTAAGAATTAAAGATAAAAACGGATCTTTGCTCTATCCCTACACAGAGGAAGAGGAAATGACAACCGATGGTACGGATAATAAGGAAGTGGTCTATCTTTCTTTTGACAAATCCTCAGATCTGGTTAAGAAGAGACTTTATAAAAAGGACGGCAACTATTATACATCAGATAACTTTTCCTCTGATTCATTATATGAAAAGAGGGATGATGAGGAAGTCAGGAATTACAGATGGGCCGCCGTACCTTCGACAGCAGCATGGGTGGTCGGTTACGAGTATATTATAAGACTTGGTTATTCCACCGGTGTAGGCGTTAAGGATCCTGCGGATTCACATCCCGGAGAGCCTATCATAGTTGGCATATCTCCGACGGTAGTAGTGGAAGGTTTTGAAGTGGTAGATGACGAGGATTTGAGTGATCGATTCGACATTATCAAATAAAAACAAACGAATACAGCATAAATCAGAATCAATGGCAATATGAGATACAATACACTTCAAGCTACGGTTTACTTCATATTCTGCATGATGTGTATAGCTTCGTGCAGCTCCGGACCATACGATGATCCGGACATTGACAACGGTCTCGCAATGACGTTTGACGTGGCAGTCGAAACACGCGCAATCACCACAGATATAGATGAATTCTCAATATATGGAGACAGCAGATTACAGTCAGAACCGGGTGATTCATCAGTGATTTTCAACAAGACTCCTGTAAGAAAAAACGCCGGAGTATGGCAATATGACGACACACGATATTGGATTCCTAACCGCGAGCATTCATTTGTTGCGGTAAGCCCATCATCGGTGCTTGAACGTGAGGATGCCGCTCCACAATATTCCGCATCCGGACTATCTTCCGCATCCGGACTATCTTCCGCATCCGGACTATCGTTCACTTACACTATGCCGATCTACTCCGGCAAAGAAATGCAAGGAAAGCAAGATAAGAGTGAACTAATCGACATTGTCGCAGCTACACATCGCCGGAAATACAACGGAGGTGATAATGCAGATGCCATAACATTAAGTTTTAGCCATTTGCTGTCGATGGTCAATTTCAAGCCAATGCTGAATGACAACAGCATAAAAGATGACGACTACATACTCTTTCACAAATTCGAACTTATAGGTTTCACGAACAAGGTCAGATACACAGTGACACCGAAAGGCATGTCAACCGGCACATCTACAGACGAACGCGAGATTGATTTGTCTTATTTAGACACTGACAATCTTACCATCATATTCCCACAGCCCCTAAGAGTCGACAATGGAAAGCAAATCAGTCTTTTTGAAGAGGGAGATGCCATCATGGTGCTACCCCAGGATTTCGATGCTAACCCATCAGCCAAAGTGAGATTTACATATGCATTCAGTGATAATCCGGAGAATCAGATAACAGGAGAAATTCCACTGAACGGGAAGATGTGGGAAGCGGGCAAGAGTTACACCTACACCTTCACGCTTGACAAGATCGGGTTGCATTTAGGGACTGCCACCATCGAGAATTGGACATCACCGGAGATGCCGGATGTATCTTGGATAGTTGAGTAATCAGCAACGAGTAATGATAAATAGAAAACTGCACAAACTGAAGTAGTTTAAACATATACAGGACAAATGGATAAATACAAAATAAATATTCTGCGTGCACTTGCAGCAATATTGCTTGGTGTCGGTGCAGCCTCATGCTCTCAGGAAGACTTCGAACGGGGCAGGGCGTTGCCGGCAGGTCAATATCCGTTGGATTTTACCGTTTCCGTTGAAGGTTTACATACACGCGCTAACGGTAAGACAGCTTGGAATAATGGGGATAAAATAGGAGTGAAAATTGGGTCTGACACCGAAGTAGGATGCTACACTTTAGACTCCAACGGGGATGTAAACTATCAGAAATCAGAAAAAATACTTCACTGGAAGACTTCTGCCTCTACCACAGTCAAAGCATGGTATCCTTACGCACCTCAGACCAATGATTCGATTAAAGATCAGTCGAAACTGTCAGATTTTACTTCAATCGACTATCTCGCTGCCACTGCCGAAAATCAGAGTTACAAGAATACGGTAGGCTTGACTTTCAAACACCAGATGGCCAAAGTAAGATGTGATCTCAAAAGCGCAGATGTGGGAATCATACCCTTGGATACGTTGGCTAATGCCAAAGTCACCTTCAAGGGCTGCACCGTAGCCTCATTTGTCGATGGTGAGCTCACCGGGAGTGCTTTCGGGGATATTACCCCGGTCAAAGACTACCGCTCCCATGAGGCCCTGCTTGTGCCGGCCGACATGACAGGTAAAGAACTGTTTCGGATTGATTTCAAAGTGGGGGGCTATGACAAAAGCTTCAGCTACATCCCGGATGGCGATTTTGCAAACTTGCAGCCGGGGACATCGTATTTTTTCACCGTAACCTTGAGCCGAGATGAGATGGTTGTCAACGCCATCTCTGCCTCTTGGGAAGGTGAAAAAGAAGATATAATATCCGATCAGATACCCCTGAAACTATATTTCTCTAATGATCAGACTCGAGAAATTTTTGAAAATTACGCCGAGAATGTTTATTGGGATTATGGGGACGAGTGTTATAAATCACAAGACAACACCTTCACCATCAGCCTCACGCTTGATCCTGACGGAGAAAACTTTATGAAGGGGTTTAACGTGACAGATGGCATAGTATCGGTCAACCGTGTCAGGGTTGAGGACCGCCATGTGTTCACATTCAAGGCGCTTAGCGAAAGTGTGTGTCTTGAATATGGCGATTACGTGCAGCCGGGAGATTTTCTATACTCCAACGGGAAGTGGCGCCCTGACATAGTAGGTGTGGACCTAAATATCGGCGGCAATGACGACGGCGAAAATGACGAAATCGATGGTGAAGAAGTCAAAGGTGAAAGCGGCAATAAGAACAACTTCAGTGGCTATGGCTACGAAGATTCTGAAACGTGGGAGTGTATCGGCGTCGTTTTCAAGGTTGGCCCTGGCAATGGTGATTCACCGGATAATTACGATATGCTGGAAACCATCCACGGCTATGCAGTGGCCCTTCACGACGTTTCGGCCCCTGACGAAATCGGCAACTGGGGTGGTAGTCTTGAAGGTAATGTTAAAGATGCAGAAGCGGCAATTGGATTATATGATAGTTTTACCGATCTTTACAATGGCTATACGAATACTCAGAAAATGTTGCCAATCGCTGCCGCAAATACGAAAGCAATAGATAGATTCGAAGAGCCTGCTTATTGGGCATTTTACAAGTTGAATGACTATAATAAGGCTGTGAAAGTGCCCGAATCCGCAAGCCCATGGTATCTCCCTTCCATCGGACAACTCTACGACCTGTATAAATTCTCCGGACGACGCGAGCGCCTCTTAATGGCAGGCGGTGAGGAATTCATATTGAGTGACGTGGGAATTTTTCCTCCCGGATCGATGAAATATGACACATTCGGCGCAAAATACTGGTCATCGACTCAGCACACAAGGGACATGGCATGGGTTTTCAGATTTCAGGGCGGTAAAGTTGATAAATTGACCAAGCTTGGGGTGTCTTTTAGTAGCCGGAGCAGCCTAAGTCGTGCCCGTGCGGTTTTGACATTCTAAAAGAATTTAAATATGAACAGACTGATTTTACCATATATTTTTATCCTTTCCTGCTTTCTATGTGCGTGTCAAGATATAGATGACATTCCTACACAGGCAGGTAAAGTTGATGGAGACATAATTTCGCTCAACGTCACTGTTGCCGACAATGTTAAGTCAGGCGATCCGGCCTCGCGTGCGATAGATGACGGCATTTATACAAATTTTGAGCAGGGCGACTCGGTCGGTCTCATCGTTCTCGACAAAGACGGCAAAATTATAGTGAATAATGCCAAGTATACTTTATCTGACCAAAACGAATGGAAATACCAGAGAATCGATAACGAGAGGCCGCCAAGTTACGACAGCGAGATGCACACCTACATCGTCTATTTCCCCTACGACGAGTCGGTGGCTGATGCAGTGGCTGATGCATATTGCAAGAGCGCTAAAGATATCTTGGACTTGGACGCCTTCAAGCAGCGGGACGACCAAACGACTGAAGAAGCTTATCGCTACTCCGACGTGATGGCATGGGAGTCGTCCAACGGCCCTATCAAGAACATTAAGGCCGAACTGCAGCATCTGCGCAACGGTATTTCGCTCGACATCACCGTCCGGTGGAAACTGCTCACTGTCGATCCCATACATTTGAAAGAAAATCCGTCAATAGATTACAGTAACGAAACATTAATCAATTGGGATGATTATTATCCGGATGTCGAAGACGTCAGGGAGGTAGTCACCTTTAAGATTCCCGACGAGGCTGCCATTAAAGATAAGGATGGCAATCTTCTCATGACCCATAAGGCCAAGGACGGCACCTCCCGCTACATTCTCCCCGATGGATATGAGGGTGATATAACTTATTTCTACAACTATCGTGATTGGATGTACAGAGGAGAATTCAAAATTCAACCCTCACAGACCGGCACACTCTATTCTAAATACGAGACCGTTGATAGGGAAGTTTACACCTTTGAGGAAGTGATTGTCGGTGATTTTTATTGTAAGAACTCCCAAAATCACGGCTTTGTCCTCCCTTACGAGGCTACCGAATACTTGGATAATGACAACCACCGTTGCATAGGACTGGTGTTGCACACAGGCCAACATGAAAACGATTATGAATATAACTACAGTGAAACAGGTATAAAAGATGATTGTTGCCATGGTTATGTCTTGGCGCTGACCGATGTCCAAAATGACCTTGACAATGACCTTGACAATGACCTTGACAATATGTTTGAGTGGGAATTGAATGATTCCTACCTTCCGTTTGAAGACGAAAAAACACGAGAACAACTACAGTATGTCGTCAATTTAGGTCCCGAAGATTGGAGCGGATATTACAATACTCATATGATTCTGGGAACCTGCGATGAGAACGAGTGGTACAGAAATTATTATCCAGCTGTATACGCTGCATACTATTACGGCAATCTTGTCTCCGGGACAGTTGAAGTCAAAGACCCAAAAACTAATAAGGTATACAATAAAAATATTCTATTCAATAATCGTGATGAATCCAATAATCGTGATGAATCCAATAATCTTGATGAATCGGAGGATGATAGGCCGATCAAAGGAGTTCCGGATATAAACAATTCCTACGCATGGCAGGAACCTCTGCAGGCTCCTGACAATACATCAGGCTGGTACCTGCCGGGTAATGGCATGCTTGTTGAGCTTGGGCAATATGAATCCCTTTTTGAGCAACGCTATAAAGAGATAAAAGAGAAACTGGATAATGACGTTCCCTACAAGGAACACATAGGTTGGATGAGATACCATCCCTCTTGGCGTGGCTATCCCTATTACTGGTCTTCCACCGGAAGTGAACATCCTGGACGAGCGTTATCACATGAATATTCCGAGCAGAACTATACTTATCCTTCTCACAAATATTTGCGATTCGCGGTGCGCGCGGTATTGTCTTATTGATTTCTGCTGCTGAATCCCCCATGATGGGGATACAATATAGACGATAATTATGCATTATGAATTATGCAGTATGAATTTTTTTTACTAATTTTGCAATTTAATTAAAAATTGCAATCAAATTGAGAAAAATAGGAATTCAGGGAATACCGGGATGTTTCCACGACATAGCAGCGCATGAGTGGTTTTCGGAAGAGGAGATCGAGACGATTGGTTTCGCTTCTTTCGATGATATGTTTGTAGCTCTTGGAGAGAATCCCGAGATGCTGGCAGCAGTAGCTATTGAGAATACAATCGCCGGTGCCCTCCTACAGAATTTCGAATATATACGCAAGAGCGGCCGCAAAGTGATAGGGGAATGCAAGATACGCGTTTCCCATTCTCTCTGTGCCCTTCCAGGAACAAAGATATCCGATCTTAAGGAAGTAAGGTCACACTATATGGCGCTCCTGCAATGCCGCCAGTATCTCTCACACCATCCCCACATAAAGAAGATAGAGGACTTCGACACAGCAGGATGCGCGAGAAAGGTAGCTGAGGAAAAGATGACAGCAACAGCAGCCATTGCCCCGGCATACGCCGCAAGACTATATGGGCTTGACATCCTCGCCGAAGGAATCGAAGACGACAACCGCAACTTCACGCGATTCCTGATAATCGGACAGCCGGACTCCCCTACCCCGGAAGATGCTGACAAAATCTCAGTCGCATTTACAGTTCCTCATGAAAAAGGAGCCCTATCGAAAGTGCTGACCATCCTTACCTTCTACGACGTAAACCTCACGATGCTGCAGTCAATGCCGGTCGTTGGCCACGAATGGGAATATCGCTTCTACGCTGACCTGACATTCGACGACCGCGAGCGATGCGAGCAAGCCCTCGCCGCCGTCAAGCCCCTCACCAGCGACTTCCGCATCCTCGGCATCTATAAATCAGCAAAATATTAAATAAAATCATGATATATCATGATAAATCATGATCCATCATGATTTATCATGAAAACTACACAACCCCACATATTCAAAACCCCACAACTAAATATGACAGATATAAAGCCCCTATTCGACGAGGCCTCCATAATGAAGGAGCCGATAATAATTGCCGGACCCTGCTCGGCTGAAAGTGAGCAGCAAGTGCTCGAAACAGCCAAAGAATTGGCCGCCGGAGGCGTGAAGATTTTCCGCGCCGGAATCTGGAAGCCACGCACCATGCCCGGCTGCTTTGAGGGCGTCGGCGTTGCCGGCCTCCCTTGGCTTAGAAAGGTAAAAGATGAGACCGGAATGAAAGTGGGCACTGAGGTGGCAAGCAAAAACCATGTGATCAGCGCCATTGCAGCAGGAGTTGACATAATATGGATTGGGGCCCGCACTTCCGCAAGCCCATTCGCCATGCAGGAGATAGCTGACGCTCTTCAAGAACTTGGTGCAGATATCCCGGTGCTTATCAAAAATCCGGTCAATCCTGATCTTGACCTTTGGATTGGAGCTGTGACAAGAATCTATAATGCCGGTATCCGCAGGATTGGCGTAATCCATCGCGGCTTCAGCAGCTATGGCAAGCATATCTACCGCAATCAGCCGATGTGGGCACTCCCCTTCGAGTTTGCCCGCAGATTTCCTAATATACCCGTATTCTGCGATCCAAGCCATATCAGCGGCGCGCACGACCTCGTGGCTCCACTGAGCCGACACGCACTCGACATGGGCTTCGACGGATTGATGATAGAGAGCCACTGCAACCCTGCGTGCGCTCTCAGCGACGCCAAGCAGCAACTGCTCCCATCAGAGCTCGTAGCTCTCGTCAAGGAGCTAAAGGTAAGGGAAAAACCGACCGGAACCCCTGAACTTGACGCATTGAGAAGCGAAATCGACCAGATCGACCATGAGCTGCTTGAGCTTCTTGCCAAGAGAATGGGAGTGTCGAAGAAAATAGGGGAATACAAGAAAGCCCACAATATGATGGTGGTGCAGCTCGGACGGCATGACACAATCATGAAGCAGCGCACCGAGACGGGAGAAAAGCTTGGACTTCCAAAGGAATTCACCGGCAAGATCATGAGCGCAATCCATGAGGAAAGCGTAAGGAGACAGCTCTGATTCTTAATGCATAATGCATTGTATTAATGCATAATGCATAATTCATAATGCATAATTGGCTTTGCTTTCACTAAAGCAGCTCATATTGCCAAATAGATTTGATTCTATGAAGATTCCATAATATTTTTTACTCATCTTATAATTATGCATTATGCATTATGCATTATGCATTACAACTAAGCTTATGAAAGAAACTGAAGAAAACCTAACCACCGGCACCGGTCTGCCCGAGAATGCATTCCGCGAACTGGCAGCCGACGAGCAGTTTACGCCGGTGATGCACCCTGCCCACGACCAGAAGGAAGCGACTCCCTACTCCGTGGGAATCGGTCTGCTTATGGCTGTGATATTCTCAGCTGCTGCCGCTTACCTTGGCCTTAAGGTAGGACAGGTGTTTGAAGCCGCAATTCCTATTGCCATAATTGCAGTTGGCTTATCAAACGCACTTGGCAAGAAAAACGCTCTCGGACAGAACGTAATCATACAGTCGATCGGTGCTTGCTCAGGTGTGATTGTGGCAGGTGCCATCTTCACTCTCCCCGCTCTCTTTATACTCCAGGCTAAGTATCCTGAGATCACTGTTCAATTCTATCAGATATTCCTCAGCTCGCTGCTTGGAGGCATACTTGGAATACTCTTCTTCATTCCCTTCCGTAAGTATTTCGTGAAGGATATGCACGGCAAGTATCCTTTCCCGGAAGCTACCGCGACAACACAGGTGCTTATATCAAGCCAGCAGGCGAACAGCGAGGAAGGTGGGCAGGCAAAGACACTTATCATCGCATCACTTATAGGTGGCATCTACGACTATATCGTGGCTACATTCGGATGGTGGGCAGAGACTGTGACCTCGGTAGCTTCTTCAGCAGGACACACATTGATGGAGAAGACCAAACTCGTGCTCAGCTGCAACACCGGCGCAGCCCTGCTCGGCCTCGGCTACATCGTCGGGCTCAAGTATGCCTTCGTGATTTTTGCAGGTTCGATCTTTGTATGGTGGATAATCATACCATTGATGGGTACTTACGGCTCGCCTGAGTTCCAGGCTATGGATCCCCAGGATATTTTCAGCGGCTATGCCCGAATGATTGGTATCGGCGGTATCGCCATGGCGGGCGTGATCGGTATCATCAAGTCTTGGGGCATCATTACGCAGGCTGTTGGGCTTGCAAGCCGTGAGCTTAAGGGTAAGTCATCTGCAGTGAAGGAAGTTCGTTGGCAGACGGATATCTCCATGAAGCATATCGTGCTTTTCATCGCCCTTGCACTCATAGCCGTATTGCTTTTCTTCTGGTTTGGAGTGATCCATACGTTCTGGCAGGCCATCATCGCCTTCGCAGTCGTAGTCATCATCGCTTTCCTCTTCACCACTGTAGCAGCCAATGCTATCGCGATTGTCGGCAGCAATCCGGTGTCGGGTATGACTCTTATGACACTTATCATAGCATCAGCCATCTTCGTTGCCATTGGTCTTAACGGCACGAGCGGCATCGTGGCTTCGATGGTGATCGGCGGCGTAGTCTGCACTGCACTCTCTATGGCAGGTGGGTTTGTGACCGACCTTAAGATTGGCTACTGGCTTGGCTCTACTCCCAAGAAGCAGGAAAGCTGGAAATTCCTCGGCACCCTCGTATCGGCTGCCACTGTAGGCGGTGTGATCATGGTGCTCAATCAAGTGTATGGCTTCACAGGCGAAAATGCTCTTGTGGCTCCGCAGGCAAACGCCATGGCAAAGGTGATCGAGCCTCTTATGATGGGTGGAGACACCCCATGGATTCTTTATATGGTAGGAGCTATCCTTGCGTGCATCCTCAATTGGCTTGGCGTTCCTGCACTCGCCTTCTGCCTCGGCATGTTTATACCTCTTTCCCTTAATACCCCAATGCTCGTGGGCGGCGCGATCGCATATTATGTAAGCAACTCATCGAAAGACCAGAAGGTGAACGACGCACGTCGCGACCGCGGCACTCTCCTATCATCGGGTCTTATCGCCGGCGGAGCACTCTTCGGAGTGTTTGCTGCCATCACCCGCTTCTGCGGCTTCGAATATGAGAATCCCCTCGGCATGGAGACAACCCAGATCCTCGGCTGCGTAGCCTACGCCGCCCTCATCTGCTACCTCATCTGGGATTCGCGTCGCGCGAAATAAAAGAAATCCATATATCCTCTTGTAGGGACGCACGGCTCGTGCGTCCTTTTTTTTTTGCTGATTGTTATCACACGTCACGGACGCACGAGCCGTGCGTCCCTACAAGAGGATGGTGTTGCTTTTTTAATAATATCGTGTTGCTTTTTTAATATTTATGCAACACATCACTGGCTCTATCCGTGTTATAATGACAAAGAAAAACACACAATACACTGAAAAACACACTTAACACCTTACCCACTATGAAAACACGTCTTAACTATCTCATCGCAGCCTCTTGCTTAGGCCTCTTTGCACTTTCAGCAGATGCTCTCAGCAGCAAAAGTGATCTTCCCGTAATGGATCAGGAAATAGAAGTGGCCGGATTGACTCAGAATGATTCCATCCTTCCAGAAGTAAAGCCATACTACACTTTCTCATCAGCAGCAGGCGCCATTGAATTCATGATGAATTCAGAGAACAGCGAGGAGTACGCCCGCGGAATTCTTCCCCAGATGGCAAATGAAGAACTCAGCTATGTTGAGAAACTCATCAACAGCGACCATGACGGATTCGTAGTGGTAGACAAGAGCCGAATGAAAGTAATAAAGTTCAACCGCTTCGGAGTAGAACAGGAATGTTTCGGGATGGCTTGCGCCAAAAACTACGGAACAAAACACACCACTGGCGATTCCCGCACCCCGGAAGGATTCTTCTCGGTGAAACAAATACAAAACAGCACTGACTGGCACTATGTGGATGACAACGGGGTGGTCAGCGAAAAGACAGGGGAATTCGGACCCCGATTCATAAGATTGAATATTCCGGGTATCACATGCATAGGGATTCACGGCACAGCTGCTCCCTGGAGCATCGGAGGACGCCGTAGCCACGGATGCATCCGCCTTACCAACGAAAACATAATGAAGATGGTAGATATGGTAGAACCGGGAATGCCGGTAATCATCACGCCCGGAAAAAAGGACATGGCAGTAAACGAAAGCGAAGGCTACAACATCCCTTCAATCTCCACCACCATCAACATCACCCCACTCGCCATGAACTGACATGGAAAGCAGGCTTTCCACTATGGAAGGGAGGCTTCCCAGCCTCCCACCTGAGTCTGAACATAAGCACCCATATAAGCGTTGATAATGTAAGTTTATCAACGCTTTTAATCTTATATAGAATATGAATTACCTATCGAATGACAAACTCGTCATCATCGGAGCTGCCGGCATGATCGGCAGCAACATGGCCCAGACAGCCATTATGAAAAAACTTACTCCAAACATCTGCCTCTACGACCCATACGGTCCCGGACTGGAAGGTGTGGCAGAAGAACTGAAGCAGTGTGGTTTTGAAGGACTTAACCTTACATACACCACTGATGTTGCTGAAGCTCTTAAGGATGCAAAATATATAGTGAACTCCGGAGGCGCTGCCCGCAAGGCAGGCATGACCCGCGAAGACCTTCTCAAAGGGAATGCTGAAATCGCTGAAGAATTCGGCAAGAATGTGAAGAAATATTGCCCCGATGTGAAGCATATCGTAGTGATTTTCAACCCTGCTGACATCACCGGCCTTATCACACTTCTCTACAGCGGGTTGAAGCCAAGTCAGGTTTCCACTCTCGCTGCCCTCGACAGCACACGCCTCCGCAACGAGCTCTCAAAGCAGCTCAACGTAGAGCCTGACAATATCGTCAACTGCCGCACTTATGGCGGACATGGCGAGCAGATGGCAGTTTTCGCATCTACAGCAAAGGTCAACGGCAAGCCGCTCGTAGACTTCATTGGTACCGAACCGCTTACACATGAGGCTTGGGAAGACCTGAAGCAGAGAGTGATCCAAGGGGGAAAGAGAATTATAGAACTCCGCGGACGCAGCTCATTCCAGAGCCCGGCATATCTGTCGATCGAGATGATTGAGGCTGCAATGGGTGGCGCAATGTTCCGTTGGCCTGTCGGCACATATGTAAACAATGACCGTTTCAGTCATATCATGATGGCTATGGAGACGACCATCGACAAGGAAGGCGTGACAGTTCAGCCTATGACCGGCACACCGGAAGAAGAAAAGGAACTCGAGCAGAGCTACAAGCACCTCTGCGCACTCCGCGACGAAGTGATCGAGCTGGGCATCATGCCTCCGATCGCTGACTGGAGCAAGATCAACCCGAACCTTTAATACAATGCATAATTCATAATGCATAATGCACAATGCATAATGCATAATGCATAATTGGCTACGCCCAAGCTAAAGCAAGTCATAATGCACAATGCATAATGCATAATTAAAAGAATGCTTAGAAATCGGCTTAAACCGATTTTTAAGCCTTCTGTTTTCCCATTTAAGGGCTAGGACTTTAAGGACCTTAAGGGCTTTAATCCACTATATGACTAAACCTTTTAAACCTTTTAAACCTTTTAAACGTTTAACTTACAAAACACACATCCACTAAAAAACTTAAACTACTATGAAAGCACACAGAATCTTCACCCTGATAGCAGCAGCTATCGTCGCAATAAGCACAATATCCGCACAAAATAGCGCTCCGGCTCCCGGCTCAGGGGGCGCATTCACTCCCAATAACGGCAACAGCGCACCCGCACCCGGTGCAGGAGGAGCATTCACTCCAAACGTGCCGCAAGGTCCCGGTCCGGGCGCAGGTTTCGGACCAAACGTCCCGATGTGGGGCACAAGCAACTCCATGATGAATGGTGGCCCATGGGGTCCCGGCTCTTTCTCCGGTCCTTATAACAACGGACCCGGTTACAACTACGGTCAATCTAAAGTGATAGCCGTCGGTTATGATGCACAAGGAGTTTGGGAAACTATCCCGATGGTTGTAAGCTGGGAATGGAATGGCTTCTACTATGACGTGACGGTAGAAAACGCATGGAATCCCTGGACCCAGATGTGGGAAGGGGGCAACCTCGACATCCCCGCATTCCAGACCGCCTACACCCTCCGCGGCGTCCCCTACTCCTGGTATGCCAACCTCTCCACCGGCACCTACTACTTCAACCTTTAGCATTAATGCATAATTCATAATGCATAATGCATAATTGTTAGTCACTGAAATTCTGATGCTAAAACTTCTATGATAGTATACATTTATTAGACCATTTACTCAATATAAGACTCGGGAAAAATTCCGAGTCTTTTTTCTGGCCTAATTATGCATTATGAATTATGAATTATGAATTAATGTTTGCAAAAGTGCGGATTTATCACTAAATTTGCATAAAAATCACAAAATCACGAAATATGGATTCAGAAAAGACTGCCCCCGTGGCTGACCAGAATAGCAATCTCCGTCCCGACGGAAGCAAAAAAATTGTATTGAGCGGCATACGCTCCACCGGCAACCTCCATCTTGGTAATTACTATGGAGCGCTTCAGAAATTCGTGCGTATGCAGGATGACTATGACAGCCGCTACTTCATCGCTGACCTACATGCCCTGACCACTAACCCCGACCCCAAGGCACTCCACGAAAGCGTGAAGCAGATTCTTGCTGAATACCTTGCTGCCGGTCTTGACCCTGACAAGAATATCCTTTACGTGCAGAGCGACATACCGGAAATATCCGAAATGTATCTGCTAATGAATATGCATGTTGGTATCGGCGAACTGATGCGCACCGCTTCATTCAAAGACAAAGCCCGCAAAGTCCTCGGCATCACTTCTGAAGGAGATGAAATTGAAAAAGAAATCATCGGCAACCAAAACAACAATGCCCGCGTAAATGCCGGACTCCTCACCTACCCCACCCTTATGGCCGTCGATATCCTCATCCACCATGCCGACTATGTCCCCGTAGGCAAAGACCAGGAACAGCACCTCGAACTTACTCGCCGCTTCGGCCGCCGTTTCAACTCTTTCTATGGCGTGGACTATTTCAAAGAGCCTGTCAACTTCAATTTCGGTGGCGAAGCCATCAAGGTGCCGGGGCTTGACGGCAGCGGCAAGATGGGTAAGACAGAGGCAAACTGCATCTACCTCATTGACGATGAGAAGACACTCCTCAAGAAAGTGATGAGAGATGTGACGGATGCCGGTCCCACAGAGCCGAACTCACCGGTATCACAGCCTGTGGAAAACCTCTTCACACTTATGGACCTCGTGAGCGGCAAAGACACCACCGACCATTTCCGCAAGGCATATGCCGACTGCAGCATCCGCTATGGCGACCTCAAGAAGCAGCTTGCCGAAGACATGCTCAAGGTGACACTGCCAATCCGCCAACGTATCCTCGACATCCGCGACAATGACGAATATCTATCAAAGATCGTGAAGCAAGGCGCAGAGCGAACACGAGAATATGCTGCCAAGACACTCAAGGATGTACGTGAGATAATGGGAATACGAAAAATATGAGACTTCTCTCTATATTCAGCATCCTGCTGGTGATATTAAGCGGTTGCGGTGGCGGTCTGAAAGATGACCGCCCTGCAATCGCTGTCAGTTTCGAGCCACAGGCATGGATGCTGACGCAAATAGCAGGTGATGACTTCGATATCGTGACCCTTCTTCCTGCCGGAAGCGACCCGGAGACATATCAACCGTCGATCAGCACCATGAAGGGACTCGGAAAATCTGAAGCATTTTTCACTCTCGGCACTGATGGCTTCGAAAAGTCGCTGACAGAGAATATTGCATCAAATTTCCCTGATTTAAAAGTCGTAGACTGTACAGAAGGGGTAGAGAAAATCATCGGCACGCACGGACATCATGACCATGACGGTCATGATCATGACGGAGAGGAATTCGACCCGCATATGCTCGCATCGATCAAAAACAGTATCAAAATCGCCGACAATATGACCCGATACCTGATGGCTATTCATCCGGAAAAAGCTGATGTCTACCAAAAGGCTGGAGAAAAACTTAAGACACGCATGCAGGCTATGGATGATTCAATCTGCAATATGAATATCTCAGGAAAGAGCTTTGCCATGAGGCACCCTTCTCTGTCATATTTCGCCAAAGACTACGGACTATCCCAGATAGCGCTACAGGCATCAGGCAAGGAAGCTTCGCCGCTGCAACTTAGCCAACAGATGAAGCTGATGAAAGAATCCGGCACAGAAGTCTTTATAATGGAGAAAGAGCATGCTTCTCCCGGCGATGAAGAGGCTGCCAAGCAGCTTGGGCTGCAGACTATCGAGGTGTCGCTTAACTCTGCCGAGTGGCTTAACGACCTAATGAAAACAGCAAATGAAATTAATCGGGATTGACGACATAACTGTCAGGTTTGACCATAAGGTGATCCTCGACCACGTGTCGCTAAGCGTGGATAAAGGAGACTTCATGGCAATCACCGGACCGAATGGAGGTGGGAAGACCACTCTTCTCCGCATTATGCTTCGTCTGATTAAGCCAACAGCAGGAAAAGTCGCATACTTTCATGACGGGGTTGAGACTAAGCGTCTCCGAATCGGCTATCTTCCACAAAAAAGCAATATCGACACACGTTTCCCCATCACAGTAGGGGAAGCCATCAAGTCGGGACAAATCAAAGGTCTTCTGGCAAAAAGGAGCAAGCAAGACGAGGATGACTTCACAAGAGTCGTAGAGATGTGCGGAGTGAAAGATTACCTTAACCGTAATGTAGGGGTGTTATCCGGCGGTCAGCTCCAGCGCACACTTCTTGCGCGAGCTATTGTCTCAAACCCTGAGATCATAATTCTTGATGAACCTCTCAGCTATGTGGATAAGACTTTCGAGCGACAGATTTACTCGATGATGGAAGACCTTGCCAAGGAGCATACGATAGTGCTCGTGAGCCACGAGATGTCGGTAATATCAGGCATGGCAAACCGCCATATCATCGTAGACCGAGGCATCCACGAATGCCACTCCCACCACCACTCCTTCACCGAATGCAATGAGTCTTAAGTCTTGAGTCTTAAGAAGTTTTGATAGAAGTGATTATGAATTATGCATTATGAATTATGAATTATGCATTATGAATTATGCATTATGAATTATGCATTATGAATTATGCATTATGAATTAAGCTAAAGGGATGATACTTAATTATATTTGGATAGGATTCCTGATCGTGGCTTTCCTGATGGCTGTCGGCGTGTCGCTGACCACAGGAGAGACAGTCATCTGGAGCGACATAATGAATGCCTCTTTTACTCAGGCTGCTTTTGCATTTGAGATTTCTCTTGGACTCACCGGAGTGCTATCTCTATGGATGGGAATAATGAAGATAGGTGAGAAGGGAGGAGTCACTACCGGAATGGCAAAGCTTGTCAGCCCCTTTTTCTCACGTCTCTTCCCGGGCATTCCTAAAGATCATCCTGCCATGGGAGCAATCTTCATGAATCTCACAGCCAACATGCTGGGCCTCGACAATGCAGCTACTCCGATGGGGCTCCGGGCAATGCAGGAGATGCAGACTCTCAACAAGCAGAAAGACACAGCCACTGATGCCATGATAATGTTTTTGGTGCTCAATAGCAGTGGTCTCTGCCTGATTCCTGTGAGCATCATGATGTATCGGGCGCAGGGAGGTGCAGCAAATCCAACAGATATCTTTATCCCAATATTACTTGCCACTGCCATTGCCACACTTGTGGGCCTTATAGCATTGTGCCTTAAGCAGCGGATAAGGATGGATGCAGTGCTTTGGAGCTGGCTTGGGGGAATAGCTGCAGTAGTTGGAGGAGTAGCTTGGTGGTTTTCTACATTGCCTGCTGAGAAAGTGGAATCATACTCCACTTTTGCTGCTAATTTCCTCCTCTTCAGCGTAATTATTCTTTTCATTTTGGCAGGAATCCGTAAGAAAGTAAATGTCTATGATAGCTTTATCGAAGGAGCGAAGGAGGGATTCAAGACTGCTGTCGGAATCATCCCCTACCTTGTGGCAATTCTTGTAGCCATCGGCATGTTCAGGGCATCAGGAGCCCTTGACGCATTGACAGGGGGAGTATCTTATGCCCTGGCATATTGCGGAGTCGACACCCAATGGGTAGGGGCTTTGCCGACGATGCTGATGAAGCCACTGAGCGGAAGCGGCAGCTGCGCCATGATGCTTGATGTGATGAAAGCGGAGGGTGCTGATGCGTTCGTCAGCCGCCTTGCAGCAGTAGTCAGAGGAAGCACCGACACCACATTCTACATCCTCGCAGTATATTTCGGCTCCGTAGGGGTAATGAAGACCCGCTATGCAGCCGGCTACGCTCTCCTCGCCGACATCACCGGTGCCATCGCCGCCGTCTTCATCGCCTACCTCTTCTGGGGCTGAAACCTGCCATTCTTGCGAAGCCGTCTCCGCTGCAAGCTTCTGTTTGCTTTTATAGATTTTCATATTTTCAAGAAAAATTTTGTGAGTATCCGAAAAAATTAGTAATTTTGCAGTCGAAATGAGACCGATTATGCAACATATAAGAAATAAACATATGGCAGAAATGCCGTAAGGGATACGCACCCCCGAAAGGGGATGCGTATTTTTTTTATGTAAGCATTCCGGTCGCCTGATTTATAAACTTCTTAACACATTATATTATGCTCTATCACGAATTGCCGGCTGAAGATATGCCACGACATTACATTCTTAGCCATTGTATCTGGGTAGATGATGAAGGAGCCTCACCGGGCTCCTCTATCGAGGTAATCAATGGAAAAATCATAAGAATCGAACGAGGAGGCCATATCTTTCCGGAGAATATGGCAACTTTAGAATACATAATGCGAGACAAACTCGTGACTTATGGCCTTTGCGACGTACACGTCCATCTGCGCCAACCGGGATTCGAAGCTAAGGAAACTATTGCTACCGGGACCACTGCTGCCATGATGGGTGGATACACTGCCGTATGCGCAATGCCAAACCTTAACCCTACCCCAGACTCCGTAGAGCATATCGAAGAAGAGCTAAACCATATCAAGGAAGATGGCGCAATCAGCGTGTATCCCTATGCAGCAATCACTATCGACCGCAAAGGGCGCCAACTTGTCGACATGGAAACCCTCCGTGAATATGCAATTGCCTTCTCTGACGATGGAAGCGGAGTGCAAAGCGAGGAGATGATGCGCAAAGCCATGGAAGAAGCCGCAAGGCTTGACGTCATTATCGCAGCCCACTGCGAAGTGAATGATCTTCTGAAAGGAGGCTATATTCACGACGGGGAATACTGCAAAGCAAATGGACATAAAGGAATCTGCTCAGAAAGCGAGTGGGGACAAATTGAGCGCGACCTAAAACTTGCAGAAGAAACAGGTTGCCGCTACCACGTCTGCCACATATCCACCAAAGAGAGTGTGGAGCTAATACGTCAGGCTAAGAAACGGGGCGTAAAAGTGACTTGCGAGACGGGTCCACATTACCTTGTATTCTGCGACGAAGACCTGATGGATGAGGGTCGATTCAAAATGAATCCCCCTATCAGAAGCCGCGAAGACCGCGATGCTCTGATTGAGGGAATAAAAGACGGCACCATCGATTGCATCGCTACCGACCATGCTCCACATACTGCCGACGAGAAAAGCCGTGGGCTAAAGGGAAGCGCGATGGGAGTAGTAGGTCTTGAGACCGCATTTGGCGTCTGCTACACACATCTGGTCAAGACAGGAATAATTACGCTTGAAAGGCTCGTGGAACTGATGTGCCTGAATCCACGTCGTATCTTCGGACTTGAAGTGGATGGCGAAGCCAATTTCGCAGTCTTCAATCTTGATAAAAAATGGACTGTAAACCCTGAAAATTTCGCCTCCAAGGGAAAAGCGACTCCTTTCGAAGGAATGCAACTAACTGGAAAACCTGAAAGATTAATATTCGAAGGAAAACTGATAGATCTAATATTTCAGGGATACAGCAAGTCTTCAAAAGCTTTTCAGCAATAATCAGAAAAAAAGTTTCTACAGACAACATAAACACATTCCAATCATAAGCATAAAATCATAAATGCTTTCTCGCCGTATTTTTCAGCGACAATTAATTATGAATTATGCATTATGAATTATGCATTATAACAAAGTATGAAAGACGCAGACGTAAAACTTGTATTGGAAAACGGACAGGAATTTCCCGGGCATAGCTGCGGCGCACGTCGCAGCATCGTCGGAGAGGTGGTCTTCAACACTTCGATGGTAGGATACCAGGAAATTCTTTCTGACCCCTCCTACACCAACCAGATTGTGGTCATGACTTATCCTCTGATCGGCAACTATGGTATCACCGATGATGACTTTGAGACAAAGTCACCTACAATCGGGGGAATGGTGATGCGCGAATGCTGTGAGTCGCCATCCAACTTCCGATACACTAAAACCATGACCGAGACATTGGAGGAAGCAAACATACCTGCCATCAGCGGTATCGATACCCGAAGGCTTGCCCGTATCATTCGCGATGAAGGATGCATGCGTGCAGCAATTGTACCCGTGGACACCCCTATTGAGGAAGCCCTGAAACTGATTGCTGACACTCCCGTTGACAAAAAGGTAGTAGCAAAGGTAAGTTGCAAGAAGCGATGGTTTTCCCGCACCCAGAACCAGAAGTTTAACGTGGTTGCAATTGACTGCGGAATAAAATTCAATATCATACGCTCGCTCAACAAGAGAGGCTGCAACGTGATTATCGTTCCTTACAATATGGATGCCGAACAAATAATGGCATTCAAACCTGATGGTATATTTATTTCAAATGGACCCGGAGACCCGGAAGATGTGCCGGAAGTGAGAAACCTCGTCAAGAAACTGCGCGGAAAACTCCCTATTTTCGGAATCTGCCTTGGCCATCAGATAATATCCCTTGCATTCGGAGCAAAGACCTACAAACTGAAATTCGGACACCGCGGTGCCAACCATCCGGTAAAGAACATGCTGACCGGTAAAATAGAAATCACCTCGCAAAACCATAATTACGCCGTTCGACCCGAAAGCATACGCGACACAGACCTTGAGATAACACATCTCAACCTACTCGACGGCACAGTAGAAGGAGTAAGAAACAAGGAGGAACACATATTTTCAGTACAATATCATCCGGAGAGCGCCCCGGGTCCGCAAGACAGCGGCTACCTCTTCGACGTTTTCATCCGCGATATGGAAGAACACAAAAAGGAAAGAGAGGTGAAAAATGCCTAAGAGAAAAGATATCAAGAAGGTGATGGTGATCGGTTCGGGGCCCATCATCATCGGACAGGCTGCTGAGTTTGACTATGCCGGCACCCAGGCTTGCCTTGCTCTGAAGGAAGAGGGCTATGAAGTGATACTCGTAAACTCCAACCCTGCCACCATCATGACAGATACGGGGATTGCCGACAAGGTCTATATGGAGCCCCTCAAATTGGAATATGTAGCCAAAATCATCCGCTTCGAACGTCCGGATGCCATCGTCCCGGGACTGGGCGGACAGACAGGGTTAAACCTTGCTGTGCAACTCGCAAAAAAAGGAATTCTCGAAGAATGCGGGGTGGAAATTCTTGGTACATCTTTCAAAAGCATCGAGCAAGCGGAAGACCGCGAGCTTTTCAAGGAGCTTTGCCTAAGCCTTGGCGAACCGGTTCTTCCCTCCGAAATTGTCAACAGTATCGAGGAGGGGGTAAAAGTCGCTGAAAAAATCGGTTATCCGGTTGTTCTCCGTCCTGCCTTCACTCTTGGTGGCACGGGTGGCGGCTTTGCCGACAATGAGGAAGAATTGCGCGAGCTTATGCGCAATGCCCTCGCCCTCTCCCCGGTGCATCAGGTGCTCGTGGAGAAATCCATCAAAGGATACAAGGAGATTGAATATGAGGTGATGCGCGACAGCAACGATACGGCTATCACCATCTGCAACATGGAGAATGTTGACCCGGTCGGTGTGCATACCGGCGACTCTGTCGTAGTGGCACCGAGCCAGACTCTGACCAATAAGGAGTATCAGCTTCTGCGTGATTCCGCACTGCGCCTTATTCGTGCCCTTGAAATAGAAGGTGGCTGCAACGTGCAGTTTGCCCTTGATCCCCTCTCTTTCAATTATTATATCATCGAGGTTAACCCACGCGTATCACGCAGCTCTGCTCTTGCGTCCAAGGCCACGGGATATCCCATTGCGCGTGTGAGTGCCAAGATTGCAGTAGGCATGACGCTCGATGAAATTCAAATTGCCAATACCCCCGCAAGCTTTGAGCCGGCACTTGACTACGTGGTGACAAAAATCGCAAGATTCCCCTTCGATAAATTCAGCGAGGCTTCCAACCGCCTTGGCACGCAGATGAAAGCCACCGGAGAGATCATGAGTGTGGGCCGCACATTCGAGGAGTCTCTCCTCAAAGGAATCCGTTCACTCGAAACCGGTGTAGACCATCTTTATTCGAAGAAATTCGAGGAAATGCCTACTGAGGAAATCCTCACATACATAAAGGAAGGACGCGATGACCGGCTCTTGGCAATAGCACAACTCCTCAGACGCAAGGTAGCACTCTGGCATATCTACGAAAAAACCGGAATTGACCTATTCTTCCTTGAGAAACTGAACAACATAATCAAAATGGAATGGGAGATCCGTGATGCCGAGACCCTCGACGCTTCTCTGCTCAGAGAGGCTAAAAGGATGGGATTCAGTGACCGCTACATAGCACGTCTGCGCAACCGTACGGAATCTGACATTTGCGAGATGAGGCAATCTCTTGGCATTGTTCCAGTCTATAAGATGATAGATACCTGTTCCGGTGAGTTTGATTCCTATGTGCCATACTTCTACTCTACATATGAGGATGAAAACGAATCAGTGGTGAGCGACAGGAAAAAAATCCTCGTGCTTGGCAGCGGACCTATACGTATCGGCCAAGGAGTGGAGTTCGACTATTCCACCGTACACGCTATCCAGACTATCCGCGAGCAGGGCTACGAGGCAATCATCATCAACAACAACCCGGAGACGGTATCCACCGACTACAGCATATCCGATAAGCTCTACTTCGAGCCGCTCACAGTAGAGGATGTGATGAATGTGGTGAATCTTGAGAAGCCGGAAGGTGTCGTAGTGACACTCGGGGGACAGACCGCAATCAATCTCGCTGCTCCACTTGCCGAAAGAGGGGTGAATATCATCGGGACGGGGCTTGAAGCAATCGACCGTGCGGAAGACCGTAAGCACTTCGAACGAATAATGCGTGAGACCGGTATACCTCAGCCGGATGCCGAGGCGGTCACCGACATTGAAAGTGGTGTAAAAGCTGCGGAAAGAATAGGCTATCCGGTACTCGTGCGTCCAAGTTTCGTGCTTGGAGGCAGGGCTATGCAGATTGTTGGCAACGAGCAGGCACTTCGCCACTATCTGCAGAACGCTGTGGATATCTCAGACAATAGTCCGGTGCTTGTCGATAAATATATTATGGGCAAGGAGCTGGAAGTAGACGCGATATGCGACGGCACTGATGTGCTGATTCCGGGAATCATGGAGCATGTGGAAAAAACCGGTATTCACTCAGGCGATTCTATTTCAGTATATCCGACTTTCAGTGTGAGCGAAAAGGTCAGAAAGACTATAGTCGACTATACTGTAAGACTCGGAAAGGCAATAGGCATCATCGGACTCTATAACATTCAGTTTATTGTTGACAAAGATGAAAATGTCTATGTGATAGAGGTCAATCCGCGTAGCTCACGCACTGTGCCATTTCTCTCCAAATCAACCGGAGTGCCTATGGCAAAGATTGCTTCAAAGGTAATGCTTGGAGAAAGTCTTAAGAGCCAAGGCTATGAGATGACGCTTTACCCCAATCGCAAGAGATGGTTTGTGAAAACTCCCGCTTTTTCTTTCTCCAAGATCAAAGGAGTCGATTCCTATCTCTCTCCTGAAATGAAATCGACAGGTGAAGCTATCGGCTACGATGATATGCTGACAAGAGCTCTCTATAAGTCGCTTCAGGCATCAGGGATGCAGGTGCTCAACTATGGGACACTCCTTGTGACGGTATCTGACGCTGACAAAGAAAAAGCTCTTCCACTTATCCGCCGATTCTATGATCTTGGGTTCAACGTTGAGGCTACACGTGGCACCTCCAAATTCCTTAAGGACCACGGGATTCGTTGCCGCACGTTGGGCAAGTTTAGCGAAGGGAGCAATGATATCGAGCGCTCATTGCGTCAAGGCCACGTAAGCTACGTCATCAACACCATCGATGTAAACCAACATAATACCCGGCTCGACGGCTATGATATCCGACGCATTGCCATTGAAAACAATGTGACAATCTTCACAGCCCTCGAGACAGTCAGGGTGCTTCTCGATGTGCTTGAGGAAATCACAATGGGAGTATCGACCATCGATGCCGAATACGGCCGCAAAGGCAACGGCATGATAAGCAGATAATAACATATGAAGATCGGCTTCCGAAAATGGGAGCCGATCTATCAATGAAGTTGTTTCTAAAAAATACCGACTCCAAAAACAAACACTTGGAGAAAGGAGGTTTGGATATGTCGGGAAATAATGTTATATTTGCGGACAAGAATAATTCATATGGAGGAATCACGCGCATATCCCATAGGTCAGCAAAACTTCCGAGAACTGCGGGAGAGTGGCTGCATATACGTCGATAAGACATCATTTGTTGAGAAAATAGCCAACAATGGCTCTCAATACTGGTTTCTGGCGCGTCCGCGTCGATTTGGCAAAAGCCTCTTTCTATCTACCCTTGAATATTTCTTCAAAGGGGAACGTGAACTTTTTAAGGGGCTTTTCATCAATGACACCGTATGGAACTGGCAACCTTATCCGGTGCTTAGGCTCGACCTTAATGTGGATAAGTATAAGAAGAAAGGCTTACTTGATAAGGTACTCAACAATTATTTCTTAAAGTGGGAACAATTGTATGGTGTTGAAGCCGTGGCTGAAACGTATTCTCTCAGATTAGGCAACATCATAGAAGCTGCTCATAAGAAGACCGGATGCAAGGTCGTGATCCTCGTTGACGAGTATGACAAGCCATTGGTGAGCAATATTGAGAATGACGAAAATTTTGAGCATTACCGGGAGCAACTGGCATCGGTATATTCCAACTTCAAGAGCTCGGCCGAACACATAAAACTGGTTTTCCTCACCGGAGTCAGTCGTTTCAGCAAACTGAGCGTATTCTCCGACTTGAACAATCTGCGCGATATCACCTTCTCTGAAGACTTCGCAGACATCTGTGGCATCACCGAACCGGAACTTCACCAATACTTCAAACGGGGAATAGACTCCCTTGCAGCAAACTATGGAACTTCCTATGACGAGATGAGCATTATGCTCAAGGAATATTACGATGGTTATCGGTTTGCCAAAAAGGGAAGCGACATCTACAACCCATGGTCACTGCTGGGCGCGCTTGCTGATAGAAGTATCTCCAACTATTGGAGCCGTACCGGAGACCCGAGCATTGTCGTCGAGCCGCTAAAGCATCTTGATGTCGACCTTGAAAAAACACTGAACTCTCGATTCCGTTTCCGCACACTTGAAGGAATGGACCTTAAGAACGCCGACCCCACGGCCCTGCTGTATCAGGCTGGATACCTCACCATCAAGCACTATGATTTCCGAACAGATACGGTCTCTCTCGGTGTCCCCAATAAGGAAGTGAAGGAAGCTCTTTTTGAAGGGTTGCTTCCCCTCTACATCAATGTGAAGCGTGGAGAGCCTCTCAGAGTTGTTTTCGACATTGTGGAGGATTTGCGCGAAGGACTTCCGGAAAAGCTGATGAAGGACCTTGACATATTCTTCTCCGGCATACCGTATGACATGAAGATGGACAACGAAAACAATCTCCACAACGCTATCTATATCCTTCTTACCTTAATAGGAACTGAGACCGAGACGGAGGTGCGTACATCCAATGGTCGCATAGACCTGGTAATTAAGACACTCGATTACATTTACATCATAGAGTTGAAATTTGACAAATCTTCGCAGGAAGCAATGGACCAGATAAAGGTAAAGGAATATGACCTCCCATATCGCAACGACGGCCGTAGGCTATTCCTGATAGGCGTCAATTTCTCTTCCAATACCCGTCGCCTCGATCCCCCCATCATCGAATAGTGCTTTTTTAGCTTGCTCAGCAATGTCTACCCTCTTTTATTCAAATGAATACATAAATCTATAGGTTTTACAATATTTCATTTTTCATAAAACATACCCGACTACACATCAAAAGTGAAGTCGGGTATACAATTTTAATGTTTTCTTATTTTAAGAATCTTTGATTTTTGTTTGACAACGTAAATTCCATCAGAAACATCATCAAGATTTGAAGCACGATATATACCATTTAAATCATAAATCTCCATCGGACTTTTCCAATCCAATTCATCTATAATTTGGTCTACTCCTGTAAAATCATATTCTTCAATATTATCAAATTGCCCCCATGGCATTGATAGGTAATACACCATCAAACTTCCTCTTGGAACAAAAAGTTTTGCATTCTCATATATCATATCTGAAAAGATGTCGGAAGATACTACTATCGGATCTTCTGCGGGATAATATATCTCTTCTAATGAATCACATTGTTTGAAAGCATAATTCCCGATTTCTACTAATGATTTAGGAAGTTCGATATTCTTGAGACCTTCGCATTCTTGAAAAGCATTTCTTTCAATTGAAACGAAGCCTTCCGGTAGTAATAAACTTTCTATCGCAGAGCATCTACAAAAAGCCCATGACCCTATATTAGTAAACGAAGAAGGAAACGTTAGATTTGAGAGGTTATTACAATCAACAAATGCGTCCCGTTCGATTGATCGAAGATTCTTTCCAAACACCACATTCTTCAACGAAGGACAACCTTTAAAAGTAGAATAATGTATTGTGTCAAGCATTTCAGGAAGAATAATCTCCTTCAAAGATTCACATCCTTCAAAAGCTGCGCTTCCTAAATAATCAACTGTTTCTGGAATTTTTATTTCAGAGAGTTTAGAACATCCCATAAAAGCACCCATTCCTATGGATGTCACAGTATTCGGTAAAGTGATTTGATTTAAAGCCACGCAATCTCTAAAAATATAATCTTGTAATGATGAAATTTTAATGGGTACGGTAATTGATTGGAGATTATTACAATATCCGAAAGCACCTTCACCTAAATATTCTAAAGACTCAGGGAGTTCGATTCTTTCGAACTTTCCTCCTCTAAATGCATAATCTCCTATATGCTTGATTGAACTACCCAATGACACTTCTTCTGAAGAACACCCAGAAAATGCGTATTCCCCAATATATTCTACGCTATCATATAATTCTATATTATTAGATATTTTACACCCACGAAAGGCCCAGTCTCCTATGTACTTAAGTGTTTCTCCGAAGCTAACAGATATCAATTTCTCGCATTCTTGAAATGCCTTGTCTCCTATTTCAGTCAAAGAATTTGGAAAATCTAAAACTGATAACTTTTTACACACAGCAAAAGCGCGTTTTTCTATTTTTTGTAGATTACTACCTAAGGTTACATTTGAAAGTTTACTACAACAATAAAACGCTTCCTCTCCTATTACTTCCAGTTTATTTCCGATTTCAACCTTTTCCAGTGAAATATTATTACAAAAAGCTCTTTGTCCTATTTTTTTAACATTGTCAGTAATATATATTTCTGTCAAGGGACTGTTATAAAATGATTCCTCAGCAATTTCTATAACAGGTGCAGGAATAACGTAACTATATCCTTCTTTTCCAAAGGGATACTGCAATAAAATATCCTGTTCTTTAGTAAATAATACTCCTTCTTCAGAACAGTAATTTGAATTGGTATTAACCACTGATATTTCACGAAGATTTTTACAATTACCGAAAGCTCCAATACCTATTTTTTCAACATTCTTACTAATTAAGACATTAGATAAAAAGGGACAATCATAAAATGCTTTATTACCAATTTCAATTAGGTTTTCACCTGTATTTAACTGTGTAAAACGTGTTTGTCCAAAAGCATCAGGACCAATATATTTTAAAGATACAGGAAACTCAATATTATTCAATTTTATGCACTGACGAAATGCTGCTGTATCTACTTTTTCTACGGACTTACCTAATGTTACATTACGCAATTCCCAGCATCCATTAAAAGCTGATGTTGGAATGATCTTAAGGGAATTTCCAACTGTTAAATTAACTAACGCACTGCATGCACAGAACGCATTAGAACCTAATGATGTCATCGAGTCAGGAATATCAACATTACGAATATTGTCGCAATTATAAAATGCATACTCACCAATTTCTTTAAGATTATCTCCAAATTTTGGTGATTCTAACTTGTCACATTCCCAGAAAGCATAATTCCCTATTTTTTGTACACTATTTGGCAACACAACAGATTGAAGGTTCTTACACATATTGAACGCTTCATCATGAATAATAATAATTGATTTAGGCAACTCTATCTCTGTAATATTTGTTAATACAAATGAGCGGAAACCTATCTCTACAACTTCATACACATTCTCTCCATCAGAGACTCTACGTGGAACTATAACCTTACCTTGAACATTATTTCCTGCTTCATAATAACCTGGATCAAGTTCAAGATCTGTTTTTCCACACTTTGTCATACAGGTTTTAGCTTCTTCATCCAATACCGTATAGTTGAGAGTCTGACCCTCATACTCATATTGGAAATCTCTACTGTACACTAAAAGACAACAAAATGACAGTAGCAATGTAAGTAAGATTCTTCTCATTCTTATTGATTAAAACAAACGTCATCGACTCCATAATGGCTTAATATTCAACTCAAGGAAGAAAAGCGGGAGCCTTTACCAGCTCATTCCGCTCCTTGAGGCCCTGAGATTGCCATTGCGACAGAATGAGCAATGGTAAAGGCCCCAAGAAGCATGTATATGTTGTACAAGCTACACCAATCCATTTAGATTGAGAAAGCAAAGACATATAAATGTACATTGGAGCATCTACTATTGCTTCATTCTTGGTCGCTAATTGAAATTTCTCAGGTTTCAAGGTGCCAAGAAAAAAACGCAGTAAACGCCTTTCATATATTTAAGAACTGAATAGCACAAGTGTCATTGCTCCTCTGAGCCACTTAGAACTGCCAGTTCAACAGCAAAATTAATAATAATTTATGAATTTTCAAAATAATCAGCTCTACTCGGAAGAATTTAACACAGTACTTTCAGATTAAAGGTTTATCTTCCCTACAGAGATTCAACCCTGTCTATTACCTTATTAAAATACTGAAGTATTTACCTTTTCCAAGAGGAAACAGAGAAATGATCTAATGATGACCGTGTTCTATTTCTTTACCTTAAGGAAAACCACAGTTGAAAGATCCACTAAGAACTGATATATCAAGCATTAACTCACATGTTCAATTTATGGAATATTAGAAAAGAAAACATGTATTATTGAGAATTAGTTAGAAATATTCTATTGCTTCTTCTACGCCGTCAATATGTAGAGTTAGTATATATTTGTTATAGGGTGTATTTAGTTTTAGTGCCGCATTATGTGATGAGGATTTGCTATGCTAAGTTTATTTCTATGCTAAAGACCTCACTGTTATGAAAAATTCTCAGTGCCTAATTCACAATTCTCGATAAATATTTGCTCTTTTCGATTAATTCTATTAATTTTGAAGGTTGAACGCAAAGAAACATATGAAATTCGAAATAACAGGCATTACAAGGCTTACGGAGACGGTCTTCGAAATGACGCTCCGAGGCGACTGCTCCGCATTCACCATGCCGGGACAGTTCGTAGAGATTTCTATCCAGGGACTATATTTGCGACGTCCCATATCGGTGTGCGACATTGAAGGAAACAGACTCACGCTCGTCTTCAAGACTGTCGGCATGGGAACTGACGCAATGGCTGAAATGACTCCTGGTACAGAACTCGACCTTCTCACCGGATTAGGCAAAGGATTTGACACTTCACGCTGCAAAGAAACGGCTCTTCTCGCAGGAGGAGGCGTAGGGGTGCCACCACTCTATCTTCTCGCCCGCAAGCTTATTGCCGATGGCAAGAAAGTGAAAGTGGCTCTTGGCTTTAATACAGCTGAAGAAATATTCTATGCCGACAATTTCCGGAAGCTTGGAGCGGATGTCGAAGTTGCTACCGTTGATGGCTCAGCCGGAGTGAAAGGATTTGTGACCGATGCAATTCGTAAACCTGAGATGCAAGGATTCGATTTCTGGTATGCTTGTGGACCTCTTCCAATGCTCTCTGCCCTTGGCAGGGAACTTGACTGCGAAATAGGAGAAGTCAGCATGGAAGAACGCATGGGTTGCGGCTTCGGAGCATGCATGGGTTGCACAATTGATACGCCCTGGGGACCTAAACGCGTTTGCAAGGATGGTCCCGTATTCGATGCCCTCCTGATGAGACATTTCAAAGGGAACGGCACCCCTGCTCCAACTCTTCCCCGCGATAGAAAACTTGAAGGGGAACCTAAAGTGGAAACGAGCCTCTGTGGATTTGCACTAAAGAATCCGGTAGTGCCGGCAAGTGGCACTTTTGGATTCGGACAGGAGTTCGCCGATATATATGACCTCAACACTCTTGGAGGAATCTCAATAAAAGGCACCACCCTCAACCCCCGCTTCGGCAATGTAACACCAAGAATAGCTGAAACACCAGACGGCATGATCAATAGCGTTGGTCTCCAAAATCCCGGGGCTGAGACAGTCTATAGTCACGAAGTGCCGGAATTGCGTAAGATATATTCAGGATGCGTGATTGCCAACGTCAGTGGCTTCTCAATCGATGAATATGTGGAGGCATGCCGAATGGCAGATGCTTGCGAGGGTGTCGACATTATTGAAGTAAATGTAAGTTGCCCCAATGTGCACAACGGAGGCATGGCCTTTGGTACGTCTGCCGATCAAGCCGCTGAAGTGACTCGTGCTGTGAAAGCAGCAGTCAAAAAACCTGTATTCATCAAACTATCTCCTAATGTCACAAATATCGTGGAGATAGCAAAAGCTTGTGAAGCAGCCGGAGCCGATGGCTTGACTCTTATAAACACACTGCTCGGAATGCGAATCAATATCAACACCGGCAGCCCGGTCATTGCCAACAAAATGGGAGGATTCTCCGGTCCGGCTGTTTTCCCTGTAGCTGTCAGAATGGTCTACCAAGTGTCGCAGGCTGTAAGCATTCCCGTGATGGGCTGTGGTGGAGTCTCCAATGCCGAAGACGTGGTGGAGATGATGATGGCAGGAGCGAGTGCGGTTCAGGTAGGATCAGCCAACCTCGTTGACCCTATGGCTTGCAAGAAAATCACTGACGAACTTCCCAAGGTTTTGAAGAAACTAAAAATAAACAATATAAAAGACATAATTGGAATATCATGGCGAAAGATGTGATCATTGCGTGCGACTTCCCTTCAATGGAAGCGACGCTCGAATTTCTTGACCGCTTCGGCGACACAAAGCCATATGTAAAAATAGGAATGGAGCTATTCTACGCTGCAGGTCCGGAAATCGTTAAGGAGATAAAGAAGAGGGGACACAAAATTTTCCTCGACCTGAAGCTTTGCGACATACCCAACACTGTGAAAAGCGCGATGTCGGTGCTCTCACAATTGGATGTAGACATGACCAACCTCCATGCTTTCGGCGGACACAAGATGATGGAAGCTGCCATTGAAGGCCTTACCAGGCCGGATGGCACACGCCCTCTTCTCATAGCAGTCACTATGCTTACTTCTACAAGCAAGGAACTGATGAACGAAGACCTCCTTATCCCTGGAGAAGTGGATGCAGTCGTAGCCAGCTACGCCAAGAATGCCCAGATGTCAGGACTCGATGGTGTTGTTTGCTCTCCGCGTGAGGCTGCTATAGTAAAGATTGCTTGCGGCGACAAATTCGTGACTGTTACCCCCGGTATCCGTTTCGCTGACTCAGCTGCCGATGATCAGGTGCGCGTTATGACTCCTGCAAAGGCCCGCGAGATCGGCTCTGACTACATCGTAGTAGGTCGCCCGATCACAAAAGCAGAGGATCCAAAGGCTGCCTATGAGAGATGCTGCCGCGAATTCCTTCAAACTAATGCATAATGCATAATTCATAATGCATAAATTATTACGCAATTAAAAAAACTATAATATTGTTCATTATGCATATGCAGACTAATAATTTTGCATTATGCATTATGAATTATGAATTTATTAAATCATGGAAAAGAAAATAGCCAAAGATCTTCTCAGCGTAGGCGCTGTATTCCTTCGTCCTGAAAATCTATTCACTTGGGCTTCAGGCATCAAGAGCCCTATGTATTGCGACAACCGTCTTACACTATCCTATCCCGAAGTACGCAAGGACATCGAGGAAGGACTCGCTGAACTCATCACAAAATATTACCCCGAAGCTGAATCGCTGATGGGCACATCTACTGCAGGCATCGCTCATGCAGCCATCACTGCATGGCTCCTCAACAAACCAATGGGCTACGTACGCGGAGGAGCCAAAGACCATGGCAGGGGCAACCGCATCGAAGGAAAATGCGAACCCGGAACAAAGGTCGTGGTAGTTGAGGACCTTATTTCTACCGGCGGTAGCTGCATAGAGGTCGTGGAGGCTCTTCGCGAAGAGGGTGCTGAAGTACTGGGCATCGTATCCATTTTCACATATGGAATGAAGAAAGCCACTGATCGACTTGCAGCTGCAAACGTAACCAACCACTCCCTCTCTAATCTCGACACACTCGTGGAGGTGGCTGCTGAAGAAGGCTACATCGAACCGGTATGGAAAAACCGTATCCTTAAATTCCGTGACAATCCAAGCGATACATCCTGGATGGAAGCATAATAAATCCTTAGACAGAAGATGAAACATCTCATTGACCCTACCGACCTGTCGGTAGAAGAAACCAGGGAAATCATTGACCTTGCTCTAGACATCATTGCCAACAGAGCAAAATATTCAGAGAAATGCAAGGGCAAGAAACTCGCAACTCTCTTCTATGAACCTTCTACGAGAACACGCCTAAGCTTCACAGCAGCGATGATGGAACTTGGAGGCAACGTGCTCGGCTTCGCTGATGCTGCAAGCAGTTCTGTAAGCAAGGGTGAGACAGTGCGTGATACTGTCCGTGTAGTAGAGAATTTCGCCGACATCATAGCCATGCGTCATTTCTTGGAGGGTGCTCAGCTTGCTGCCACTGAAGTGAGCCGTGTGCCAATAATAAATGCCGGCGACGGAAGCCACGCTCATCCCACACAGACACTGACCGACCTTCTTACTATCACAAGAGAGCTCGGCAGACTCGACAATCTTACAATCGGATTCTGTGGCGACCTGCGCTTCGGACGCACTGTCCACAGCCTCATCAAGGCTTTGTCGCGCCAAAAAGGGATAAAGATAGTGCTTATCGCCCCTCCACAGCTGAGGCTTCCTGACTATATAAAGCAGGACGTATGCGATCGTCTTGGCCTTGAATATAAGGAAGTGGACACTCTTGAGGAAGCAATGCCTGAACTTGATGTGCTATATATGACACGTGTACAGAAAGAACGCTTCCTTGATGAAGACGAATACGAAGCAGTGAAAGATTCTTTTGTGCTCGACTGCGACAAGATGAAGCTTGCAAAAGAAAAGATGGCTGTGCTCCACCCACTTCCACGCGTCAACGAAATTCTCGAGGAAGTCGATGCCGACCCAAGGGCTGCATATTTCCGTCAGGTAGAGAATGGCAAGTTTGTGCGTATGGCTCTCATCTCAAGCCTTCTTGACTGGAAAGATGATCCAAAGCACGATATGCCGGCTGTAGAGGAAGTTGATGTTCCTGACCATCTGCGTTGTGAAAACAAGAAGTGCATCACACGCAATGAAAAATCACCTCGCCGCGCCTACCGCTCGGCAGATGGATCTCTGCGTTGCCGCTACTGCGACCACAAATTTAAATGACAAATATAGTCCTGAAGCGAGTGAAACCGCTTCAGGGCACCATCTACAGTAAAGAACAGGTAAAAAAATTACAATCTTGGAACCACTGAAACATGAATGCGGCATTGCTATGATCCGCCTCCGCAAGCCCATAAGCTACTACAAAGAAAAATATGGCAGCTACGCGTATGCCCTCAATAAGCTATATCTTCTAATGGAGAAACAGCACAATAGAGGGCAGGAAGGCGCCGGTGTCGGAGTTGTCAACCTAAAGGCAAATCCGGGGCATGAATACGTCTGGAGAGAGCGAGAGTTAGGTCCGCAAGCCATCCAGGAGATATTCAATCGTATCGGTAAGCGTCTTGAAGAAGCCGGTCTTGAAAATATGACTCCCCTCGAAGCTGAGACTGAGGCTCCAATGATTGGTGAAATTTATCTCGGACATCTAAGATACTCCACTACTGGGAAAAGCGGAATGTCGTATGTTCACCCCTTCTTGCGCCGAAATAACTGGAGAAGTCGTAATCTATTGATGTGTGGCAACTTCAACATGACAAACGTCGACACTCTTTTCGATTCGGTAGTGAGCCGTGGGCAACATCCTCGACTTCACAGCGACACCATCATTCTTCTTGAAATGCTCGGGTATGCCCTCGACAAGGAGAACCATCGCTTATACAGAATTCATCGCGACAATGACCCTGAAAATTTTGTTGACAAGAACCTTGAGGAAATCATAGAAGAGGAACTTGACATTCGAAATGTACTCAAGGCATCAGCTCCTGAATGGGACGGAGGATACGTGATTTGTGGTGCCACCGGGTCAGGCAACGTTTTCGTGTTCCGCGATCCTAACGGAATAAGGCCGGCGTACTATTATATTGACGACGAGATTATAATTGCAACTTCTGAACGTCCGCAGATACAGACAGTCTTCAGAGTGTCGCAAGACAGCATACACGAGCTTGAACCGGGAGAAGCACTGCTTGTGTCAATTGATGGCATCCCTACGATAGAGCGAATATTGCCTCAGCAGTCCAATTCAAAATGCAGCTTCGAGCGTATCTATTTCTCACGTGGAAGCGACAGTGAAATCTATAATGAGCGAAAAGAGCTTGGACGTCTGCTTGTAGACAAAGTGGTAGATGCAGTGGAAGGAAACATTTCCAATACCGTATTCTCATATATTCCCAACACAGCTGAAGTCGCGTTTTATGGCCTTGTGGAGGGTCTTGAAGAGTATCTCAACGAATATAAAGCCAACCGTATTCTCGCTCTTCAAAGTGACGGCAAATTGAATCGTGAATCCATAAGGAAAGTCATGGAAACCGAGGTGAGGATAGAAAAAGCCGCCATAAAGGATATCAAGCTCCGCACTTTCATTGCAGAAGGTGATGTTCGCAATGATCTGGCAGCCCATGTTTACGACATCTCTTATGGTTGCCTTCGCCCCGGAATCGACTCTTTGGTAGTGATCGACGACTCTATAGTTCGCGGCACGACTCTCAAACAGTCAATCCTGAATATGCTTGCGCGGCTTAATCCAAAGAAGATTGTCGTGGTGTCGTCATCGCCTCAAGTAAGATATCCCGACTATTACGGCATAGATATGAGCCGCATGGATGAATTCATCGCGTTCAAGGCTGCCGTAGCACTCCTGAAGGAACGCGGAATGGAATATGTGCTCGCCTCAACATATGCTGCATGCAAAAAGGAAGTGGAGAAATCGAATGATGAGCCTCTGACTAATCATGTCAAAAACATTTATTCCCATTTCACTGATCAGCAGATCTCACACAAGATTGCAAAAATGGTGAAGCCGCAGGATATGGAGGTAGAAATCGTCTACCAGACTGTGGAGGGTCTTCATAAGGCATGCCCGAATCATCCGGGCGACTGGTATTTCTCTGGCAACTATCCTACGCAAGGTGGCATCCGACGAGTAAACCAGGCTTACATAGACTGGTATGAAGGTAACTCATCAAAACGAAATTAAAGACAGATGACAATCAACCATGGCGCAGACCATCGGGAGATAGAAGAAATGAAAAATCTCCTGAAAGAAGAGGTAGGCTTTCTTCCGGCCGGCCCCGGACTTGATCATGCGCTTAGGCAAGCTGAATGGATGCGTGTAGACGCAAAGTATGTTGTCATTGAGATGGGGAAGATTTGCCCCGATGTCTTCATTGTCAAAGACGGCATCATCCGAGTGTGGGATTTCGATGGAGAAAAAGAACGCACTTTCGGCTTCGGATTGCCTGGAACCATCTTCGAATCAAAACATTCGTTTGTGATGCATGGGCCATCCTACTATCAAGTGGAGACATGCTGCCCCTCTACAATCCTTCGCATACCGGAAAAGGAATTCTGGAAAACTGTAGAAAATGACAATAGCTTTGCAATCTTTATGTTGCATAATGCTTATGGAGAGCTTTACAGTCATGAATTCAAAGAAAGCACCATCAACAATGGCACTGCCCGCGAACGATTCGAGGCAATGCTGAAATACCGCCCCGTGATACTCGAGAAAGTACCACAAAAAATCATCGCATCCTATCTCGGTATAACTTCCGAATACTTCAGCGTTCTGAAGCGCCGCCTTCTAAAAGGCTAATTCCAAAGCCTCAAAACGCCACAACCCCAAAACGCCCAAATCTTCACAAAAAGTAAATTTCTTAAACCAGATTAAGTAATCTTGTGGATTTTTGGTCTATATTTGCATTTGAATAAAAAAAGAAGTAAAATAATCACAAATTCACGAGATCGCTTATGAGGAAATTATTACTTACTCTTGCAGCCGCCACACTGACTATGTCGGCTTTTGCAACCCTTAACGTATCGAGGAAGAGCAATGCTGCTGTCACTCCGGGAATCCCTTCTCAATCTACACAAAAATTTGGATCCCTGATGTCTTCTCCTGTCATAGAGAGAGCTAAAATGGCAAAGGCATCAGCCATGACACGCGCTGAAGAAGGAGAGGCAAACGTAATCACCGAAGCTCCGGAAGGAAAAGTAGAGACTATGCTTGGCTCTTCTAATACCTTCTATCTTTACTATGATGAAGTGTCGATGGACGAGACTTATGGCATTGCCTACGAAGGAGTTTGGACCGACAATGGAGAGGTCTATCTCAAAAATCCCATCAGTATGCTTGACTGGGACACTTATATCAAAGGCAAAGTAACTGATGAAGGCCTGCTTTTTGAGTTTCCGCAACCTCTATATACTTCTACAGATGAGGATGGTTCTTTCACACTATTTGTTGATGTGCTCGAATATGCTGAAATTGAATCGCCCGATGATCCGGATGAATATTACACTACATTCATCCCGGCTGAAGAGACGAGAAGCATCCTGTTTGCTAAAATGGAAGATGGAAGCTATGGAATGGAAGATGACTATATGCTTGGCGTCACTTTCGAAGGCGCATGGCAAGGATACGGAGAAATGTATCTCAACGTCCTACCTTTTGAAGCCACTCCGGCAAAGATTCCGGAAGGTATAAAATATGACTACACATACATCCTTGCAGATGAATTCACCGGCTGGGACCATACGGTTCTTCGTCCGATTGGCATAGGTGAGCTCGACGGAACCACTTATATCAAGGGTCTGGCAAGCGGAATGCCTGATGCAGTGATTTATGGAGAATTTGACAAAGAAAAGAATACACTTACCATTCCTTCTGACCAGTTCCTTGGCAAATACTACAACCACTACATTTTCATGATGGCAGGTGTCGGGCTTTCATGGTATAATGAAGATTGGGATGAAGTCATGTATTCATTTGACATTGTTGAAGATCCTCTTGTGCTTAACTACGATCCGGAGACTAATGTATTCCGCCCCGTAATAACAGAAGGATATGACTATTCATATGTGATATTCAATTTTGGCAACGTTGAGACTTATCCGTGTGAGTATTATGCAATCGACCGCATATATTCTCAGGGTCAGATTACAGATTATGCTCCGCTCGCTCCTGAAGTGATCGCAGTCTCCGACATTGAGTTCATGGATCCTTCTTATAGCTACTCAATAGAGTTCAACATCTTCGGTGACAACAAGGATGGACAGATTCTTTTGGACAACAACATCTATTACAACATCTTCATCAATGGCGAGCTCTATACCTTCACTTCTGAAGAGTATCCTGATCTCGGAGAATTAGGCATCACAGAAATCACCGATATCCCTGTTTTCCTGTCGACCGATGAAGACATTTACTCATATGGAAACTATCATGGAATCGCGTTTAAGCGCAAGGATATCGAGACTATAGGAATTCGCGCTTTATATATCGATGGAGATATAAGAGGAGAAAGCGAGATCGTAACCGTTAACACCGAAGGAGAGCTTGTCTCTGTAGATTCTATCGTTTCCAACTCAGTGTCTAAGAATGAAATGTTCGACCTTAGCGGAAGAAGGATTGCTTCCGGCGCAAGAAATGGTATCTTTATCAAGCGTACTACTATGGAAGATGGAAGCGTACGTACTGAGAAGGTTATCAGAAAGTGAGTGTATATTTTATCCGCACAAAAATAGAAATGAAGCATATATTCCATGCGCCGCTCACGTGGCGCATGGAATCATTTTATACGGAATAAATTTGTAATTACAGGATTTAATAATTAACTTTGTAATTAATCTGCTCAACGATATTTTACATGAGCCAACAAAGACATATAAACCTTCTAATGAAATGAAATAAAATTATGAGAAACAACTTGATGAAAGTTATGACTGCCTTGGTCATGCTGGCATGTGCCAATCTCGCTCACGCTCAGTTTAACCTTAAAAAAGCTGTAGGCAGTGCAACTAAAGCGGTCCAGGCCTTTACACTCACTGACCAGCAGATGGCTGACTACGTTAAGGAATCAGTCGACTGGATGGATAAACACAATCCGGTCCTTCCCGACGATGACCCATATACACAGCGCCTCAACAAGCTCGTGGAGGGTATCACCGACGCAGATGGAATTCCTTTGAACTTCAAGGTCTACAATGTTGTCGATGTCAATGCATTTGCTTGCCCGGATGGCAGCGTTCGAGTTTTCGCTGCTCTCATGGATATTATGGACGATGATGAACTCGTAGGCATAATCGGACACGAAATCGGTCACGTAGTGAAACGTCACTCAAAAAACGCATTCAAGACCGAGCTCCTCACCGGAGCTGTGAAAGATGCAATCTCTGCCTCAAACGGAAAACTCGCTGCACTCACCGACTCCCAACTGGGTGCGCTCGGAGAGTCTCTGATCAATGCTAAGTATTCCCAGAAGCAGGAAAAGGAAGCGGACGACTGTGGCTATGACTTCCTCGTCGCCAACGGACGCAACCCATGGGGAATGGTGAAATCTTTCGAGAAACTTCAGAATCTTGAAGGGTCAACCAAATCTACTACCGTTCAAAAGATGTTTTCCTCTCATCCCGAGACTAAGGAACGCATCGATCGAATGACAAAAAGATGCCAAAAAGATGGTTTTGAACGTCCGGAAAAGGCTGAAAACTGATTATTCATACTTCTTGTTGATTTAAGGCTTCCCACGAAGGAAGCCTTTCTTTTTGCAACCTTCAGCCCTCACGATATCTACCAATACCGACAATTTGATATGACACCTAACAAAAAATCCCCCTAATTAAGGAATTTTAAATATTTTTTCGTAAATTTGCATCATGAAAACGTTGTTTGGATTTAGCACCTCTCGTAAAAGCCTGATTATTGACTATATAATGATTATAGTCGGCATCTTTATGTATGCCTTCGGATTCTGCGCATTTATCCTCCCTCATAAAATTGTGATGGGTGGACTCACAGGTGTCGGCACTTTGGTATATTTCGCCACAAACGAAGCAATTCCGGTCGCCGTCACGCAGTATGCGCTCAATCTTCTCCTTCTTGCTTTCGCATTTAAGATTGTTGGCAAGACATTCGTTATTCGTACGATATTCGGAGCTTCTGTTGTTTCCCTTTCAATCGGCGTCGGCGAATCATTCTTCATGAGTCTTGGGCATCCGATTCTTCAGGATATGTCTCTGAGTGCTATTTTAGGAGCAATCATATGCGGTCTTGGAGTCGGCACTGTGTTGATTCACAATGGATCTACCGGAGGCACCGATATTGTGGCATCGATGGTCAATAAGCTAAGCAATGTCAGCATCGGTCGCGCCATGGTGATCACAGATATGGTAATCGTATCAAGTAGTATCTTCCTTCCATTTGACGGCTCCTTCGGCGAACGCCTTGAAGCGAGGATCCCAATCATAGTTTACGGTTATGTAGTCACTTTCGTGGCTTCCTATTGCGCGGATATGATTGTGGTCGGCAACCGCCAGGCAGTGCAGTTCATTATTTTCAGTCGCCAATGGCAGATAATTGCAGATGCTATCAATAATGATGCGAAACGTGGTGTCACTGTACTTGACGGGGAAGGATGGTACAGTAAAAAACCGATAAAAATTCTTATGGTATGGTGTCGCAAGATAGAAGCTCCAGGCATCATGCGGCTTGTGAAAGGCATCGATGATGACGCATTCATCACTCAAGGAGCTGTCAATGGAGTGTTTGGCAAAGGCTTCGATATGTATAAAGTAAAAATAAAATCAAAGAAGCACCAGACCACTCAGCTTCCTTCTGACAAGGATTAGAACTACCCAAAATAGATTTTACATAATCAAACTATCAACCAACAACTAAAAACTATGAAGAGACTGTTTCTCTTATCCGCCCTCATGGTGTTGTGCTCAGCTGCCTGGGCCAACTACGTCTGCCGCGGATCTGTTTTTGACAAACAGGGCGAACCCCTGATCGGAGCGACCGTCGCAGTGCCAGGCACATCGACAGCTACTGCTGCTGATATCGACGGAAATTTCTCGCTCTCAGTTCCCGACAACGCGAAGGAGCTCAAGATCTCCTACGTAGGCTTTCAGGACAAGACAGTGAAAGCACAGCCCGAAGTCGGACGCGTGGTGCTCGAGGCTGAGACAACTATGCTTCAGGACGTAGTTGTCACTCAATCTGTGGCAAAGACCCGCAAGACTCCTGTGGCAGTGTCTACTGTTGATGCTCCTTTCATCGAAGCAAAACTCGGAGGTCAAGAATTTCCTGAAGTGCTGAAGACCACTCCCGGCGTATGGGCAACAAAAGACGGTGGTGGCTACGGCGACGCTAAGATTAATATGCGTGGCTTTAAGAGCGCAAACGTGGCTCAGCTCGTAAACGGTATCCCTGTCAACGATATGGAATGGGGTGGCGTATACTGGTCCAACTGGTCAGGCCTGAGCGACGTGACTTCTTCAATGCAGACTCAGCGCGGTCTCGGTGCTGCTATCATCTCCACTCCTTCAGTCGGTGGTACACTCAACATCACCACAAAGAGTCTTGATGCAAAGAAGGGTGGCACAGTCTTCTACGGCATGGGCAACGACAATATGAACCATATCGGTTTCTCCGCTTCCACCGGCTTGATGAGCAACGGATGGGCTATCACCATCATGGGTAGCCGCAAGTGGGGCGACGGATATATACAGGGTACAAAATTCGATGCCTTTACATGGTTTGTAAACGTTTCTAAGAAAATCAACGACAATCATCAGTTGAGTTTGACAGCTTTCGGTTCTCCCCAGGATCACTGGCAGCGTAACTCCAACAATGGTCTGACTATTGAAGGATGGCAGAACGTAAAGAACTTCATGAACGGTGAAAGCATGTATCGTTATAACCCCACCTTCGGCTATCGCCTCAACGGTCAGGAATACGTGTCAAACCAGAATCACTTCCACAAGCCTCAGATCTCTCTCAACCATATCTGGCAGATCAACTATAAGTCAAGTCTCTCAACTGCGGTATACCTCTCTATAGCCAACGGATACGGCAACAGCGGCCAAGGACGCACCAGCGATTACCGCAACCAATGGTATGGCGCAAGCAACGGTGTCCTTTCTGATACATGGCGCAATGCCGACGGCACATTCGACTATGCAGGTATCGAGGAAATGAACGCCGCCTCTACTACAGGCGCCAATATGGTGATGGCTCAGTCTATCAACAACCACACATGGGTTGGCCTCGTATCCACCTACAAGAACGAGCTCATCGAAAACCATCTCAACCTCCTCGTAGGTCTTGACGTGCGCTACTACGCCGGACTTCACCAGACTAAGATCAGCGACCTTTTCAACGGTCAGTACTATGTAGACGACTCTTCAAGAAAGAATGTCCTCCCCTCCAACAACGCTGCAGCTGCCGACCCCAATTGGCAGTATCAGAAACTTGGCGTCGGCGACATCGTATATCGCGACTATACAGGCTACGTAGCTCAGGAAGGCCTCTATGCTCAGCTCGAATACAGCTGCCTCGAAGACAACAAGCTTAACCTCTTCCTCGGAGGCTCTGTCAACAACAACTCCGATTGGCTCGTTGACCGTTTCTATTACGATAAGGAGCACCAACGCTCTGAAACTCTCAACTTCCTTGCAGGCAACGTAAAGGCAGGTATCAACTACAATATCGACCGCCACAACAACGTATTCGCTAACGGAGGATATATCAGCCGTGCTCCCTTCATGTCAGCAGCGTTCCTTTCAAGAGAAACCTCCAACGCTGCCAATCCTGACGCTATCAACGAGAAGTGCGTTTCTGCCGAAATCGGCTATGAGTTCCACTCACCGAAATTCACAGCACAGGTCAACGGATATTTCACCCGCTGGATGGACCAGACTATGACCAAGACCGGTACGCTCCAGGATGGCACTCGCTATTTGATGAACATGAGCGGCGTGGCTGCCCGCCATATGGGTGTGGAAGTGGCTGCAACCTACAAGCCTTTCCAATGGCTTGAGTTCTCCGGTATGTTCTCATTCGGCGACTGGGTCAACGATTCAAACACAATCGGCTACTTCTACAACGACCAATCTCAACCTCTTGCCAACCTCAGCAACGGAGCTCTCGCTTCCGGAATCATGGCAGAAGACCATCTTTGGGCTAAGCTTAACACAAAAGGCCGTAAGGTGGGTGGTTCCGCTCAATCTACCGGTTCACTCAGCATGACAGTGAAGCCAGTCAAAGGATGGCGCATTGGTGTCGACTGGGTAGCATCAGCCCGTAATTACTCTGACTATAACATCAGCGGCAGCAACCTGAACACTGGCCAGACTCTCGAACTCGGCGAACCTTGGAGAATTCCTTGGGGCAACCAGCTTGATCTCAGTGCAAGCTACAACTTCAAGTTCGGAGGCATGAATGCCACTATCTTCGGCAATGTCAACAACCTCTGCAACTACAACTACATCATGGATGCCTATACTTCGGCTTCCACCAACGGCACCTGGCAGAACGCTTACAGAGTATTCTACAGCTTCGGCCGCACTTATTCACTTCGTCTCAAACTCACATTCTAAGACAACGATATGAAGATTTCAGTAAATAACATATTTTTCGCCTTAGGTGCGATGGCTATGTTGGCATCCTGTGGCGAAAACTCCTGGAACGACCAACTGGATGGCTTCGAATCAGGCGTTAACTACAACGCAGCCATCGAAGGTGAGTTCATTATGTCAGGAGCCGACTATTCTGCTGTGGCTTCCAACTCCACCAACAAGTCGCTTGCTGAGGCTGCCGGCCTTAGCAATGCACTAAAGGCTGTCGGCAACAACGGGCTCTTCTCGGCTGAGATTCCCGCCAAGGAATATCTTCCTGCATTCCTTGCCTCAAGCAGTGCCCCTTATTTCCTTGCTCCCGAAGGTTCGAAAGTAAACGTCACTTTCGATGAGACAGGCATCACTGACCCTATCATCGCCCAGGTGGCAGGAGCTCAGAAATATACCGTCAGCAAAGACGACTATGTTTCTGCTTGGGGCAGCGACAAGGATTATATTGATGCATTCGCTCCCATGACTCCTGCTGAAAACAAACTTCCGGGAATCCTAAAGAATGCATATCCTGATGCTGCATCCGGCGAATTGGCAATCGTAAGCTACAATGAAAGCACCACTAACCCCATTTTCATTTCTGACTCCGACGTTGAGGAGTTTATCGGTGGCACATTCTTCCTTGTTGCTGACGGTTCAAACGGGGCTGCTCCCTTAGCTACAAACAAGACCTACGGCTATCTTCCAGTTGTAGAACTGACTGTTGCCGAGGGTTCGGTAAGCTCAAGCGAAATAAACGCCTTCACATTCATCCCGACTTCAGCCGGATACTACATCAAAGACGTGTATGGTCGTTATCTCTATCAAAGCGGCACATACAACAGTTTCAATGTATCCCCTACTCTTCCTGAATCCGGTGCAGTCTGGACTGTTGATGTCGCATCTAACGGACAGGCTACCATCACCAACACTGAAGTTGGAAAATGGATTCAGTTTGACGGCGGCTATAGCAGCTGGGGATCTTATGGCGAGGCTAAAGGATCACTCCCCGTGCTCTACAAAGCCCCAGCTCCCAAATACTTCCTCATCACTGATGATGGACATGGAGCCGGTACGGTTGCTGCTGATAAGGGTTATGGATATCTCCCAAGCGTAGACATGACTGTAGAAAACGGCATTGTGACTAATGCAGACATAACCAACGCATATACATTTGAAGTGACCCAAGGTGGATATTACATCAAGGATTCCTTCGGCCGCTATCTTTATCAGTCAGGCACCTACAATAGCTTCAACGTTTCAGCTGATATGCCTGAAGAAGGAGCAGTATGGACTGTGACTGAAGACGCAAATGGAAATGTCACTATTGCTAATCCTGCAGTAGGCAAATGGATCCAGTATGATGGTGGCTACAATAGCTGGGGTTCTTATGATTCTGAAAAGGGTGCTCTTCCCAAGATGTATAACGCCGCCGCTTCAGCTCAGGCTGCAGCAGTTCCAGCAGCACGTATAGTTGCAGGCACACCTGTCACAACCAACATGACCTCCGTATATCAGTTCGACGGAAGCAAGTGGGCTCCTGCCGAAGGTGTAACCGCTCTCGATGCAGCAGACTACGCAGCAATGGGCTTCGCTGCCAACAAACTTGAGAATGCAGATATCTATCTGCCATTGTTCTTGAAAAACAACTGTCCTTATGCAGTTGAGGGCAATACAATGGCGATAGTCTACAACGGTGCTTCTTGCTCAGTGCTCGTCTACGACGGTCAGAACTGGACAATCAACAACAACGATCTCCAGACTAAGACAGCTCAATTTGTTAAGAATGGCAATAGCTGGAAGTTTGTGAAATACGTCGGCAAGGCATACTTCAACTACACTACCGAGCTGATCCTCGACCGCGCTTATCTTTTGGTTTCTGAAGGAATCTGCGCTATTCCTACAGCGGCATCCAAGAACTATGGCTATATGTACACTGCTCCCGTAAATCCTGTCAACGGTGTGATTGAAGAGAAGAATGAAATCAATGCATTCACATTTGCAAGCAGTGCCGTAGTTGGCGACAAAGAATACAAACTTGGTGAAGGCCAGTTCTTCATCGTCGACTCCAACGGTCGCTACAGCTATATGTCGGGCACATATACATCATTCAACCTTGCAGATGCTCCTGTAGTTAAAGACGGTGCTGTCGATCCGGCTTACATCTTCACCGCCAAATGCAATGGGGATGGCCTTTGGACCATCAGCAATGTGGGCAACGGAAAATGGATCCAGTATTCATCAAGCTACTCTTCTTGGGGTTGCTATGATGTAGAAAGCGGATCGCTTCCCGAACTCTACATCCTCGCTGCTGAATAATTCCTAAAAATGATACTCATAAGAGGCTGCTTTCAATGGAAGGCAGCCTCTTTGCATTTAAGACCCCATCAAATACTACACATTTTAAAAATAATGTGCAATTAATTGGTCAAATCAAATAAAATGTATATTTTTGCAAACAAAGTAAATAAAAACTAATATACAGGTAAATTATGGACGAACTCATGCAACTTGCACAGCGACTCAAAGGTCTGCGCGATTCTCTCGACCTATCGTTGGAGGAAATGGCGGCAGACTGTGGCGTTACGCCCGAGACGCTTCAAAAATACGAAAGTGGCAACCACGATATTCCGGTAAGTTTCCTTCAGCGGCTCGCAAGTCGAAACGGAGTGGAGCTGACCGCTCTTCTCTTTGGCGAAGAGCCTAAGATGAACACCTACTATGTCAACCGAAAAGGTAAAGGAGTCAAGGTAGAGCGGCGCGCTGCTTATTCATATGAGGACTTGGCTTCAGGATTCCGCCAGAGAAATATGCTTCCATTCCTCGTGACCATAGCTCCGGACCACACCGCCGGTACAATTCATGCTCCCAACTCACATGAGGGTCAGGAATTTAACTACGTCCTCGAAGGCGAATTGGAAATTACTATTGGTAGAAAATCTACAATACTTCGTCCTGGCGACAGCGTTATGTTTGACGCAACAATGCCACATGCTCTTCGCGCAATAGGCGACAAAGAAGCCAAGATGATAGCAATAATTAATTGAGAATTGGATGTCGTAAATTATTCATGATACATCATGAATAATCATCCAACAATACAACTCATAAGCTAAAAAAACTACAGGTAAAAAGATATGTTAGAGAAATTTCTGGATAAGACCGAGTTCGAGTCTTACGATGATTTTATGGCAAATTTCAAAGTAAATGTGCCTGAGAATTTTAATTTTGGATATGATGTAGTCGACGCATGGGCTGAGAAAGAGCCTGACAAGGAGGCTCTTTTATGGACCAACGACAAGGGTGAGGTGCGACATTTCACATTTGCCGACATCAAGCGGGAGTCTGACAAGACAGCTTCTTTTTTTCAGTCTTTGGGCATCGGACGCGGCGACATGGTGATGCTCATCCTGAAACGCCACTACCAATTCTGGTTCTCCATAGTTGCACTCCATAAACTTGGAGCCACAGTGATCCCTGCTACCCATCTGCTCACCCCGAAAGATATCAAATATAGGTGTGAGATGGCTGATATAAAGGCAATTGTATGTGCAGGCGACAAAGTTATAGTCGACCACATACAGAAGGCACTCCCCCAGTGTCCATCGGTAAAAGCTGTGGTTTCCACAGGTCCCATCGTGCCCGAAGGGTGGTACGACTTCGATTCTTCAATCGAGAAAGCCGCTCCGTTCGTCCGTCCGCAACTGGCTAATACCAACGACGACGTAAGCCTTCTTTACTTCACATCCGGCACTACCGGTGAGCCCAAGATGGTAGCCCACGACTTTACATATCCGCTCGGACATATCATTACAGCAAGCTACTGGCACAACCTTCATAACGACAGTCTGCACCTCACGCTCGCTGACACCGGCTGGGGCAAGGCTGTATGGGGCAAGCTATACGGGCAATGGATTGCCGGCGCTGACGTTTTCGTATATGATTTCGACAAATTCGAACCGGTTGATGTATTGCATAAGATCCAAGACTACAACATCACATCGCTGTGTGCTCCCCCTACCATTTTCCGCTTCCTCATCCGTGAAGACCTCTCCAAATTCAATCTCTCTTCCCTCAAATATTGCACTATAGCAGGCGAAGCCCTTAATCCAAGTGTATTTGAGGAATGGAAAAAACTGACCGGAATCAAACT
>JAIDSL010000102.1 GCA_029061255.1 Muribaculaceae bacterium
ACGCAGGGGGGCAACGACACCTCGATACCGGCATTGCTAGCCATCATGATGGCCTCCTTGTAGTCGGCAGCCACCTTGTCGCGCTTCCAGATATTGTGTATGTCTGCCCAGTCAGTCACGATCATACCGTCCCAGTTGAGCTGTTCCTTGAGCCAGACGGTAAGCATCTCATGGTTGGCATGGAATGGAATACCGTTGACAATGCCGGAGTTGACCATGATTGAGAGGGCACCTGCGCGGATTGCCATCTTATATGGTTGGAAGTATTTCTCGCGGAGGTCGATGGGGCTGATGGATGCCGGGGTGCGGTCCTTGCCTGTGGTGGGGACACCATAAGCCATATAGTGCTTCAAGCAGGCAGCCACATTGTTAAGGCCCACGTGGTTGGGATCATCACCCTGATAGCCTTTTACCATCTCCACTGCCATGGCTCCGTTGATATATGGGTCTTCACCGAAGCTTTCCCACATACGGCTCCATACCGGGTTGCGCCCGAGGTCCATGACGGGATTGTAGACCCAAGGAATTGAAGCAGCACGAGATTCGTAAGCACAAATAGCAGCACCTTCGCGTACGAGGTCACGGTTGAACGAAGCAGCCATATTGATTTCCTGAGGGAAGAGTGTGCCTCCGGTGGTGTAGGTTGTGCCATGGTTCTGGTCAACGCCGTAGATGTCAGGCACACCGATATATTTCATCGATTCCTCTTGGATGGTACCGATCACATAGTGCCACGTTTCTACGCTCTGCGCCTCACCGAGTGGAGTGTTGAGGATGGAGCCGACACGGTATTTCTCGAATGCCTCCTGCATCTTGGCGGCGTCGAGAGTGAACTTTCCGTTCTCTCCCGTAGCTTTGTAGTCGGTAAGCTGTCCGATCTCGATTTCACACATCTGTCCGATCTTGTCTTCGAGCGTCATCTTGCCTACGATTTCCTTCACTCTCTTCTCGATGTCGTTGTCAGAGGGAATGGCAGCCTCTCCCGATCCGGAGCTGCCGTTCTGTCCGCATGCTGTCAGAATAAGTCCCGACAGCAGGGTGATGGTAAGTTTTTTCATTGGTATATGTTTTTTTGTTGAAGAATCTAAACGCAAATTTATAAAAAAAATCGCTAATATCACACGAAATTTGATAATAAGTAAAAATAAAGATAATAAAGTATATGTGAATGTGAGGATTAATTTGTGGAATAGGGAAATTTATTTTAAATTTGCACTTTAAAATGATAACGAAATATGAGACTTGACGGAAGAAGACAGAGCGGCAATATCCAGGATCGCCGTGGCATGTCGGGAAAGGCGATTGGTATCGGAGGTGGTATCATTGGAGTGATAATTGCGGCAGTGATCACGCTGATGTCGGGCGGTGGTGTCGGAGATGTGGCGCAGTCAGTATTCAATGCCATGCAGCAGCAGGGTGATGTGCAGACACAGCAGGCAGTCCAGCTCGATGCCGAGGATCAACGGCTGTACGATCTTTCGTCGAAAGTGCTTGCCGGCACTGAAGATGTGTGGACCAAGATCTTCCGTGAGCAGGGATGGGGAGAATATAAGGCTCCGCAGATGGTGATCTACAGCGGCTCCATACAGACAGGTTGCGGTCAAGGCACAGCACAGACAGGTCCTTTCTACTGCTCGGCAGACGAGACCGTCTATATCGACCTTGATTTCTTCAAGTCGATGCAGAGCCAGATAGGAGCATCAGGCGATTTTTGCTATGCCTATGTAATAGCACATGAAGTGGGCCACCATGTGCAGAATCTTCTCGGCACTTTGAATAAGGCACATTCCGCTATGGCTCGTCTTCCGGAAAAAGAAGCAAATAAGATAAGCGTATGCCTTGAGCTTCAAGCCGATTACTATGCCGGTGTATGGGGACATACCGACAATGAGATGTTCGGGTCGATAGAACCCGGCGACATAGAAAACGCCATAAATGCGGCTTCAAAGATCGGCGACGATTACATACAAAAGAAGGCTTATGGCTATGAGATACCTGATGCCTTCAACCATGGGCGCAGCGAGTGGCGTGTACACTGGCTTTCGAAAGGTCTGAAGACCGGAGACGCGTCGATGTCGGCAGCAGATACATTCTCCGGCTCATATCCACCTATGTAAACCATAATTTAGAATTAGGGGTTTAGGGTGAAGCGGATACCGAGGTTCAGGTTGAAGTTCCAAGGATGATCCTTATAGATGGTGGATAGATTGGAGCCATCGTTGAAGTAGTAGCTGACTCCGGGCTCTGCGAATATGCCGATATTGGGCAGAGGCTTCAACTGTAGTCCGGGAGCGGCATTGACCGACCATTGCATAGGTTTCTCTTTCTGAGAAGAATATTGCTCAAGTGATAGACCATCAGCTGCGGATTTAGTCTGGAACCGATTGCTCACGCATTTCTCTCCCATTACTCCGGCAGAGAGGTATAGGTCGACCGCTTTCCATGACCATACTGAAAGTTTGACGTTGAGAGGAATGCCTATGTAATGCATCTGTCGTTCTCCTGAAGATGCTTTATTGCCTTGGCTTACAGTGAAGTCAGAAGATAAAGATGTATACATGACTCCCGTCTCAATACCGACGCGATCCGTCAGGCTGTATTGGAAGGTAATGCCTGCCTTTACAGGCTGATGATGGTGAGTTTCTGTGTTTATGGGGATTTCGTCAGGATCTTCATTAAATGGGGGATAATTCGAAGACCCAAAGTTAGGATCTCCGACTGAATTGCTGCCGGGATCAGAATTGACGAAATCATCGTCATAATTAGGATAATTGTTGCCCCATAGCGGACCGTTGCCAATGTTTGTGCCGGGTCTCTGCCCCATACTTCCGGTTGCCTGTCCTATCCCGGAAGCGTAGGCTGCTACTGCGTACCTGCCATTCTGATTTATATGGTTTCTCCGTTTAGGAGCTATACCGGCATAAAGATGCTTTGTTTTCCCTGTATCGGTTTGTCTATAATCCCTTATCCCGGTGTCATCTTCTATATCCTTAAGTTCCTGAGAAATCGTGTCGGTGTATGAAGTGATATTCTCATCCTCGGATGTAGATGATGTGAATGTTTCCTCTTGTTTCCCATTGTTTGAAGAAACGGCTATCTTTGGGGATATAATTAAAGTTGCAGCCGGAGCCTGTTTGGTGGTTGTCGGAAGTGATTGCATGGGTTCGCCTCCGGTGTTTTCAGGGAGTGAAGAGTAAGCCGCAGCTCTTGTATCGCTGACTTCGAGTGTTTCCCCACGGCTGATCCATAAGAGAAAACTTCCTCCTATCGAAAGCAAAGCGAGTAGCGCTGCGGCTACCGCCGCCTTCCTTCTCCAAGAACTTTTGGGCGCGGGAGTTTCAACCCCAAGGCTTTCCCAGAGTCCTTCAGGCGCATCCATCTCAAAGTCTGAAAGGCCTTTGCGCAGATCTTCGATCCATTTCTCGTTCATATGTCGGGGTTGTTAGATTGATAATTCTTAATTCTTGCTGCCAATAGTGCTTTTGCCCTATGGAACTGGGAGGCTGATGATGCTTCCTTGATGTTGAGGATGGTGGCTATTTCCTTGTGAGACTTCTCTTCGAATACGTATAGGTTGAAGACTGTTCTGTAGCCTGGTGGCAGTTCCCTGATCAATTTGTGTAGGGTTTCCATTGATAGTCCTTCGAGTTGCGGAGGTTCGTCGTCTTCCGGTTCTTCTGCTTTCAACGAAAGATTCAGTATTTCAGAACGATAGGTATGGCGTATAAATTGAAGTGATTCGTTGATTACAATCCTTGTAAGCCAGGCCTTAAGCGATCCTGGACCTCTATATTCAAAAGAGGTCATTGAAGCGAAGATGCGAATGAAACTGTCGTGGAGCACATCTTTCACGTCGTCAGGAACAGACAGATAGCGGGTACATACGCCGGTAAGGTAGTCGGCATATGTACAGTACAAGGCTTTCTTGGCTAAGGGATCATCCTTTCGCATCAACCTTGCGATTCCCTCTTCTCTGTCTTTATGGTCAGTCAATTTTTCTACGATATCATAATGACGTCACAGTGCCGATAAATAGAATTGCGTCGGAGATAGTGTCGCGAATTATATAGACGAATGGACGGTCGAAAACCATTGATATCGGCTCGAAGCCAGGTCCGGCCGCATTGTCCATTCCGGCAAGACTTGCAGCTGCTCCCTCGGTGCCTTCTTCATCTACAATAATCTTTACAGCGTGGCGGAATTGAGATAGAAATAGAGTTTCGTTAGCGGCTTGGTGGATACCACAGGTACATACCTTGTCGAAGCCAATCTGCTTCAGGTAGTCGATCATAGAAATGTTGATTTCTGTCTCGAATTTCGGCATTTTAAGTATTATTTCATGGTGGGATACTGAAGATTCAAGGTCCTTAAGTGTTTCGCTGTTCAATGAGTTAAGCATATTTTCGAATCCTCTCTCATCTTCGGGCTGTAGAAGTGTCATGGTGTATCTGTCGCCGGAGTAAGGTAGACAGACACCTCTTATGCCATCTGCTTCGCAGTAGATGAGGTCATCGTTTAGATTCATAAATGTGGCCTCTGACCTTGAACCATCAATGTTGCAGAAGACACCCTTATGTGTCAGTTTTTTGTTAAATTCTGTCTTCCATTTCCCCTTGAAATATGTGGTGTTTAGAAATGCAAGTCTAACGTCCAAGGGGTTTGATAGGAATTCCGGTATCATTCCATTGGTATAATGGCTTACGAATTTATTTAGCTTAGATTTTCCTGATTCATCTCCAAGATAAATGGGGAATAATGATCCTCCGAAAATCAATCGGATGTCTGATGCAAATTTAGGTAGCAGTTTTAGGTCAGGATGATGCCATATTGAGTTGGTGAAGCCGCATTGTGTGTCTCCGTTGAGCATGGGTACTTCTGTCATCAGGGCATTGCAGTATATATTGAGTTCGTGAAGCCCTCCGGGACCATTGCTATAACCCAGTATATCCAATATTTCGTCACGACTTTCCCCCTCGTCGCCATTTGCCATCATTGCGAATGTGGAGAATACGCTTATAGGTGACACACAGACATTTCCTTTTTCTCCTTCATAGACTGTCTTAAAGAGTGATGAAGCGAAGCCATTTGATTTGTCAATGTTGGCAGATGCTATCTTCGCAAGTGGCTGGGCATCTTTCCAAGGTTCATCTCCAAATCCGGGGCAGATTACGAATTTGTTGTTCTCCTGGCTGTCGTCTATGTCGGAGCATGCTCCGGAAAGAAGACTCAAGCATGCTATTCCTGCAAATATCAGTTTTTTCATAATTGAATAGGTTCTTATAAAATTAACAATATTCGATCGAACGTCTATTCAATAAATAAGGAAATATGAAAACCTTGCATGCCGGTGTGAAAAAAAAATTATAGAGATTCACTACACCATTTTCACAAAGTATGTCCATAAAATGTGGAGATTCTCACAAAATATGTCCATAAAATGTGAGAAACTACACAAAGTATGTACTTAAAATGTGATTGAGGTGTTGTGAATATGGAAAATTGTATATAATTTTGCATACAAAACCATTAGATACATGAAAAGATTCGCGACAAAAGAGCTTGAGAAATGGAAGTCTTCCCCTCGACGTAAACCGCTCATTATCGAAGGGGTGAGGCAGGTAGGCAAGACATGGCTTGTAAAGGAATTTGCCGCCACTCATTACAAGAACATGGTCTATGTAAATTTCGAGCAGCAGATCTATCTAAGAGACCTTTTTAAGACAGATTTCGATACAGAGAGGATACTTACAGCGCTCAAAGCGGCTACTCATCAGGATATCATACCCGGAGAGACACTTATATTCCTTGATGAGATACAGGATGCTGAAAATGGATTGACATCATTGAAGTATTTCTGCGAGAACGCTCCCGAGCAGCATGTAGTGGCTGCCGGCAGTCTTCTCGGAATAGAACTGCATCGCAATTCATCTTTTCCCGTTGGTAAGGTAAGATTCCTGACATTGCGGCCTATGTCTTTCTGGGAGTTCCTGATTGCCGTTGGAGAGGAAGAACTGGAGAATTTGCTTGAAGCTGGCGATTGGAAAGGTATAAATATTTTCGTACCGAAACTGAAGGAACTCCTTAAAATGTATTATTTTGTAGGAGGTATGCCCGAGTCGGTACTTGCATTCAGTCTGCGCCGTGATTTCGATGAAGTCAGGGAAATACAAGAAGAAATACTCCATAGCTACGACTTTGATTTTTCAAAGCATGCTCCTTCTGAGATTGTCCCACGCATAAGACAGCTTTGGAACTCCTTGCCTGCACAGCTTTCTAAGGAGAACCGTAAGTTTATTTATGGCCTCGTGAGGGAAGGAGCTCGGGCAAGGGAGTACGAGGCCGCTCTTCAATGGCTTATCGATGGTGGACTCATATATAAGATATGTAATGTCTCCGCGCCGAGAATTCCACTTAAGAGTTATGAAGAAGAGTCCATTTTTAAGCTCTTTTCCCTTGATGTGGGATTGCTGGGTGCGATGTCATCGCTCGACTCCGAAACAATAGTTAAAGGAAACTGTATCTTTACAGAGTTTAAGGGAGCACTTACGGAGCAGTTTGCCCTGCAGGAACTTATATTGAATCATGAGCTTTTCTATTTCGCCAAGGCGAACTCCCAACTTGAGATAGATTTCCTGATTCAGCATAATGGGAATGTCATTCCTATAGAGGTTAAGGCTGAGGAAAATCTTAGGGCAAGAAGTCTCAGGCAGTTTGTAGCTGACAATAAGTCGCTTGAAGCCTATCGGCTCTCCATGTCCGACTATCGTAAGGAAACATGGATGACCAATTTGCCTCTGTACGCCATAGAATCCCTTTAATCTTTGACGATGGGGAAGAGGCGGAGGTAGGTGAGGCAGCGCCAGATCCATTCGAAGGGTCCGAAGCGGAAGTAGCGTAGCCATAGGGCACTGAAGCAAATCTGGAAGATGAATACGCACAACACGGTGAGTTCTACATAAATTAGGCCGGTGTCGGCACCGAATCCAAAACCGGTGCCGTAGTAAATGAGCATTCCAATCAGCGACTGCCCGATATAATTGGTCAGTGCCATGCGGCCGGGATAGGCGAGAATTCTCCAAAAGGATGCATTCCGATGGCGGAGATAAAGCAGACACAATGCTCCTATATATCCGAAAGCTGTAAGATAGACGCTAAGGAAGTATATAAGGCTGTGACCTCCGAGTCCGAACGGATGGCCGGATAGGGAGTCCCATGCATATAGACAGGACAGGGGCAGACCGAGACATAGCCCCCACGCAGTAGCCTTGCGAAGAAGGCTTTTTTTTGTCTCGAGATCGGCATAAAGGCGATGTCGGCCTATGTAGAGTCCGATCATAAATAGTCCCAATACCTTAAACCAACGGTGTCCGTCTACGAATTCCTGAATCCTTACTATGGCTCCCTGAATCAGAAAGTCAAATACCTTGCTGTAGCTGTCTGCATCACGCAGCCAGTAAGCGAAGTTATCCTCTGTGATACCGACCTTCGCGCATTCCCTCCATTGCCAGTCTACAATGGGAGCCGACAGTGACACTCCTAAAGCTTCCAATATGAAATCAAGCACTACCGGGAGTAAGAGCAGGATCCCCGCTGTCCATAGCAGCGCTTTATCGGATACCTTCAGGAAGAGGGGAAGAATCATTCCCATCAATGCATACAGCATCAGAATGTCGCCGCTCCATATGTACATAAGGTGCAAAAAACCAATGATAAGGAGAACTGCCATTCTGCGGTAAAAGATAACGTAAGCGTTTCCTCCTCTTTTAGACACATTTGAGATTATTATAGAGAATCCGATACCGAAAAGGAGGGAGAAGATAGTATAGAACTTTCCATCGACGAATATGCTGAGGAAATATTTAGTGATCAGGTCCCACCCGGAAGTCGGCATCATTGATGAAGCCTCTACGGGGAGAAAAGAATAGAGAGAAAATTCAGGGAAATTGGCCATGCAGATGCCAAGGAGGGCAAAGCCGCGGAGCGCGTCAAGTATGACGTGGCGCTTCGTGGCTTCGATTGGGGCTGGGGATGTCATAGGGTTGTTGGGTTGGTTTTCGCAGAGTTCGGACGCACGGGCCGTGCGTCCCTACCGGTTTTGTGTAAAGGACAGGAATCTTTCAAGGCCGTCAGCAAGGACGGAGCGTGGGCAGGCTATATTCCAACGCATGTAGCCTTCGCCGTCCGTTGATCCATACATAGTGCCTGAATTAAGCCAAAGGCTTACATCTTCAATCAACTTTTCCTCGAGATTTTCAGATTTGAGTCCAAGCTTTGTGCAGTCCATCCATACGAGATAAGTGGCCTCAAGTCTGGCTATCGGGAAATCAGGAAGATTCTTCTCGCAGAAATCCTTCATATAATCGTAGTTCCTCTTTATATAGTCGAGAAGTTGAGACAGCCATTCCTCTCCTTCATTGTATGCAGCTATTGTGGCGATTACTCCGAATGGATTGACATCGCATACTTCATTGATGTTGATGGCTTTGTCGATTCTTGCGCGAGTGTCCTCATCGGGTGCGATGATATTGGCAATTTGAAGCCCGGCGATATTGAAGGCCTTGCTTGGCGATACGCAGACCACGGCTCTGCATCCTGCCTCTTTCGCAACGGTGGCGAAAGGAGTGTAGTGGAGGCCGTCAAATACAAACTCACAGTGTATCTCGTCGGATATCACAGTGACCCCATTACGTGCGCATATTTCCGCTATGCGTTTCAGTTCCTCTCGGCTCCATACCCTGCCTGCAGGATTGTGAGGATTGCATAGCAGCATCATTGTGGTGTCCGGGTCGGCTGCATCCTTCTCCAATCGGTCGAAGTCTATGTCGTATGTGTCGCCCGCACGGAGAAGTGGACTCTCGAGGATCACGCAACAGTTGTTTCGGATCGACGAGAAGAAACAGTTGTAGACCGGAGTCTGCACTATCACGTTCTCCCCGGGCTTTGCGAGAGCCTTGATGATAGCCGAGATGGCAGGCACTACGCCCGAAGTGTAGATCATCATGTTGCGGTCGATGGTCCAATCGTGTCGACGGCTGAACCATGATATCACTGCCTCATAATATTCATCGGGGACCCGTGTATATCCAAAGATGCCATTGTCTACTCTCTTATGAAGTGCCTCTATGATGGCAGGGGCTGTCTTGAAGTCCATGTCGGCTACCCACATCGGGAGGACACCCTCAGGGGCACTGTCCCACTTATAGGAAAGCGTGCCCCTCCTCGGGGTCACGCTGTCGAAATCATATTTCATCATTTTTCGAAGATTATTTCTCCGCCATTCCGAAGGCTGATTTTGCAATTGGCAGGAGCCTTGATATTTTTGTCAAGTGTCACTGTACCAATCTCATCCGCGACAATTTCGCCTGATGTCGGATTCTTGATATTCGTGATTTTTCCCGAAATTAAGGCCTTGAGATTCGAATATTCGAAAGCGCGGTCGCAGTCCTGTCCAAATGTACAGTTCTCAAGCGTCAGATCATCGGCGTAGCAGAGTGGTTGCTCGCCTGTGATGTGGCAGTTGACGAGTCGCAGATTCTTGGAGTGCCAGCCGAGATATTCGCCGTTGAGTTCAGAGTCGTAGATGGTGACGTTCTCCACCTCCCAGAAAGCATCCTTGGTCGTGATCTTAGCATTGCGGATCACGACGTTTTTCACATATTGGAACACGTACTTGCTGTCTGATTCCAGTCCGTCGACCTCTATGTTCTCGCTAAACATGAAGGGATATGTGCCGTCATGGAGCTTAAGGTTCTTTATCTTGATGTCTTTGCAGCGCCAGAATACTTCGTCGGCATCGTTCATCACTACGTTCTCGATATCGAGGTCATACATCTCGCGAAACATTTTAGGAGCGTCTATCACGGTATCTTTCATCTTGAGATGATCGCTATACCAGAGTGCGGAGCGTCCTCCTACTGCAAAATAGCAATTATCGATTAGAAAACGGTGTACGTGCCAGAAGGGATAATTACCCTCAAACACACAGTTAAATGCTTCTATGTTGCTGCATTCCTTAATGGCAGACTCACCGGCACGGATCACGACATTTTCCAAACGCACATTATGAGTCTCGAAAAGAGGACGTTCTCCTCCGAATTCCTTATCTTTGATTATTTCCATAGACTGGTCTTGAGGTTTAGAAGGTTTAAGAGGTTTAAAGAGGCGGCTCAGTGTCAGAGCCGCCTCTTTATTAACAATAAATTCAAATCAGATGTTTCGAATCTTAGATTTTGGTAGGAATATACTAAATATGGGTATAAGGATAAGGTCTCCGACCTGAATTTATTTCAATATTTTTTTACCGTTCCTAATCACGATTCCGGTTGCGTCTTCCCCTACTTCAACACCTTGGAGGTTGAAAGTGCGGGTGTCAGTAGAGCCATTATTGATGATCTGGTCCACGCTGTTGCTGCCGAATTCCTGCTTCCCTTCGAGGAGCACACCCCCTTCGTTGCCGCCTTCCACGATGTGGGCCACAAGGCCATTCATGTAGTTCTCAAGGTTGGTATAGCCGTTTTCAGCAGTTGCGGGTCCATCCTCCGGGTCGTTGGGATTCAGTCCGTTGGCTGTCTCCCATTCATCGGGCATACCATCCCCGTCGGTGTCTGTCTTGGCTTCCAATGAGTTGAGTTTTGGGAATCCTGTGCTTCCGTCGGCATAGGTGATATCATCTTGGCTATTTATAAGCCCCTTGCCGATACCACTGACGATGCAACTTGCTGCTCCGTCGCGGGTGTCAGCTACCATCATTTCGTCATATTCGTCGCGGCTGAGCGAAGCTCCGGCATATTTAAGCACACGGTCATAGGCATCCTCTGCAGTGTGGGTGGTGACAGCTGCAAACTCCATAGGCACGAAGGCATGGAGTTCCTCTTCAGTGGCGTTGTGATAGTCTACCTTTGTGCCCTTGTCCACCTGATTGAAGAGACCTATGGTCCAGTTGTCGGCCGACACATCGGCGTATTTGGAGTTGACATTTCCTTCAATGTAGTAGCTGCCCCACTTGTGGAGTGTCTTACCCCAGTCGTTTGTAGAGACCTTTACTTCCTGTCCGTCGACTGTAATACAAAGTTTTTCAATGTCGATCTCATATTTGTTGTCATCGCCCTCGAATGTCAGATATCCTTTATCTTCTTTGTCTACAGTCAATTTACAAGTGGAAAGGTCTGTTCCTTTCACTTTGTTGTAGTTCTTGGCGGTGGCCTTGAGTTGGTCAGCCTTTATGCAATAGTCGAATGTGCGGATACCTGGCTTGGCCATGCGCTTTTGCTTCCCTTCGTTGATAGCATTTGTTGCGGGCCCCGGTTTGTAGTAGTTGTTGACGATATTCACGGTCATTGCCTCGCCTCCGTAGCATCCTTCGCCGGCATAGTTATACATTACATTATTGCGCAGGTCCATACGCTCGTCGAGCTGAGTGCCGGGACGAGGCCCGAGACGTGGCACTCGTGAGCCGTGGTGGGCGAGGAGGTTGTGGTGGTAGGAAGCTCCGGCTCCTCCCCAGTTGCCTCCGTAGCCGTGTGCGCCCTTGCTATGGCCTGAGTTTACGAGGCTTTGGGTGATCATGCTCCATTGGACAGTGATGTTTTTCGATCCGTAGACGGATAGACACTCGTCGATACTCCAGCTTACTGAGCAGTGGTCGATCATTATCTTCTGTCCGTCCATGCCTCCAAGTCCGTCACCCTCATGAGCTTTATTATTGATTTTCAATGCCTCGTTGCCGAGACGGAAACGCATGAAGCGTATGATTACATTGGGTGCGCTGATCACGAATGGATAATCGGCGATGCAGATGCCGTCGCCGGGAGCAGTCTGTCCGGCTATCGTCACATTGCCATTGCGGAGCTTGAGCTCTGACTTGAGCCTGATGGTGCCGCTTACATCAAATACGATTGTGCGTGCCCCGCTCTGTCCGCACGCCCAGCGGAAAGAGCCTTCCCCATCATCATCAAGGTTAGTCACATGGTAGACTTTGCCACCACGGCCTCCTGTAGTGATCGCACCAAATCCTTCAGCACCTGGGAAGGAGGGGAGAAGTGCATCTTCAGCGAAAGTCGGGATGCTGACAGCGGCTACCATAGCCGCTGTCAGAAATATTTTCCTAATCTTCATTTCTTAAGTACCTTATCTGTTTCGGAAGATCCGTTGGCAAATACGATGCGGCGGATGCTGATGCCCTGTGCCGGTTCGGCAAGACGCACACCATTGAGGTCATAATATTCCACTGCTATCACGTCACCCTTGGAAGTCTCAATGCTCTCTACTCCACTCATTCGGATGCATTCGGGATAATATTCATCCACTGTGTCAATGGCATCGGCGTTGCCAGCCTTCATTATGTCCTCGACGAGTTGGTTGAGATATACTTCCACATTAGTGTATATTCCCTTGGTGTCGACGGTATAAGCATTTGCATCTTCTGCATCGTCGGGATTGAGTCCGTTGGCGAGCTCCCATTCATCGGGCATGCCGTCGCGGTCGGTATCATAGCCGTCAGGGCGGCTCACACTCTTGAGCGCAGGGAAACTTGCCGTGTTAGGATTCTCTTCGCCATTAGGGTCGTTGATGAAGTCGAGGATACCTGCTGTGTTTGAGGTGGGGTACTGCTTGCCGTTCTTGTCTATGTATGGCTCTTTCCCGTAGTATGTAACTGTGCCTGTACGAGCTTCTTCCATATATCGGGCATCGACAGCATCGCGATAGAGTGATGCACCGCAATAGTTGAGCACCTTGTCGTAGACAGTCTGTGCGCTTTGTGTTGTCACGATGCCGGCATCGATCGGCTCGTCGAGCTTTACACGGAGGTAGCTGTAGCCGTCTATTTCCGTGTAATCTGCGTTCTCACCGAATTTGTGTTTGGTATCAGGCATGTATTTTTCTCCGTCTACTGTCTTGAGCCCGCTGTCGTATTTCACCCCTTTCCAGTCATAGTTCTCCGGTTCAGAGGCAGCAGTCACATAGTTGCCGTCGATGTAGTAGCGTGAGCAAAGGTTGCGCAGTGCCTCATTGGTTGAGTTGCCATCGTTGCCGACTGACACTTGAGTGACATTGGTCTTGTTTTTTGTGCCGGGACCAGCCTGGTAGTAGTTGTTGACAATGTTGATGTAGCCGCCACCGGGGCCACCGTAGCTGCCGTTGCCATTGCCCCAATTGTAGAGCACGTTGTTGCGGAAGTCGACGCGTTCTGCATCTACTGTGTTCTCATACTTTTCCTTGTCCCAGCCGTCCCATTCGTATCGGGCACCATTGAATCGAGGTGCACGGTTCTGGATATGTGTCAGATAGTTATGGTGGAAAGAGGCTTCCTTTCCTCCCCATATGCCACCATAGCTGTGTGCTCCCTTGGAGTGGCCGGGGTTGGCGAGACCTTCTCCGATCGTACACCATTGCATGGTGAAGTTACGGTTATCGTAGAATGAAGCCACTTCATCGATACTCCATGAGAAGGAGCAGTGGTCGAGGATAATGTTCTTGCGGCGTCGACCCCATGTGGCGTCCGCTCCGTCGTTGACATCCTTGACTTGCGAGCGACGGCTGCGGATGAAGCGCACGATCACGTTGTCGCACTGGCCAAAATAGAGAGTATAGTAGCGAAGTGTGATGCCACCCTCAGGAGCAGTCTGTCCGGCAATGGTGGTGTTAGATGTCATGTTAAGCTGACTTTTGAGGTCGATATAGCCGCTTACGTCGAATACGATGGTCTTCGGCCCCTCCTGGGCAATAGCCCAACGCAGGGAACCCTCCCCACTGTCGTTGAGATTGGTGACGTGGATGATTTTGCCGCCACGTCCGCCTGTAGTGAAACGTCCGTGGCCTTCGGCTCCGGGAAATGCCGGAATTGCTTCCTCAGCGAAAAGAGGCATGCAGAGCGCAAGAGCTCCTGCCATGAGTAAAGATTTCTTCATGATGATATATAGTTTTTAGTTATCAGTTATTAGTTATTGATTGTCAAGATTGTGAGATAATAGGTGTCTTTTGGAGTATAGTCATCATTTAATAGATGTTTGACATCTTTCAGCGAGAAATTATGGTCTGACGCTATCGCCACATATTTTTCAGTGTCATTATCAGGTATGTATATGTATTCTTCTACTGCGGTGTCGCTTTTCGGAGATGCTATAGGATTGCGGCGGAAGAACAGACGCAATCCTTTTTCTTCGTCTTTGGCGACAATGTTGAAATACAGAGGTTGAGCCGTGGAATTGTGGAGCACGAAGTTGAATGCGCCGTCAGTGTTGTCGTCTTCCGTCTCAATCTGTCGGCATGCCAGGGAGATGAAGCTTTGGTGTGCGGAGTCATCCTCAGTCGGATTAGCCAAAAGATATGTGAGATAACTCATGCTGTCAGGAATATTTATAAGAGTAGGCACTACGGCATCAGTCTCGTGGATTGCCATTCCCATAGCATCATATCCACTGCGTTTCTGTGTCGCATTGTCTGCCACTGCCGAGATCACCTTGCGGTTGATGTTGCGGGTTATGTTGGCAGCCTGCGATTCAGCCTTTTTCATAAGAGACTTTACGCTCATCTTCCCCGTTTGTGTAGAAGAATAGATGCGGTGTGTTTCAGAGTCAAGGATATCCACGCTCCCGTCTGCGGGAATTGTCAGCACATCGTCGGCTACCACTGTGGCGCGGCGTTGTGCCTTTACGGTCTTAGCGTTGCTTTTGACAGTGACCTCTCCCTTCACTTTATAGATCTGAAGGGAAGCTGTAGCCTTTGGGGCGAGCAAGACTGCACATGCCGTTAGAAATACTGCTGCCAGCAGTTGTTTGATTCTAATAGTCCTCATATTCTGTCGTTGTTTGTTTTCTTAAATATATTTGCTATTCGGTCGCAGACACCGTTTTTAGTGAACAGTCCGATATAAATATCACAAGCAGCCACACCCAAAGATGTTGACAATATGGCGAATGCGAAGTTTAAGTCAATTCCATAATATATATATGCCATAGTCCCTCCTATAATCATGGCATATAGCATTGCAAACTGCACTACCCTGACCACAAGAGGCCCTGCCGGGCTTTCCCAGAGGCGCATATTGATCAATACAATAAGGAAGCAAGTGATGGCTGCCACTGCATAGGATTCAAATGGCGTCAACTCCCTTATGAAGTCGCCCGATAGCATTGTGGCAGTGGTGTGGGCATGGATAAGCAGTCCGGGCATAAAGTTGTCGAGAGGTGTGACGTGAAGGTCACCGGCATTCTGCATCTTGCCTACCAACACAATCTTACCCTTGATAAGATCCGGATTATCGACAATCTCCTCAGGATCTATAATGTCAAATTTACGCGAAGCGAACTTAATGAACTCGTCATGTTCTGGTCTTTCAGCCAATTTTTCAGCTGCTTTCGGACGAGCCAGCTTGATCAGGGCAGAGGGGAGAGAGGCGACTATTCCTTCTTCCGTCTTGAAACTTCTTGAGAATTCCCTGACAGTGGTTCGCTCTCCGGCATCCCCTTGTATGTTTACTGCGGCGAATCCCCCTTTAGGGATCACGATATCGTCATAATAAGAAAGGTGTTGCGTGTGTATCCCATCATCGTCGCTTGATACTCGGACAGGCATCACGAGATTTTCGCAGCAGGCAAGGGATTCCGCCAGAGGGTCATCATCGGGATCAGATGGCGGTGCGAAGGCAATGTCAAGACCTACTGCACCGGGCTCACAAAAGTCGATGTCGTCTATTGTTCTGGCAATATCACGGCGAGTATAGCCGTCTACGGGGACAATGACGATGTCTTCATCAAGTGTGGAAACGGCGCGGTCATCGGCTACGATTGTATAGAAATCGCTGAATCTGAAGTCGGAAGCCTTCTCCATGGGGGAGAAGAATGAGACCGACATCAGATCATAGACCACCACATGAGAGAAAAGCAGGGTCATGACCGTTATCACCACCGATTTGATCGGCAGCGGCAGCGACGACATTGTTTCTGACAGTCTTTTCATCTCGTTTCGTTGGTCAGGTTAGTCGGAAAAATTCAAATATGTAAAGATAGTAAATTTCTTTCGAATAGCCGTGGACTGTCAGCCCTTTTTAACAAAATATAACTCTTCCCTTTGCTTCATACTGCGCTAAGCGCCGTTATCTCATACTCCAATCCCCGATTCTCCTTCTTCTCGTTGAAGTTCATAGAATCCGATCTCCACCTCTTTGTTCGGGAACCGAAGCTCGTAGAGATTGGCATCCTCGTGGTAGTCAGCGATGGTCAGGTAGCCGGTCTGGAACATGAGAGGGAGGGGATTGCGGTCGTTGAGACCCACAGTCATCAGTTCCTTACGCGAACATGTCTTTCCGTTGATATTCGGCGGGAAGGTGCCGAGGGCACGGATACGCCTTACCAGGAAAGTAGGGGTGCCTGTGGCAAACCAATACGGGTCAATCCTCTCCATGTCAAGGGCATTCAGGACGCTGAAGGGATTGTACAGACGTGAACCCTCTTCTGTGAACATATAGCCGTCGTAGTACTCCCTCATGGCGTGGAGTGTGTCCTCAAAACCTTCTTTCCGTTTTTTAGCGAGCATCTCGATGCCGGGATGGAAATTATCGACGAGTTCTTTCTCCGACCATCCACAGATGTCGGCGTATCTGTCCGACATCGATATGTCCTTGAGGTTGTTGAGGTCGCTGAAGATGCTTACCTTGCTGAAGCGTGCTACTCCCGTGATGAACGCGAACCGTATGTAGCGGTCCATGCTCTTGAGGTTGCCGAAGAAGCTCTTCAGTGTTCGCTGGTTTTTTTCAAACAGATCTTTGTTGTCCTCTATATCAAGCAACGGTTTGTCATACTCATCAATCAGGATCGCCACCTGACGGCCAGTAGCTTCCACAACCCTTTCTATCAAAATCGAGAACCTGCCGGCAAGAGTATTATCCAACTCTGTCAGTCCGTATTTTTTCTCATAGTTTTTTAGTTGGCGGTTAAGCAGACTGGAGAGTCCGTGCTCCAGCGAATAGTTCTCCGCAGTAAAGTCGAATCTCAGGACGGGATACGGAGTCCAGTCAAGATTCATACTGTCGGCTGCGAGTCCCTTGAAGAGCTCCCTCCTTCCTTCGAAATATGCCTCCAATGTCGACAGCATCAGGCTCTTCCCGAACCGTCGCGGACGGCTCAGGAATATGAACTGCCCCTGGCTAAGAAGGGGCTTAATATATGAGGTCTTGTCTACATAGGCATATCCTTCCTTGATGATCTTAGAGAAGGTCTGTATGCCGATCGGGTATCTCAATTCGTCCATAATCCTCAAACTTTTCGCAAATATAGCGAAAAAAACTCTAATACGCAAATGTGGTGAGCTGTCAGTTGAGTGCTGTCAGTTCGCCCAACGCGATACGCACTTCGCGTAACGCATATGTTAAAATTAAAAATTTTTAAAAAAAGTAGGATAATTTTTTGGAAATATTGTGAAGATTCCTTAATTTTGCGTGCTAAACCTATCGAAATAAGTTTAAAATTAGTAATTAACCTATTAAAAATCGTAACTTCACAAGAGTTCCGGCTTGGAATCAAAAAGAGTGAAATTATTGAAAATAAACATCATAAAATGTATTATGACCAAAATTAAACTAACATCGAAACGAGAAAAGGGTGGGAGCTTCCTTTGGAAGACATTCCTGACCTTGATCGCCATCTTGATGGCGGTTCCTGCGTTCGCTCAGAATGTCGACGTATCCGGTACGGTACTCGACGACCAGGGCGAACCACTCATCGGCGTTACCGTTATGGTGGAAGGGACATCCAACGGTACGGCAACCGATTTTGACGGCAATTATTCATTAAAGAACGTGCCTTCCAAGGGCAAACTGGTGTTCTCCTACATCGGTTATTCTCAGCAGACCATCGACGTTAAGGGTCGCACTCAGATCGACGTGAAGATGAGTGAAGACTCCAAAGCACTCGACGAGCTCGTCGTAGTCGGCTATGGCCAGATCAAGAAGGCCGACCTCACCGGTTCAGTGTCAGTCGTTGATGCAGGTCAGATCACAGCAAAAGGCTCTGCATCAGTGCTTGAGGCTATGCAGGGTACAGTTCCGGGTGTAAGCATTACTAAGGCAACCGGTCGTACTAATGGCACTATTGATATTGAAATACGTGGTAAGTCTTCGATTAACTCTGATACAAAACCTCTTTATGTAGTTGATGGTATTCAGACAAGCGATATCTCGTTCCTTAATCCTCAGGATATTGAACGTATTGACATCCTAAAAGATGCTTCTTCTACCGCAATTTATGGTTCGCGCGCTACTGCCGGTGTAGTAATGATTACTACTAAGAGCGGGGCGAATGTCAATAAGGGTACAAAGGCTACAATTTCTTATGATGGTTATTACGGTGTCAGCAAGATTGTCCGCATGCCCCAGTTCATGGATGGCGACCAGTGGTATCGTTATCGTTTCATGAAGTTTACCCAGCCGACAGGTGGTGTGACTGCTTGGGAACCTCAGACTACTTTCGGTGCGCTCCCATCCGCTATGGGTATTGGTCAGGCTCTTCTTCAGCAAGCTCAGGGAGATATTGCATCCCCTTATATCATGAAGGAAATGCTGGCCAATGACGCTACTTATTACTGGCCTGGCCTCGTGACTCAGGACGGTCACCAGCAGAACCACTATGTGTCGGTTTCCGGTGCCGGTGAGAAAGTTAACTATCATTTCGGCCTCGGTTACGAGAATGTCGAGGGTACATATAAAGGTGATGGCAAGTCTACTTATTCGTTCAAGGGAAGTGTTGACGCGACTTTGAATAAGGTAATCAGTGCCGGATTTAATTTCAATCTCGCACAGATCAACAATGACTATGCTGACAGCGACGCAATAGCTCAGGCGTATCGTGTGAATCCTTATATGATTCCTTTCGATGAAGAAGGTAATACCGTGCATTTCCCTGGCAACAAGGCAACCCTCGGCACCGATGCCAATCAGTTCTCCGACTTCATCAATCCTCTTGATAGGATGAAGAACTCTGAGGAAAAGCGCAAGACTTATCGTTTGCTTGGCAATATTTATGCTCAGTTTAATATAATTCCGGGTCTTAGTTTCAAGACGACCATATCGCCTACTTACACTTCTTACCGCAACGGTAAATATGTTGGTTTCACTAATCCTCAGACAGGTAAGACTTGGGTCGACAACGACACGAGGACTGCTACTGTAAAGAATTATACAAGCTATGGTTGGACTTGGGATAATGTCTTGAGCTACATCCGAAGCTTTGGCGACCACAGCATTAATGCGATGGCTCTGTATTCGGCGAGAAAAGATAACTCGGAGACTTATGAGGAGACTGCCATCAATCCGATCGAACAGACTAAATGGTGGAATCTCGGCACCGGCACTAAGGGTGAGGCTTCCGTAAGTTCGGCTTTCGCTGAGGAGTCTATGGAATCAATTGCTATCCGTGCCAACTATTCATGGAAAAGCAGGTATATGGTCACAGCAACTGTTCGTTGGGACGGTTCTTCCAAGTTCGCTCCCGGTTATCGTTGGGGTTGTTTCCCCTCTGTCGCTCTTGGTTGGAACATCGCAGAGGAAAGTTTCCTCCAGAAGTGGTGGCTCAACAATCTTAAGCTTCGTCTCAGCTACGGTGTGACTGGTAACAATACAGGCGTAGGTAAGTATGAAACTATCGTTGGCGTTTCTTCCTCAAGCTTCTATCCATTCGGAGGTAAATATGTAGATGGCTTCTATCCTTCCGGAATTGTTGATAAGGAAATACAATGGGAGTCTTCTCATGAGTATAATGTAGGTTTAGATTATGGCTTCCTCAATAATAGGATCACCGGTAGCATCGAGTGGTATCACAAGACTTCCAAGGAGTTGCTTTATCACATGCCTCTTCCAATGGAGACTGGTTATGATAAAGTCTATACTAATATAGGTTCTGTCAGAAATACCGGTGTGGAATTCAGTATTACTACGACGAATATCGACACTAATGATTGGACGTGGACTACAACACTCAATCTCTCACATAATGACAACAAAGTACTTCAAATCAACGGCATATCTGATCAAGTAATCAATGGTCCAGGCGGTACCCTCTTTGTTGGACAACCTATAAACAATACTTTTTCCTATGCGTGGGACGGTATTGTGTCGGATAGAAACATGACTGTGCCAAACCACCAGATTGCTATCGATAAAGGTTTTACCCCCGGACAGACTGTAAGGGAATGTGACTATTACTATGCTTGCTACGGTCAGTCTGAAGGTCAGCCTATTATCAGAGATGTTAATGGCGACGGTAAGTGGGATGAAAACGACCGTGTGGTTATGAATGGCAATCCGAAGCTTACAGGTGCTATTATTTCCAATCTTTCTTACCGCCTTCCTAAGAAGGGTGGCTCTATTGATTTCGGTTTCTCGATATATACCAAAATGGGCTTTAAGTGCGTATCTCCCTTCATGGCCGGCGACTGGTTTGACTGGCATGATCGTGGCCGAGGAAAAGTCATGATGGATAACTATATCCCTGCAGGTATGCTGCTGGATTGCGATGGTGTGCGTGCTGACGGTACTCTTATTAATCCGGTTTATCAGACCGAGACCTATTATGGCACATGGCCTCTTGTGAACGCAGGTGGTAATGACGGTCTGGGCCCGGCAGCTTCCTATTTTGGTTATAACAACAATGACAATAGTTATAATGCGAAGCAGGTGATTGATGGGTCTTTCTGGAAAGTTCAGCATATTTCACTTGGTTATGATTTCTCTCGTGAGATCACCCAGAAGTTCGGTTGTAGCAAGCTTAGGCTTTATGTTAATGTGACAAACCCGTTCGTCTGGTCTAAGTATAAAGGCTTTGATCCTGAATGGGCCACTGCCTCCAACAAGAATGATGGTCCCAGCACTGTCACATACGAGTTCGGTGCAAACATTACTTTCTAACTATAGGAAATACTTATTATGAAAAGATTTAAATATTATATGCTCGGATTGGGCGGCGCATTCCTCCTGTCTGGACTCACAGGTTGCTCGGATTTCCTTGATGCGAGAAACCTCTCCAATGCAGAAGATGCAGATGTGTATTTCCCTGAGCATCCTGACCAGATTCGTCCGGTCGTGTATGACAAAGTAAGATATATCGCTACTCATATCGATATGCTTGATCAGGCAGGCGACCTCTTTATAAATCCTCGAAGTGCGGACGACGGCACTTTCTCGATGTTCACGGTCACTCCTGATAATTCTACAGTCAAATCATATTATCAGAGTGTGATGTATATGATCAACCGTGCTAACTGTCTCATTCACTATGCCGGTGATAATGCTCAGTTGGCAGCTGAGGGTAGATTCATTCGTGTATTGGGTTTCTATTATCTCACTCAGCAGTTCGGTGGAGTACCCTATGTTACAGAATATGTTCAGACTGCGCAGAATGAATTCCCGAGAACTCCTCTTGAGGAATGCTATGCTAACATGTTGGCTGAATGCGAGGACCTCTATAACAATTCTCCTCTCGAACAGCAAAGTCATACCGGTGTCGCAAGCAAGCAGGCAGTTGCAGCTATAGCTGCAAAGATCGCCCTTGCCGCCGGATGGGATCTTGACACCTCCCTTGGAAACGCTGTAGCCGGAACTTATACAGTCAACGATACCAAGTATTTCAAGAAAGCTGTGGAATGGGCTGATAAAGCGATAATGGGAATTCAGCTCACCATGCCTTTTGCCGAAAAGTGGGCTTGGAACAACGAAGGTAATGAAGAGGAGATTTTCTCAGCTCAGTATGACAAGGACGGCTACCCTGGTAATAAGGCTACCAACGGACATTCGTTAATGAACAACTATATGGCGTATTATAGCAACTGTGTCCAGACTGGTCAGAAAGGTACAGGTGGCGGTGGCACTAACTGCTGCTCTCAGAAGGCTGCTTCTCTCTTCGAGAAAGGTGACACCCGTTTCGAAGGTACTTTCATGACTTTCTTCTATAATGCTCCTATCAATCCTGAAACTAAGAATGCGGAGTGGGGAACACAGGGATATATGGCGTGGTATAACTGTACGCCTGAAGAGCAACATGATCTTCCAATCGCCATGAGGATCTATCCCCCGGCAACTACTGTGGCAGAGGCAGAGGCTGATATTCGTCAGATGATAGCTGATGGAAGAATTCTGAAGAAATTCGCTAATAACACTTATGGCGTTAATGAGCCGTTTGCTGCTATTATCACTGGTGAGACTGTCACAAAATGGGAGTTCAACAGCAATGGCACGATGCCATCGAAGAAGACTGTTCAGTACACCGATTTTATTCGTGAATCTGCGAACAACGGTACTTGTGTGACTAAATATGATGATCCCAGAAGTGAGGCAGTGACTGGAAATCAGGATTACCGTGATGTGCCTATCCTCCATGTAAGTGAGATGTATCTTGTTGCCGCAGAAGCTTATCTTCTTGCCGGTGATCAGGCTAACTCTCTCAAGTACATCAATGCAGTCCGTAAGCGTGCTGGCGCTCCTGAGTTAGCTTCTTTTGGCGCTTATGAGGCTCCATATGTAACGAGTGCCAACTTTACTTTCGTTCCTCTCGACCTTATCCTTGATGAACGTGCACGGGAATGCTATGCAGAAAGAACTCGCTATTTCGATCTTCGTCGTACAAAGCAACTTGTTCGCTACAATCTTGAATTTAGCCGTTTCATTAAGGACGTAAGCGCGATGAGCAACGCAGCTGGAGAAATCAAATGGTATAGACCGATACCTCAGGACGAAATAGACAGCAATAAGGCAATTTCTTCTGCTGATCAGAATCCCGGATATTAATTCCCCTAAGAATGAGAAAAATGAAAGCTTTATATAAATCGATTTTTTTTAGCATTATATTGATACTTGGGCTTTCTGCTTGCAGTGGAAAGAACGAAGAGATGCCACCTACTGGTGGTCTGGACAATGCGGAGAAGCTCATCGCAGGTACATATCTTGGTACATGGACGAGTACGAATACTGTTACAGGAGATGTGACATCAGCAACAGGGTCGTTGACTTTCTCTAACAGTGAAGAACTTGGTAATAATGTTGCAAATGTGTCAATTGTCTCTGATGATCCGAAAGCTGTGAATCTCGGAGCAAAGGCAGAAACTTCAGCATGCAACGTATCTAAGCTCAGTTCGAATGTCCTTTCATTCTGGAATGTGTATGCGTTGAATCCATTTGGATTCACTTTTACAGGTAAAGTGACTCCGGAAGGAGACGTGAATTTCAATTATAGTGTAGCTGTTGTTGTAAAGCATAAGGAGACTATCTATAATTTTGAATTTATAGGCCACAGACAATAATTAGAGGAAGGGGCGGAGTATCCGCCCCTCCAATCGAAACATCATACTAACTTTTAATTAATCTAAGATGAAAAAATCATTACTTCTTCTCGCCGTTGCTGCATTCGCAGGTATGGCTAACGCACAGGTTGTAGTCGGTTTGGCTTCAAACGAAGAGCTTGAGGCAGCAGGCCTTTCCGGAACAAAGACTGATTTGCCCGCAATGACCATCCTTGAAAATGAGGCTGGATCCTTCGGTCTTGCTTATTCAGACAGCTGGGGAACTACTACTACTTACAAGACTTATCGTAATGTAACTGTCAATGGCGAGGCAATTCAGCTTGGCAGTGGTGCTGTAGGAAATGCGAATCCTACATTTGTTAGCTTTGAGGCAGGCGTAATGTCTGCTGGTGCTGTATTCAAATTTACAGCAGAAAAGGATGGCTACATGACTGTCTTCACTAAGTTGAATCCTAAGAAGCAGTATCTCGTATTTGAAGGTACTACTGGTGCTATTGTATATAGCCTTGGTTATTCAAATGGTACGGATAAGATCTACTATGCAATGCCCGACGATGGCGATGGCTACATCGATTTCAGTGCTCCTGACGCATCGAAGTATCTCATTCCTGCAACTAAGCAGTCTGTAGATGCTAATGGTGTCAAACTTTGGCAAGATGCTGAAGGCAATATCGTAGCTTCTGATACCAAGCCTGAGGGAGGAAAACCAGTAAATGAAGATATTCCCGGTCAGACCAAGCCCGCTTTTCCTTGGCAAGCTGCAGGCTATGAAAAAGAAGCGGATGCTCCGGGTGAATCAACAGGCTTCCTTTCATTCCCTGTATATGAAGGTGCTGACTACTATTTCTCAGCTCTCGGCTCAAAGGCAGCTTGCGGTGGCTTCGTTTACACTGCAGAGGCTCCATCCGTTGTATTTGAGGAAGTTGTAGCAGAAGACGGTTCTGTTACAGCTCCACGTGTAGAATTCCCCGAAATTCTCGCTTCTGGTGTCGAGGCTGTAGCTGTTGACAACAACAATGCTGACGCTCCTATCTACAATATGATGGGTGTACGCGTTAACGCTGATGCTAAGGGTATTCTTATCCAGAACGGCAAGAAGTTCATCCGCAAGTAATAAGATAACTAATAAATCGTACTACTTGAGTGGTATGATTTAGATAAATTGTAGGCTCTTCCATACTGGAGGAGCCTACACTATATTTTGTGGGAAGAAATGATGAACTTTTCTATTGAAATTCAATTCCAATTCTGCAAGCCAGTAAAGGATAGTAATTGATTTCCGTGTTGATTAACCCCGGATTATTGCCAGTGTGAGCGTAGTTGTGCTTTGTGAAGGACTTCAATGTCATTCCTATGCCAAAATTAAAGTTAAGGTTTCGTGAAGTACGGAAGGTATGTCCTATGGTAGGCGACAAGTATAGCCCTCCTTCAGATAGACCGTCAAAATAATAACCGGCACGTAAATCTACAAATGGAGTGAGCTTTCCTAACTTAGTGTCGTATCTCGCTTCTACGAAACCAGGAATAAACTTATCATTCTTGGGAAACCCGCAAGAGATCATTGCTCCGGCTCCGAGAAACCAATGCTCGTTGAATTGATAGCCATGGGATGAGGAAATACCAAGAAACCATATTGTCCCATTACCATACTGTCCTACACCTTTCTTTCGATAGTCGGTATTCCCTATCGCATTGTCCCATTCCACAAATCCTCTGTAGCCCCGATGCAAATCATGTGCGATACCCAAAGAAGCGCACACTATGCAGAGCATAGACAGAATTAATCTTAGTTTCATAATATAAATGTTTAGATAAAAACTATTTCTATTACTGTTCAGCGTATTTGGAGCACATCCATATTGTTTCTCTGCGTACTCCGCTTACGCACTATCGGCATTCTTTCATTGCTATACTCAATAAAAATTAGTAAGCGCCCCTATTAACAAGATGGAGCCTGAAAGGGTATCTTGAATCATATATACAAATGGCGAGTTGACTGATAGAATTTCTGTAGCATCTTCGCTGCTTCTTGATGTTTCTTGGATACCATTGCCGTTTCCCTTGGTATTCAGATCATCAACATTTATAGTTATGGCGTGCGGAAATTTACGAAGTACGATTACCTCATCGCCTATCTTGCTGAATCCTTGGGTACGGACATAATAGAATCCCATACTTATCAGTGTAGGCAAGATGTCCTTATTGAAGGCAATTTTGAATTTAGGTATCCACAGTCGTAAAGATTCTTTGTGTAATGATGATTCATAGCTGGAGAGTGTATCATTGTCAAGCACTTGCAGCAGGTCTTCAAATGCTCTTATTGTAAATGGAATCGGCTGTATGATGGTCATGCTATAATTTCCATCGCTATACGGCAGCCGAATAATATGTAAACGTCGATTATAGCCTCCTAAGTCATCGTTTGAAGGGAAGTTTATTTCAGTTGATTCAATCTCACAAGCCGATGTTGACAAGAAAGAAGTCCAGGTGTATGCCCCGTAGTAATTATTGAATTGTTTTTTCTCGCCTGATTCGTTGGAGAATGGAATCTTCCAGCTACCTATGAAGTAAGGCGTGTTTACAAAAGTAAGGTTTGTGAGATCAGTTTTGTTTAGAAATGTATTGGTCATCCCGCGGGTCTGAGTATATACGAAGGCATTGAGTGCAGTTCGTCCGGTTTCGTCTCCAAGCCATATGGGGTGTATCATTGCTCCGTAGATGTCTTCGATATCAGTGCTGAACTTAGGAAATAGACTTATGGAAGGTCTGTGCCATATGGAATTGGTGAATCCAAACTGCGTCTCTCCTTCAAATTGGGTTGCATCTCTCAGTAAAGCATTGGCAAATATATTCAGTTCTTGGAGCCCTTCTTCTCCTTTGGGGTAACCCAGTATGTCAAGTATCTCGTCGCGGGACCTCCCGTCATCTCCATTTGCCATCATGCCCAATGTATAAAACACGCTCGCTGGTGAGATGCAGAGATTCTCAACATTGTTCTCGAATTCTTTTTTGAAGAGATTGATTGCAAAATTGTTAATTCGTTCCACATTTTTTTGCGCTACCTCCTCCAATGGACGAGACTCACTCCAATTGTATGAGGGCATTACAAACTTTCCCGGTTCATCAGGAAATGGATGTTTTGGAGTGTCCTCGTGATCTGTACAGCTTATCAATAAAAGACATACTCCAATCATTATAAAGTAGATATATTTATTCATGATGTCGAATTAGAAATTAAAAAACGGATTAAGCAGAATCCTTTGCTACTCAAGTATTTTTTAACTCAGATACTATTTTGTAGTAACGCATATGTTACATAGCAGAGGCAGGAATGATGTCACAGCGCAGCACTCTCATTCCCGGCAGCATCACGAAATTTGAGTTATAAAAGGGACGTCTTTTCATAATTAAAAAGTGTTTGATTCACAAATTTAACCAAAATAATCGATATATACAATACTCTTCATTATGTTTACGTATGTTTTTCCAGTATTCTAATAAATATAAGCATAAAACTCCTATCTACAACATGATGGTTGTTTGCGTGAACGCTGACGCTAAGGGTATCCTCATTCAGAACGGCAAGAAGTTCATCCGCAAGTAATTTGATCAACGCATAATGCTTAATGCATAATTAGCTGCGCTCAAGCTGAAGCAAGTCATAATTGCATTGAGATGGCAGTAAGAAGAGGCGGCTCCAATTCTGGGGTCGCCTTTTTGCATTTCGTCAGCATATTATTGAATGATATGAGAATGCAGTATGATTACTATGGGATATTATTATCGATACGAGAAAGCAACTCATCTGCACTCATCTCTTCCAACCGAGAGAAGGCGAATAGCTTTTTCTTATTCTTATCTGAGGTATATACAACTGCAGAGACTCCATCAGACCGTTTGTCAAGCTGCAACCATCACTGGCAGTGAGTAAGGATTCCTTACATACTGAATTTTCATCCAATTCACCTTCTTTAAAGATATTACGAATATGAAGCGTGATATTATTACGAGTTGTTTGAAACAACTCTGTCATTTTTTGTGGTTGAGTGCAATAATATGGGCTGATTGAAGAATTTTAAATTAAATATTTGGATTATTATCACTAATTGATTATATTTGCAGCATGAAAGCTATAGAAGATCAACATGAAGATGAAGTAAGGCAGATAATTCTCACTCCTGAGTTTGATGAGTTTTATTTCAGTCAGCCTGAAAAGGTGCAAAAAAAGTTTGATTACGTCATCAATGTGATGGCAACTGTCTATAACGTGTCAACAAAATTTGTCAAGCATCTTAAAAATTCAGATTTATACGAAATGAGAGTTTCTATAGGCTCAAATGAGTATCGTACCATACTATTTTCTACGGATAATCCGAATTTCATTGAAGCTACTCAAATTATTCTACTGAATGGGTTTCTTAAGAAGTCAGAAAAAGATTATAAAAAACAAATAGATATAGCACATAAAATTATTGATAGATTAAAGTTATGATAAAGTTAGATCCAAAAAAAATAGCTGCATTACCAACATTCAATCAACGACTGGATGATAAGTATGGTAAACAAGGGACACCTGAAAGAAATAAATTAAATGAGGAGTCCATAGCTTGGTTTTATGGAAATATGCTGAAAGAACGCAGGAAGGAACTGAAACTGACTCAGAAGCAATTAGCTGAACGTCTTGGACGGGAACAAAGCTATATTGCCAGGGTAGAGAATGGAAAGGCAGATATCCAGCTTTCAAGCTTTTTTAGAATTGCGTCAATCCTTGGTATACAATTTGTCCCTACTTTCCTTAACTGATCCACCATTTTTAGTGTTAGCGTAAAACGCTGACGCTAAGGGTATCCTTATCCAGAACGGCAAGAAGTTCATTAGAGGCGGCTCCGATTTCGGAGTCGCCTTTTTCATTGTGTAGGCATTAAGATTGATTTGGATGTTTGCGCTATATTTCGTAATTTTGCAGATGCCGGGCCGAAGGCCCGTACACCTAAACAAAACGAGCCGACGTTCGCTTTAATACATTAGGACAAAACGAGCCGACGTTTGGGTTAAGGAGTGGTTTGTTTAGGTGACATAGCCTTTGGCTTTGCTCCCCTTAATTCAAAATATGATAATGAAATCAAAATTATTCTCAATAATCTTACTCCTTTTGCTTTCACTCCCGCTGCAGGCGGCTGAGAAGCCGTGGAGCCATGGGAGGCTTCAGGTGGCTGACAATGGACTATATCTGCAGCATGAGGATGGGATGCCGTTTTTCTGGCTGGGTGACACGGGGTGGCTGCTGCCGCAGCGCCTTGACCGCGATGAGGCTCAGCACTATCTTGAGCAATCGGCTCGCGAAGGATTCAATGTGGTGCAGATTCAGGTGATCAACGGTGTGCCCTCATTCAACCGCTACGGCAAGATGTCGCACCCCGATGGATGGAACCTAAGCGAGGCTTCAAAACCGGGAGAATACGGCTACTGGGAACACCTGGACCATATTGTAGACACGGCAGAACGCAACGGCATCTACATAGGCATGGTGTGCATATGGGGAGGGCTCGTGAAAGGGGGCTTGATGGACGAGGCGCAGGCTGAGGAATACGGAAAATTCCTTACCGATCGATACAAAAATAAGAAAAATATCATCTGGATTATCGGAGGCGATATCCAAGGAGATGTAAAGACCGGGGTATGGGATGCACTTGCACGGACTATCAAGGCGAATGATCCTGAACACCTGATGACTTTCCATCCACGTGGACGCACTACCTCGGCCCGATGGTTTGCCGACCGTGACTGGCTGGACTTCCATATGTTTCAGAGCGGTCATCGCCGTTACAATCAGAGGATGGGAAACAAGGATTATCCCATTCCTGATGGGACTGAGGAAGACTCATGGATGTATGTCGACTCTGTGCGCAAGCACACACCCATAAAACCGGTGCTCGACGGAGAACCAAGCTACGAGAATATCCCGCAGGGATTGCATGGCGCGGATGAACCCGTATGGACGGATAAGGATGTGCGCCGTTATGCTTACTGGTCGGTATTCGCAGGCTCGTGCGGCCACACTTATGGCCACAACAACATCATGCAGTTTATACGTCCCGGCCTTCCGGGAGCATATTTCGCCGACGGAATAGAGAAACCTTGGTATGTTGCCATAGATGATCCCGGAAGGCTCCAGATGAAGTATCTGAAGCGACTGATGCTGGCATTTCCTTTCTTCGACAGAGTTGCAGACCAAGAGATCGCCGTAGACAATGGGGAGAAGTATGACCGTATCATCGCCACTCGCGGCAATGACTATATACTGGCATATAACCATACCGGACGACCGATGACCCTCGACCTCAGTCGAATCTCCGGCAGGGAGAAGAATATCTGGACAATGGATCCTACTGACGGCAGCCTGGTGTATATAGGTAAGACAGATGAGAGACATTATAAGCTTATCCCGACTCCGGGCAAAGACCTTGTAGTGATAGCTGTTGACTCGGATAGAAGATACCTTACTCCAGACATGAAGGAAATCCCGGAAGCAGGAATCCCGTTATCGGATGCCAAGGACCTTACCGAATAAAAGCAGTAGGGACGCACGGCTCGTGCGTCCGCATTATACGAAATGAAAATTAATTGTACATTGTTAAACGGACGCACGAGCCGTGCGTCCCTACCAATATGATTGGATTATGAAAATACTGATCCTTGGAGCCGGAAAGATGGGCTCATTCTTTTGTGATCTTCTTAGTTTTGAACATGAAGTGGCTATCTATGATCCGGACCCGGAGCATTTGAAGTTCACTTTCAATGTGCAGCGTTTTATGAAGCCGGAGGAGGCAGCCGGATTCGAGCCTGATTTGGTGATAAATGCCGCAACGGTGAAATACACCATCGAGGCTTTCGAAAAGATATTGCCATATATTCCTAAGACAACTATCATAAGCGATATTGCCAGTGTGAAGACAGGCCTGCCGGAGTTTTATGCTGAGAAAGGATACAGGTTTGTGTCTACACACCCGATGTTTGGCCCTACCTTTGCTTCGCTCAGCAACCTTGCAAATGAAAACGCCATCATCATCAAGGAGGGCGACGAGGAGGGCCGGGAATTTTTCCGCAATCTCTATAAGAAACTGCGCCTGCATATCGAAGACTATACTTTTGCAGAGCATGACGAGACAATCGCGTATTCGCTATCAATTCCATTCACTTCCACTCTTGTGTTTGGAAGCGTGATGAAGCATCAGGATGCCCCGGGCACCACGTTCAAGCGCCATATGGCCATTGCCCATGGACTGATGGGGGAAGATGATTTCTTGCTGACGGAGATTCTATTCAATCCGCATACTTCGGGTCAGTTGGATCGGATTCAAGAGAATCTTACAGAACTGAAGGGAATCATCGAACGGCGTGACTCCGCTGCCATGAAGGTGTTTTTGGATAAAGTGAGGGAAAATTTGAAGTAATTCCGGCAGTCGAGGGTGTTGCAAAATGGGCCAATATTCTGATGTAGGGACGCACGGCTCGTGCGTCCTTTATGCAATTAAATTGGTAATCAACAATATAAAAACGGACGCACGAGCCGTGCGTCCCTACAAGATGCGGAGAATATAGTTCTGCAACACCCTCCTACAAGACAGTCCAGTTAATTTCGAGGGGATTGTCGGTCATAGAGAGAATCAGAGGGAGGTCGGGATTGTCGAGGATGGTCATCTTGGCGCCTTCTTCCGGGTCTTCTACTATGATGGCTTTGCCGAGTGGGGAGTCTATGTCGCCGGTCTTCTGCCAAAGCACTCCATTATAGTGGAATTGACCATTCTGTTTCAACTCATTCAGTGCGGATTGAGAGATGATTCCGAAAGTCTCATTTGATGGGAGAGTTATGTGGTTTCCATCTTCAGGCATTATGTAGCTTTGAGTGTTGCCGTGTTTTACTGCTTCGGGGGTCATAGTGTAAGTGCCGGTCCAGAGTTTGAGATTGCGGACGATGCTCCAATGGAGGGTAATACCTCCGTCTTTTGTCGGTTCGTATGTGAATTTGAAGCGGCGGGTTTGGCCGTGGAGTTTGTAGGCGATATTCAAGGTATCGAGGAGGACGCACGAGCCGTGCGTCCCTACCAGGACATTGGATGCTTTGTCGATAGCCGGGAGGATGCAAGAGGCGTGCGTACCTGCAAGGCCGGAGTCGGATTTCATCACCAGTCTTAATTCCCCTCCTGCTGCAAGGTCGGAATGCTTTAGGAAGAAGGAGTCGTATGGCTTGCCGTTCAAATAAATCTCAGATATGTATCGATTCTCAGGTGAGAGCCCTTCGGCTGTGATTGTAAATGTTTTCCCATCCTGAAGATTGAACGTGGTAGATTTCAACACAGGTGTGTGGATGAGATAATAGTCATGGCCGGCATTGGGGTAGATACCCGCCATATTGAAGATAAGCCATGATGACATAGCTCCGGAATCGTCATTACCCGGCAGACCGGCAGGAGAATCACTGTAGTTTTTCTCAATGATTCCGAGAATAGTGTCGCTTGACTTGTCGGGTCGCCCTATCCAATGATATAGGCAAGGGGATAGGAAGGAAGGCTCGTTGTTGACATTGAAGTAATCTTTCTCAAAGAACTTGTCAAGTCTCTTTTCAAATGCCTCCGGACCGCCGCATTTCTCAATCAGACCCGGCACATCATGGGGGATGCTGAGCGAGTATTCCCATGAGGAAGCCTCATAGAAGAACATATCCCACCATGGCTTATACCACGGACCTTCGAAAGTAAGTGGAGTGTACTTGAATTCAGGATGTTGATACTTGGAGTGACCGAACGGGATTGAATCGAGCCAGTTGCCATCTGCATCGCGAGGCATAATGAATCCCCACGTGCCGTCATGCTCATAGTCCGGACACCAGAGGTTTTTCCACGATTCAGACTGCTTCATATACCGCTCGGCTACATCTTCTTTGCCAAGGCACTTTGCCACTTGGGCTATAGCGAAGTCGCATAGCGAATACTCTATCGTGCGGTTTCCGGCGCGTGCTATTCCGTGCGGAATGTATCCGAGGGAAAGATATTCCCGAAGCCCACCGCGTCCTTCCGCCTCCTCATTGCCACCGGGAGGAACCGTAGCGTCGTGAATCATTGCCTGCAGGGCAGCCTCATAGTCTATTCCGGGGATACCTTTGACACAAGCGTCGGCAATCACCACGTCGGCATTTGATCCCCCTTGGGTGCGACCGTTGGCATTTCCGCTGCGTGCGTCAGGCATGAACCCGTCGCGCTTGCCAATGTTGACGAGTGAGTTGACCATGTCGGCGAGCCGCTTTGGCTCTATTATGGCGAAAAGGGGCATAGAGGTGCGGTAGGTGTCCCAGAGTGCGTAGAAATCATCATAGTATGGCACCGGGTCGGTCCAAAGAGGATTCTCACCCGTACGGTCAGATGGCATAAGCATCGTATGGTAGAGGGCTGTGTAGAGCATTCTCTTCAGGTTGTCGGGAGTATCGGGATGCACCTCGATCTTTTGCATCGCGCTTTCCCATTTATCGAGAGATTCATTCCTGATGTCATCGAAGCTTTTTCCATAAGACTCCGACTCATAGTTGTGCCTTGCCTTGAGAGGGCTTATGAATGAGATGCCTATGCGAAAGTTGACGGTATCGGTCTGTTCAGGAAAAGACACGAGAACCCCCGTCTTCTCTCCTGAATCAAACTGCGACGGTGAGGAACTGATGTTGTCTCGTTTCCAGGTCCTTATGTCGGAGAACGGTACGTCTGATTTCGCGTAGAAATAGACTGTATAGGCGCGCCCGTTGTTCCAGCCTCCGCGAATGCGGCTATAGCCGCTCACTTCAGTGTCGGAGAGCACCTGGACCTCGGAGCCCACAAACTGCTGCGCCTCGCGCGCGTCAGGGACAGGAGACTCTCCCAAGAAGAATCCGGCATCGATCTTAAGCCCTTTCTCCCCGTTCTCCGGATAAATGAGCCGGTAGGCAGATGTCCGGTCAGTAGCCGTTATCTCGGTCTTGATTCCGCTCTCGGTGAATGTGGTGGAGTAATACGCTGGAAGTATCGTCTCTGATTCCCGAAAGGCATAGATGTTCGTATTGTCCGGGCTCCCGGAAAACGGTTGGACCAGTATGTTGCCATATTTCGGGCCTCCCCCCGTGCCGCTGACGTGGACCTGTGCGAAACCATCGACTCGCTCCGGCATCGGGAGCCAGCCGCTGTTTGGAGAAGGTGTGCAGTCGGGAGAGGGGCGCACCATCCCGAAAGGAGTGCAAGGCCCGATGAAGACCCTGCCGAGTCCTTCCGAGCCAATGCGGGGATCTATATAGTCGGTCAGTCTGGCTGCCGATGTGTGGAAGCAAATAAGCAGGGATAAGATCAAAAGAGGGAAGGTAAACTTCATGATGCGGGCGTTATTTTTGATTACGACTTCAGACTGCGTCCTCAGTACAGTGTTGACAAATGCAAAGTTAACATAATATTCTTGATTATTGAAAGAATAATTATTAAATTTGCAGAAAGAATCGTAAGTGACTATGATGATCGGAATCTGCGGGGGTATAGGAAGTGGAAAATCGGTTGTGAGCCGGATTTTGCGTCTTCGAGGGGAGGCGGTATATGACTGTGATCTGGAGGCTAAGCGTATTATGGATGGCTCTATGGAGGTGCTCAGTGCGCTTAATAGTCGTTATGGGGAGGATGTTTGTCCGAAAACGGGGCCTATTTGTCGCCCTGAGCTTGCACGGCGTGTCTTCAGCAACGATGAAGAGAGGATCTGGCTCAATACGCTCGTGCACAGGCTTGTGCGTGAGGACGTAGCAAGATGGCACGCGGTAAAGCTATCAGAGGGGAAGGAAAGGTGTTTCGTAGAGTCAGCTATACTCGCCACTTCAGGATTGGCGCAGATGTGCGAAGAGATCTGGCTTGTGACAGCGTCGGAGGAAGTGCGTATAGAGCGCATCAAGATACGCGACTTTCTCGATGAAGATGCTATAAAGAAGAGAATTCAAAGCCAGAAAGAGGAAGAAAGACTCATTGCTACTTTCGGAATCCCTGTCAAGACCATTGACAACTCCGGCTACCTGTCCATACTCGACCAAATAAGCTGAAGAGTTTTTCGAACGTTATACATTAACCCGGATGAAGCAGCCATAGGGGCTGCTTTTTTTGTGGATATTGTAGTTTTTGTGGGTAATGATGCGTCTAAATGTCAGAAACGAAATCATAAAACAATGGAAAAGAATCAGACCTTGGACTTCGAGCGCCTCGTGATGGAGCATAAAAGCACCATCTATTCGGTCTGCTACATGTTTACCGAGACAAAACCGGAGGCTGACGATCTATTCCAGGAAGTGCTTATAAGCCTCTGGCAAGGAAAAGACTCATTTCGTGGCGATGCGAGCATCCGCTCGTGGGTCTACCGTGTGAGTATGAACACCTGCATTTCATACAAGAGGAAAAAGCGGGTGAAAACGGTGCCGCTTGAGTTTTCTGCCGAATCCACAGTCCCGGACTCACCGGGCAACAAACAAGCACGTATGCTTCACGAACGCATATCGCGTCTCGAACCATTTGACCGCGCCATAGTGCTGCTCTGGCTTGAGGACATGTCGTATGACGAGATTGCTGCCATTGTGGGCATCTCAGCAAAGGCCGTAGGCGTGCGCCTCGTGAGAATAAAGGAAAAACTGAAATCCCTATAAACTGACTTCAAAATGGACGAACTCGATATTTTAAAAGAAGAAATGGTGGCGCTTAAGCGTAGCCTTGACAAAGAACAGATCGTAAACGACAGACTTTTGCGTACCGTGATGCGGCAGAAGGCCTCATGGCTCAATAAATTTGTGATATCGGAATTCATCATGCTTCCCATCCTCTATCTGATGTTTGTGGGCATATGTGCATTTTTCCATGTCTCTCAGTGGTATGCATTCTCGCTGCTTGTCCTCTCCCTGATTGACGTGCTGGTAGACATACGCACATTCCGTATCTCGCCGAAAGTGTTCAGCACTTGTACTATGCTTGAGGTGCGCCGCTTGCTCGTAAGGCAGAAGAAGGAGCGCTTCATCCATGTCTGCATAGCCCTTCCCCTTGCGATAGCTTGGCTTATACTCATGCTCTGCGCCATAGCGAATGCAACCGATCCTATGGCTACAGACCATATGCTCAACTACTCCGGAGTCGTAGGCGGCATTATCGGAGGAATCATCGGCGGCATAGTGGTAATGATAATCTACCGCAAGGCTCAGAAGACAAACGATTTCATCATCAATGACATCCCTCAGGATAATGCATAATTCATAATTCACAATGCATAATCCCTGCGGGCTCAATTGTGCATTATGAATTATGCATTATGAATTGATATCATAGCCCTTTCTTCAGCCATGCCCCTGAGATGAGCCTCCAGAGGAAGATGGCTCCGCGGAAGCAAAGCTCGATGCACATGGCAAGCCACACTCCGGCAAGCCCCATCGTAGGGGCGAGCCATGCTGCGAGGGGAACCCTGACGAGCCAGATGCTGCTGAAGTTCATAATTGCAGGGAGCACGGTGTCGCCAACTCCGATCATCACACCATATGCCACAATTGAGGCAGCAAACATCGGCTCGGCAAAGGCCTCGATGCGGAGAGCCTCCGCTCCAAGGTCGATGATATCCTTCACCGGACTCATCAGTGCCATCACATCGGCGGCGAATATATACATTACGATTCCCATGATGCTCATTGTCAGCATTCCCATACCGGTAGTGATGTATCCAAAGCGTTTGGCAAGGTCCTTGCGTTTTGCCCCGTAGCTTTGCCCGACGAGAGTGGTGGCAGCTTCTGAAATGCCATAGCCCGGCATATAGCAGAGGCTCTCTGCAGTCACAGCAAATGCGTTGGCAGCTATCGCCATCACTCCTAATGGAGCCACGATCACTGTAACGGCTATCTGTGCCCCACAGATCACAACGTGTTCGAGTGTCATAGGGGCTGATACCTTCAAAGCCTTGCGCAGGACCTCCCATTCAGGCCGGAAACTGTCTTTCTCCTTCACTTTTGCAATGGCAAGACCATCCTGACGGAAGCAAAGGAAATACATCATGAGCCCGGCAGTGATGATTTCGGCAGCCGCAGTGCCAAGGGCTGCTCCCAACACACCGAGCCCGGCACCCGGCATTGTAAGTGAAATGCCTGCTATGTCGATATTTCGGGTAGGGAAAATGAGCATGAAATTGAAGATGACATCAAGCACACACATCAAGACGTTGAGGCATCCGGGCACTTTCATGTTTCCACTGCATCGCAGCATCCCGCCCCCAAGATAGTTCATAGTGAAAAGCGGAAGGGCAAGCACGAACACAAGGAAGTAGATTGAGGCATCAGGGCAGATGCTTTCCTTGCCCCCAAGCCAGTGGGGGAGGGGCCATGCTATGGCGGCTCCTACTGCAGCCACCACAAGGCTAAACATCAAGCATGCAATGATGCTCTGCCGCAGTATCCGGCGCCCACGGGTATGGTCGGAAGCCCCTATGCTGTGGGCTACCTGCACGGAGAACCCCATCGTGACTGCTGAACATATGCCCCAGAAAAGCCAGAGAGATGTGGATACAAGTCCGACTGCCGCTGAAGGATCGGCACCGAGGTGTCCTACCATTGCAGCGTCGATATATTGCATCATCATGCTTGAGAGCTGAGCCATCATAGCCGGCCATGACAATTGTGCGGTCAGCTTAAGTTGCTGCCCGAAACTCAGACGCTCTCCGGATCTAATCTTGTCTATCAGCATTTCTTGATTCAATTTTCGCGGGTGAAAATTGAGGTTATTTGGTTATGAGGTTAAGGGGTGGATATGTTTATTTTTTATGCAAAGTTAGTCCTTTTTTCTCATACTTGCAAATGTTAACAAAAGTTAAATTCGGACTTTGTGGGAAAAATTTATTGAAATTAGTATCATTTTTGTTAAAATTTGTATTAATTTTGAAGCTTGGCAGGGGTAATAGAGTAAAAACTCATTGACCTACCTTAATTAACCTGAATCTGAGATCAATTAAATAAATGTAGTACCAAAAAACAACCTGCATGAAAAACGTTTGTTTTACACTCAGCCGGAAAGTGCTGATGGCGATAGCGTTGCTATTGACATTCTCACTTCCCGCCCTGGCCCAGAAGATCGAGGTCCACGGCTACGTGGATGATGCGACGGGCGAACCCCTAATTGGTGCCACCGTGATGGAAAAAGGCACATCAAACGGCACAGCGACCGACTTTGACGGTAACTTCACCCTCAATGTCGCTCCGAATGCCACTCTCGTGATCAGCTACATCGGTTATGACACCCAGGAAGTTGCAGTCAACGGAAAAACAGACATCCGCGTGACCCTTCAGGACAACGCCACGATGCTTGCCGAGACTGTCGTGATCGGTTACGGCTCCGTGAAGAAATCGGATGCGACCGGATCTGTGGCACTCGTAACTCCTGATGAAGTCGAGGCAGGCATTTCTACTTCTGCACAGGATCTTCTTGTAGGCGCAAGCCCCGGTGTGGTAGTTACAACCAACGGCGGTAGCCCTCAGGGTGGCGGTACAATCCGTATCCGTGGCGGTGCTTCACTGAATGCGTCGAACGACCCTCTTATAGTGCTTGACGGTGTGCCTCTCGTGACGGGCGACGTGGAAGGCATGAACAACCCTCTTGCGATGATCGCTCCTGATAACATCGAGAGCATGACAATCCTCAAGGACGCATCTGCTACTGCAATCTACGGTAGCCGCGCGTCGAACGGTGTCATCATCATCACTACAAAGAAAGGAAAGAAGGGACGTCCACAAATCAACTTCTCTGCAAGCTGGAAAGTTGAGACCGCTCGTAAAAAATGGGATGTCATGGATGCAACCCAATTCAGCGAGGCAATCCGAAATTATTGGGGAGCTGACTCCGAGGCAGCAGCTGCTCTCGGCACAGCAAATACCGATTGGCAGAAAGAAGTGCTCCGCACCACCATCTCTCAGGACTACAACCTTAGTGTCGGTGGTACAGCCGGTTTCCTCCCTTACCGCGTAAGTGCGTCCTATACCGATAACAAGGGTATCATGAAGAATACCGACATGAAGCGTGTGTCTGCCGGATTCAATCTCAATCCTAAGTTCTTCAATGGACTCCTCTCTATTAATGCCAACGCAAAAGGGTATTATATCCGCAACCGCTGGGGTAATGACGGAGCTATCGGTTCAGCTGTTTCGTTCAACCCGACTCTTCCCGTCTACTCCAATATACCGACCGGCAACAGTGAATTCCCGTATTTCTATAATGGATACACCACTATTGCAGGCAATAACCAGGCCTTCAATGTGAATGCATCGCTCAACCCTGTCGCAATGCTCTACGACTATGACAACTACAGCGATGTGTGGCGTTCAAATGGTAATCTCCAGATTGATTACGCACTTCATTTCCTCCCCGAGCTTCACCTTAACCTGAATCTCGGTTACGACGTAACAAAGTCTGAGAACCATAATACCCTTACCCAGAACTCTCCTTCCGCATGGAAGAATTCTCCTGATAAGAATGGTGCGGGCACGTATTATGAGAACTGGCATCTCTACCGCAATACCCTTCTTGACTTCTATATGAACTACAAGAAGGAGTTCGAGGCTATCCAGTCAAATCTTGATGCCATGGTAGGTTACTCCTGGCAGCGTTTCGACAATATGAACCACAACAATGGTACAGTCTATACTACCATGGGCTTCAAGGCTCCCGAGAACAACGGCGGTAAGCTCGAGATCGACCCGGCTTCTGCTGATAAGATCGGACATGCTTCCGGCAGCGTATTCCCCTACTACAGCGGTAACCTTATGCTCGTATCTTTCTTCGGACGTATCAACTATTCTTTAAAGGACACATACCTTCTCACATTCACCCTTCGTGATGACGGTACCTCCCGATTCTCAAAAGACAACCGCTGGGGTCTCTTCCCATCAGTTGCTCTCGGATGGAAGATCAATAATATGCCTTTCTTCGAGGAGGCTGCACAGACAATGAACGACTTCAAGCTCCGACTCGGTTGGGGTCAGACAGGTCAGCAGTCTGTAGGCGGATATTTCCCCTATATGCCACTTTATATCCAGAGCACTGACGGATCATATTATCCCAATATGTGGACAGGTACTTATATCGATGGCGGAAAGCTGGTCGGCAACACCTACTATCCCAATGGCTACAATGCAAACCTGAAGTGGGAGACCACTACCACTTGGAACGTTGGTTTCGACATGGGATGGCACAACAACAAGTACACCCTTGCCCTTGACTGGTATCTTCGCGATTCCAAGGACCTTCTCGCTTTCGTGACAGCTACTCCCGGTGCCTTCACGACCAATATGCTCGACCAGAACATCGGTTCGCTCCGCAACATCGGTCTTGAGGCTACTCTTGGTATGCGTGCTATCGATACCGAAGACTTCACTTGGAACACAAGCCTCAATGTCGCTTGGAACAAGAACGAGATCACCAAGCTCAACAATGAGGGAACCTATGTGACAACAGGTGGTATCGCCGGTGGTAACGGTAATACCGTTCAGGTTCATCAGGTAGGTTATCCCGCATTCTCCTATCTTCTCTACGAGCAGATCTACGACCAGAACGGCAAGCCAATTGAAGGCGCATATGTGGACCAAGACGGCAACGGACAGATTGACTCCAACGACCTCGTGATCAAGCACTCGAGAGACCCGAAGGTGACAATGTCGTGGAACAATAATTTCTCATATAAAAACTGGGACCTCAGTTTCCAGCTCCGTGCATCCATCGGCAACTATGTCTACAACAATGCACTTGCCGGCAACTCCACTCTCAGCGAGACCTACCGCAACGGTCTTTCCAACCTGCTCGTGACAGATTATTACTTCCAGGGCGGCCAGACCACCAATACCTATTTGAGCGACTACTGGCTTGAGAACGCTGGCTTCGTACGCTGCGACAATATAACACTGGGATATACATGGCCTGATCTCATCGACCATAACCTCCGTCTCCGTGTCTATGGTGCAGTACAGAATCCTTTCGTAATCACCAAATATCGCGGTCTTGACCCGGAAGTATTCTCCGGTATTGACAATAGCGTTTATCCGCGTCCCGTATCTTTCAACCTCGGTGTGATCGCTACTTTCTAATCTTCTCCAATTAATATCCACTTATGAAATCATATATCAATAAATATCTTTTGGGATCTATGGCGGTGGCTGCACTCGGACTCTCTTCCTGCGTCGGCGACCTTGACCAGTTCCCTAAAAACCCCACGGACCTTACTCCGGACCAGTTCGCTTCTAATCCGAAGGAGTATATCGGTGGTGCACTTGGAAAATGCTACAGTGGAATCGCCATTTCCGGTCAGGGTGGTTCAGGTTCGTCTGATATCTCGGGCCTTGACAATGGCCGCAGCTGCTGGAGCCGTGCGATATTCATGCTCAATGAGTTTACTACTGATGAGTGCCTTTGGATCTGGAAAGACTCCGGAGTGTTCGACCTCTGCACAAGCACATGGAGCTCCAACAACGAGAACGTATTCGGTACATACTCGCGTCTTTATACCCACATAGCGGTTTGCAACGACTTCATACGTCTTTCCCGCAATATTGGTGACTACGGTATATCTACCGGTGATGGTGCAAATCAGATTTCTCAGGCAGACCTCGACCAGTTTGTGCTTGAGGCTCGTGCTCTTCGTGGCTTGAGCTACTACTATGTGATTGACCTTTTCGGCAATGCCGCCGACGCATGGGACAACCAGCTTACCGGCGAAGAACCCCCCTACATCACCCGCAAGGATCTTTTCGACAAGGTGACAGCAGATCTCGAGGACGTGCTCGCAAACTTCAAGGAGTCAGGTATATATGGCCGTATCGGCAAAGATGCGGTAGAGGCTCTTCTCGCTAAGTTCTATCTTAATGCAGAAGTATGGACAGGCACTGCACGCTGGCAAGAATGCTGGGCACACTGCCAGAACATCATCAACAACCACAAGGGTGGAGGTTTCGAAGGATCCGGCCTTGCTATGGATTATCTTTCTGTATTCTGTGCTAATAATGATATGTTTGCCCATGGTGGCAGCCTTAAGGCACAGAATGAAATTCTATGGAACATTCCATATGCATATCAGGGCAACATCACCAATGCTAACGGTGAGCAGCAGAACGTATGGCTTACCCAAAGTTATGGCGGCACATCATTCCTGATCCTTTCTGCACTTAGCGATCAGAACACTGCTACACCGGGATGGTTCGGTATCAACGGACAGTGGACATGTATGCACGCTCGTCCTGAGTTCTGCGAGAAATTCAACTTCAGCAATGGTGTGAGCCAGGATGGCAGAACATGGCTGTGGTTTACAGAGAATGATGGCTTCACTATGGCCAACACAGATTTCTCGACCTATAAGAATGGCTATGTGCCCAACAAGTTCACAAATGTCTACTGTAATGCAGACGGCACAATGCCACGTTGGCAGGATCCGGAGACCGGTCTTCCCCGTGCAGGCGTTCATGACCTCAGCAATCCCGAAAACTACGGAATCGCTACCTATGCCACTTTCGCTGAGACCGATTATCCTGTGATCCGCCTGGCAGAAATCTACCTTACAGCAGCCGAGGCTCACGTAAGAGGCAATGTAGGCTCCCAGTCAGAAGCTCTTGAGTATGTAAATATCGTACGCCGCCGTGCAGGAGTAGGCAACTGGAACGCTGCAGAACTCACAGCCAACAACCTTCTTGACGAACGTGCACGTGAGCTTTACTGGGAAAACAATCGCCGTACGGACCTTGTACGTGCCGGAATGTTTACATCTCGCTACAATTGGAGCTGGAAGAACAATGTGGAAAGTGGAGCTGCCATTTCCGATCATATGAATGTCTTCCCTATACCTACTTCTGTCATCAATTCCTACGCTTCTGAGTATCCTCAGAATCCCGGATATTGATCTGAACCTTGTATGGATTAATCTAAAAGAAAACTAAGAAATGAAAAAGATATCATTGATGATGACGCTCCTGTTCATTCTTGGAGCTGCATTCACTTCCTGCAAGGAAGACACACAACCGCGGCTTGAGAAGCCGACAGAGTTTGTGCTCAATACTCCGCCGATGGCAAATGAGACTTATGTGCTTGAGGAATATGACGGAGTGGCTACCCAGATATATCTGACCGTCAGCCAGCCCAATTATGGACTCGGCACTGTGACAAGCTATGAGGTACAGCTCAGTAAGACTGAGGATTTCGCAACTTATCAAAGTCTCCTTACTGTCAATACACAGGCTAAGATTCAGTGTGACGGCTATGAGTGGTCAGTGGCCATGAACGCGCTGAACGGCATCACTACTGAAGAAGATGCAGATAAGTTTACCGGCGATGCAGAGGAAATATATGTCCGCGTTCGGGCGTTCATTCCCAACGCTGATTACAGCTCTATCTGCTCCAACGTAATTAAGCTCAATGTGCAGCCCTACTTTGCTGTTCGCGCTCCCGGAAAGATTTACGTTATCGGTAACGTTAACGGCTGGGACATCAACAACGGCTCTATCTATCTCAGCGAACCTGACAACGGCATTGGCAGCCACATCTATTCCGGTGAGTTTGAAATCACAGCCGAGCAGGCAAGCAGCGGCTTCCGCTTCTATACCGAACTCGGTAACTGGGGTAGCGATGGTGCTCTTCCGTCGATCGGTGCCAACGCCAACGACGGTGATAATGCTAATGTTGCTCTTGATGATGACAGCTACTATGCCGGCCCGTGTGTATACGGTAAGGGTAACTGGAACATCACTAATTGGGAAGGCGGCAAGATGAAGATGACCGTCGACCTTAACGAGATGAAGGTTTATTTCCAGAAAGCTAATTAATTGATAAGTGGTATCTGTCCGGGACTCCCGGAATGTGAATCCCGGACAGAGGCCTCATCTAACATTTAAATCAATATGAAGAAATCATTAATATATTTTTCCGCTCTGTTGGCATTCGGATTGGCTTCCTGCGATGATACGAGTGATCTCGGTGTGATGCAGACCAACCCGCAGGAGACAGTGATGGTGAAAGACGGTGTTGGTGTCAATCTGGTAGCGCCAGTCAGCGGCAGTTCGCTCAATCTTGCATCCCAGGCAGAAGTTATTCCTGTCATAAGCTATACAGTAGACCAGACGATTCCCCAGAACGCAACCATGGATTTCGTAATGGAGCTTGCAAAAGATGATTCTTATGCCGGTGCCATAGAGATTCCCATGGAGAAGGTGGAGGGAACAGATAATACATATGGTGTAAGGGCTTCTTATTGGGATGATGCCTTCCGTCATCTTCTTGGTAAGGCTCCATTTGCAAAGGATAACTACATTCGCGTGGCAGCCTTCGTTTGCGTAGATTCACAACGCAGCCGTATAGGCGGTGCTGACAGCTGGTATGCACAGAAGTCACTTTCCGTAACTCCAGTTGACCTAAATATTCAGGTGGAGGAGGCTTACTATCTCGTAGGCTCTCTCAACGATTGGCAGATACCTACTGCAATCAAGTTTAGTCATTCAGATCTCAGCCCGTTTGATGATCCTGTATTCACTCTTGCCATTGACGTGCCCGCCGAGCTCGAGACAGCAGGTTGCTGGTGGAAGATCGTTCCTGAGTCCGCTTATCAAGCTGGTTCTTGGGATGGGCTATTCGGCACGGCTGTTGATGGTGATACCTCGCTGGAAGGTCTTCTTGTAGAGAATGGCCAGGCAGGCTGTCTGAAGATAGCCGGTCAGTATCTATTCACAATCAATATGCTTGACGGATCATATAAGGTTAGCCAGGCTATCCCGATGCTCTACACTCCGGGTAATGGAAATGGCTGGAATTTTGAGACAGGTATGCTTGACACTTGGAACTACGCTGACTATTTCGGTTTCACCCACATGAACGGTGGCTTCAAGGTTACAGATCGACCCGCATGGGGCGGTATGGAATGGGGTGCCGGTGACGATCCCGGTACACTCAAGCTTGGTGGCGGTGATATCAATGGTCCTGAAAACGGCCTCTACTGGATGACAGTCAACATTGGTTCGCTCACATACGAGTTCCTTAAAGTCGAGACTATCGGTATGATTGGTGGTTTCTCTGACGACAACAACTGGTCTTCAGATTATGCCGTACTCACTCCGACGGATGATCTTCTGGTATTGACTGCAGATGTAGAATTTACAAATGCCAATACGGAATGGAAGTTCCGTGTCAACAGTGATTGGGCAGTCAACCTCGGTGCCGGTGAAGAAGGTGTATTGAGCCTTGATGGTGCAAACCTGACCGCTCCGGGCGTAGGTACTTACACCATCACCCTCGATCTCCGTACAGTTCCTTACTCCTACACCGCAGTAAAGAAATAATCCCCATCCTCTATATCCACAAAGCCCGCCCCGGTCTCTCCGGAGCGGGCTTTTCTTATGGACTGTCAAACGCAGTTATCTCAATCTCTCCGGCACCATTCAGACGGGCTGAGAGCAAATATCCGGCAAGTGCAGTTTAGTCAGTTCGGCCGAGTACGCAGTGAAGATGAGTGTAGGTCTCCCCCGTAAAAAAAGTTGGTAAAAATTTTTATTAAGGATTTCGAGGGATTCTTATTTTGCTTTGCATGCACATAGCAGACTACTATATATGAGTACAGGTTGCTATATCTTTACGTTAAAAGTTCTAAATTTTTACTTTGATAGCAAAAAATACACTAACTTTGTAAAATATACTACATCTAACGACTTAACCTTTCAATCATGAAAAGAATTCGACTGTTCTTGCTCAGTCTTGCCGGCATAGCAGCCCTCAACGCTGCCAATACGAAAGCACTCATCCCGGAAGCTCCAATCATAGGCGCTGACGTGTCGTGGCTGCAGATGCAGGAAAACAAGGGTATGAAATTCTCACAAATGGGAGAAGTCCATGATCCTTTGAGAATACTTAGGGCAAATGGCTTTAATTGGGTGAGGCTGCGCCTGTTTGTGGATCCGGAGACCGAGGGTGGATATTCACCTGACGGATATTGTGGCCTTGATTCAACGCTCGCGATGGCGGATAAAGTCAAAAAAGCCGGAATGCAGCTGTTGCTTGACTTCCACTATAGCGACAACTGGGCTGACCCTCAGAAGCAATATGTGCCTGCCCGATGGAAAGGACTGGGACGTGACTCCCTCGCGCAAGCGATACATGATTATACAAAGAACACGATGCAGGCTTTCATCGACCGTGGTGTCTGTCCGGACATGGTTCAGACCGGCAACGAACTCAACAACGGGATGTGCTGGCCCGTTGGAGACATTAAGAATGGATATGGAGACTTTTCGAAACTTCTTGCTGCAGGAATCCAGGGTGTCAGGGATGTGGCTCCTGAAGTGCCCGTGATGTTGCATCTGGCACGCGGCGGAAACTATAAGGGATCTGTGGAATTCTTTGATTCCATAATGTCTAACGGAGTGGAATTCGATATAATCGGACAGTCATATTATCCCGAGCACCACGGCACCCTCGAAGAACTTAAGGAGAATTTGATAGGACTGGCGGAACGCTATGGAAAACCTATTTCCGTAGTAGAGTACCGTGACCACAGAAAAGAGGTAAACGAAATTGTAGCCGAACTTCCCGATGGTCTCGGTCTGGGCACTTTCATCTGGGAGGCTACATCGCCGATGTGGGGAAATCTGTTCGGAAAGGATGGTGCAACTACAGAGGAGATGAAGATCTATCCAGAGCTTCGCCGTACGCTTCCAGTACGTTCGGAAAATCTGCCGATGCACGACCCTGTCATGGCATTCGACAAGGGTCGCTACTATATATTCTCAACAGGAATGGGCATAGATGCGCATTCTTCGGAAGACATGAAGACCTGGCGGCGCGAACCTTCACTTCTCATTCCTTTTCCGGAGTGGCCAAAGGAATACGTTCCATCCTATAGAGGGCATACATGGGCTCCCGATATAGTGAAGCATGATGGGAAATGGTATCTTTATTACTCCTGTTCAACCTTTGGAAAGAATATATCTGCTATTGGCGTTGCTGTAAACAAGACCCTTGATCCAAACGATCCGGAATATAAATGGGAGGATCTCGGACTGGTGATAAAGTCAAGTCCCGGTGAAAACAACTGGAACGCCATTGATCCCGCTGTCTCGTTTGACAGTAATGGAAAGCCATGGATGACGTTCGGATCGTTCTGGGACGGCATACAGCTCGTTCCTCTCGCCGATGACATGAAGACGCCTCTTTCCGAACCAGTGACCGTAGCACGTCGCGGTGTGCCCGATGACTCGGATCCTGAACTCGGCAATGAAGATGGCGTGGAGGCAGGACCAAACGCTATAGAAGCCCCCTTCATAGTGCATAAGGATGGATGGTATTATCTTATCGCAAGCCATGACTACTGCTGCCGTGGGCTTAAGAGCAACTATAATACCGTAGTAGGCCGATCTCGCGACATACAAGGTCCCTACGTGGATTCCAAAGGCATCGATATGCGTGACGGAGGTGGGGAAATACTTGCTGCCAGAGACGACGACTATGCCGGAGTTGGGCATTGCGGCTTATATGAGTTCGATGGCAAATGGTGGTTTGTGGCCCATGGCTATGACAGAAAACGAAACGGTGCCTCCCGCCTTTACCTGAAGCCCGTAGTCTGGACAGACGGCTTCCCCTCAGTATTTAAATAAACAATTTGTCAGCTTATATGAAATTTAAATCAGTATTATTATTTTCCTTTTTTCTCTCAAGCCTTACAGGAATAGCAGGATCTACGAAATCCGGATTCGCCAAAGGTGCCGACGTAGGTTGGCTATCACAGTTAGAGGCTGAAGGACATAAGTTCTATACTCCGGATGAAGAGCATAAGGAGATGGAATGCATGCAGCTTCTTCGCGACTATTGCGGAGTCAACTCCATACGCCTTCGCGTCTGGGTAAATCCTAAGAATGGATGGAATTCCATCCCTGACGTGATGGCGAAAGCCAAACGCGCTGCTGATCTTGGGCTTCGCACAATGATAGATTTCCATTTCTCCGACCATTGGGCTGACCCAGGACAGCAGGAGATGCCGGAAGCTTGGAAAGGACTGTCGTTTGAGGAGCAGAAGAAAGCCTTAGCTGATCATGTGACAGAAACGCTTACAGCCCTTAAGAATATAGGGGTGACTCCCGAATGGGTACAGATAGGAAACGAGACAACTCCGGGAATGATGCTGCCGGTAGGATCTCTCGATAATCCGGAGCAACTGACCGCCCTTAACAATGCCGGCTACGATGCCGTGAAGGCTGTATTGCCTGACGCAAAGGTCATCGTGCATCTCGACAATGGTTATGATCGCGAACGATTTGACCGTATGTTTGGGATGTTTGAGAAGCAAGGTGGCAAGTATGATATGATCGGTATGTCGATCTATCCCTATTGGGCTGCCCAGAACGGATATAGCGGAGGCTGGGAAGGAGTGACGGCAGATGCTATCGCCAACATCGACTATCTGAAGCAGCGATACGGACGACCGGTGATGATCTGCGAGATCGGTATGCCATACGATCAAGGGGAGCTATGTGCGGAATTCGTGAAGAAGCTCATGCAGGCTGACTCGGAAGGTATCTTCTATTGGGAACCGGAAGCCCCCGAAGGATACAATGGAGGATACAATTTAGGCTGCTTTGAAAAAGGCACTCCAACAAAAGCATTGACTCCATTCAAAGATTAAATTTTTGATATGATAAATTAAATCGATATGATGAAAACTTACTTGATGTCGCTGCTGATGATGGCAGTGACTGTGCTGGGCCTCAGTGCCCAGGTCACTTCCGATCCTACTCCTCTGCAGGAGGATTCGAAGGATGTGAAGATTCTTTTCCATGCCGACCAAGGCAACAAAGGGCTCATGGGGCTACCTGCGACAGCTAAGGTCTATGCACACACCGGCGCATGTCTCAGTAATGGCAATAACTGGGTGAATGCCCCTGCGTGGGGAAACAATGCCGACAAATATCAGCTTACATATGTCAGCGAAAACCTTTGGCAACTTTATATCGGTGATATCCGTGAATATTACGGCATCACGGACCCCTCTGTCAATGTGACACGCTTGGCATTCGTGTTCCGTACCGGCGACAATTCGAAAGAAGGTAAGGGTGATGGCAATTCCGATATCTTTATCGATGTGCTTGATTCCGGTCTGCAGGTGGCGATACAATCCGGATTGAGCGGCTCAATAGTGACTCCTTCTACAGCTTCGGTGACCTTTAAAGTAGGCACTACAAAGACAGCCGATATCACGCTGTCGGTAAACGATAAGGAAATCGGCTCAGTGAAAGGTTCTACACTCTTGACCGTTGACTACACATTCCCCGGAGCCGGGAGCTATGAGGTGAAGGCTACCGCCACAGCGGATGGTGAGACTGTGACTGATGTGAAAAACTATACTTATATCGAGGAGTCAAAGGCGGAGAATTATCCCGGTGGAACTCCTAAGATGGGACCTGTCAAGAATGCTGATGGAAGTGTCACATTCTGCTTGGGAGCCCCCGGAAAGAGCAGTGTGATGCTTATCGGCGCATGGAACGACTATACTGCCGACAACAAATATATGATGAAATATCAGGATGTCGCCGGCATGCGTTATTTCTGGGTCACAGTAGACGACCTTGACAATACAAAACAATACGGATACTATTTCCTTGTAGATGGTTCTCAGCGTGTAAGTGATCCATACGCCCGTCTGGTGCTCGACCCCTGGAACGACAAGTATCTGACCACTGACGTATATCCTGATCTTCCCGCTTATCCTTTCGACAAGATCGAAGGTGTGCCGCTGGCAGTGTATCAGGGCAACATCAATGATTATGATTGGCAAGTGAAGAATTTCAAGGGAGTTGCCCCTTCCGACCTTATCATTTATGAGTTGCTTTTCCGCGACTTTACCGGAACTGAGGGTAAGGCAGACGGAAATGGCACCGTGCGTAAGGCAATCGAGAAGATCCCTTATTTGAAGACTCTCGGGGTGAATGCCATTGAGCTTCTTCCGATAATGGAGTTTAACGGCAATATATCCTGGGGTTATAATCCCAACTTCTATTTCGCACCTGACAAGGCATACGGTACTCCCGACGACTATAAGGAGTTTATCGACATATGCCACCAGAACGGCATGGCAGTGATACTTGATATGGTGTTTAACCAGAGCGACGGACTTCATCCTTGGTACCAGATGTATACCCCGTTAGAAAATCCTTTCTACAATGTCAATGCGCCGCATGCCTATAGCGTCCTTAACGACTGGAACCAGGGTTTCCCGATGGTGCAGGAGCAATGGAAGGATGTGCTCGAGTATTGGATGAGAGAATATAAGTTTGACGGATTCCGTTTTGACCTTGTAAAAGGCTTAGGCAACAATGACTCCTATGCCAATTCAGGCGATGCCGCTACTAATGCCTTCAATCAGTCGCGCATTGACCGTATGCGTGAACTTCAGAAAGTGGTAGAGGCAGTGAATCCCAACGGATATTTCATCAACGAGAATCTTGCTACGGCACAAGAAGAAAATGCTATGGCAGAGACCGGTCAGCTAAACTGGGCAAATCTCAATGAGGCAGGTTGCCAGTTTGCAATGGGATATCAAAGCGACAGCAACCTAAGTAGGTTTTATGCGCCAAAAGACGGCAACCGTCTGTGGGGTTCTACCGTATCTTATCTTGAGAGCCATGATGAGCAGCGGCTCGCATATAAGCAGAATCAATGGGGCGAAACCGGAGTGAAGGGAAATATCACCAACTCAATGCATCGTTTGGGATCGGCAGCTGCTCAGATGATCCTTGCACCGGGAGCGCATATGATATGGCAATTCTCGGAGCTTGGAAACTATGACAATACGAAGAACAATGATGGAGGTAATAACACCGATCCCAAGACAGTGCGTTGGAATCTTCTGGATAATGTAGATAGAAAAGGCTTGTATGACAACTATTCCGAACTGATTGCAATCCGCAATGGAAATACTGATCTATTTGCCGAGACTGCATCTTTTGAGAATAATTGTTACCAAATAAATTGGGCTAACGGACGCACACTGATTTCAATCGCAGGGGAGAAAGAACTCATTACTGTGGTCAACCCAAATATCGACAAGGAGATTACCGTCACTATAAACTTCAGCAAGAAAGACGATTCTGCATATCAGATATTGTCAAAGTCATACAACTCCAATCCTTCATTCAGTGCCTCAGGCAGCACCGTCACTGTGCCCGCCAACTGCTATGTCTCTATCGGCAGCATGGAAGTGGCAGCTGTAGAAAATGTATGGAGTGAAGCAGGTGCTTCTGCATTGAGAGTGCATCGTGAGGGTAATAGCATTGTGGTGGATAATGCAGCAGCTCCGGTTGTGATTTTCACTGTAGATGGCCGTAAGGTTGCCTCTCTCCAGAATGCCGGCAGTGTAGAGGTTGGCTCAGGAGTCTATGTGGTGACAAGCGGCAATGAAACCTTCAAGATTGTAATGTAAACCACTTCTATCCATATTATAAATAAAGCCTGCTGATTCAGCAGGCTTTATTTATATAATACACGCACTACGCACTACGCACTACGCACTACGCGAAACGCACTACGCATCACGCACCACTTCGCCGCGGAGAGTAGCGGAAGAGGCGTCGGTGACGCGCACTCTGAGGAAGTCGCCGGGCTTGCTGTTGCCCCGTGGGAATACTACTACCTTATTCTGCGATGTGCGACCGAATAACTCGTCGGCACTGCGCTTTGAGACTCCTTCGACGAGCACTTCAAACTCCTTGCCTACATCACGGCGGTTTGATTCAAGGCTTAATTCGTTCTGGAGGGCAATCATGCGGTTAAGACGCTCCACTTTCACGTCTTCCGGTACATTGTCTGGTAGATGCTTCGATGCGAAAGTGCCGGGACGTTCAGAATATTTGAACATGAATGCGCTGTCGAATCCGGCTTCACGCATGAGTGAGAGGGTCTGCTGGAAGTCTTCTTCAGACTCATTGTGGAAGCCTGTGAACATATCGGTGGAGATACCTGCCTCTGGAAGGATGCGGCGTATGGCTGCAATGCGGTCGAGATACCATTCGCGGGTGTATTTGCGGTTCATGTCCTTAAGCACGCTGTTGCTTCCGCTCTGCACCGGGAGATGGATGTGGCGTGCTATATTGGGATGAGCCGCCATCACTTCAAGCGTCTCGTCACTCATGTCTTTGGGATGTGAAGTGGTGAAGCGGATGCGCATATCGGGGGCTGCTTCCGCCACCATGCTAAGCAGTGCTGGAAAGTCTACCTTGGTAGGGACGCACGGCTCGTGCGTCCGTGTGTCGTCAGCTGCAGCCTCGAACGAGTATGAGTTGACGTTCTGTCCGAGCAGCGTCACCTCCTTGAAGCCACGCTCGCGTAGATCAGCAAGCTCGCGCAGGATGCTCTCCGGCTCGCGTGAGCGTTCCCTCCCTCGGGTATAAGGCACAATGCAGTATGAGCAGAAATTGTTGCAGCCGCGCATGATGGATATGAACCCGCTTACTCCGGCACTTCCTATGCGGCGTGGAAGCACGTCGCGGTAGGTCTCGGTAAGGCTCAGGTCGATGTCGATTGCCTTTTCCCCGGCTTCGGCAGCCGCGAATAGCTCCGGCAGTTGGAGATAGCTGTCGGGGCCTGCCACGACATCCACTCCGTAATCCTCTATAAGGGTTTTCTTAAGGCGTTCTGCCATGCAGCCGATGACAGCGATTATGATCTTCCTCCCGGTCTTGCGGCGGTAGGCTTTCCAGTGGCTTATGCGCTGATAGATCTTTTGCTCTGCATTCTCCCGGATGGAGCAAGTGTTGAATATGATGGCGGAGGCATCCGAATCCTCTTCCGTGAGCTCATATCCTGCCATGCCCAAAACCGACGCCACGACCTCGGAATCTGCCACGTTCATCTGGCATCCATAGGTCTCTATGCGCACTTTTCGTGATAAAGTGCAATTTTTATCGTCTACAAGTCGAAAAACAGGGTTCATACTATTTGATATTTGAAAGATATTTCCTAAATTTGTACCAAAATATTAAATCGTCTACAAAATTACACAATAAATCTATTTGTTACAAATGAGCATCCCTTTTATTTCGGCCGAAGAGGCTGCTTCCTACATCAAAAACGGTGATAATGTAGGTTTATCGGGCTTCACAGCGTCCGGTACGCCTAAAGTTGTAACAGTTGCCTTGGCCAAGCGTGCCAAGGAACTCCATGAAAAAGGACTTCCTTTCAAGATCAATCTTTTCACAGGCGCATCCACCAACGACCACGTGGATGGAGAGCTCTCACGCGCTGATGCAATCGCCATCCGCACCCCCTATCAAGGCCACAGCGACTCGCGTAAGGCAATCAATGCCCAGTCGATCAATTATTTTGACGGCCACCTCAGCATGATGGCGCAGGATCTCCGCTACGGATTTTTCGGCGACATTGACGTGGCAATCATTGAGGTGACTGAGATGAGCCCTAACGGTGATGTCATACTCGGTGCCGGTCTTGGCATGACTCCGACTCTCGCTAAGATGGCTAAGAAGATCATCTTGGAATACTCAAGCTATTATAAGACTTCCTTCCGTGGATTCCACGACAACTATGTGCCCCTGGATCCTCCTCACCGTCGTGAGATACCTATCTATAAACCATCAGACCGCATTGGTTCCACCGTGCTCCATCTTGATCCGAAGAAGATCATCGGTGTCGTTCCTTCCAATGCCTCTGAAGGTGTGAAGCCGTTCACTCCGTCGGATGAAGTGACACATATGATCGGTGAGAATGTCTGCAACTTCCTTGTGCAGCAGCTTCGCTCAGGAATGCTCCCCAAAGAGTTCCTTCCCATCCAGTCAGGTGTGGGCAACGTGGCAAATTCAGTGCTTTACGGTCTTGGAGAGAATCCTGAGATCCCGCCATTTGAGATGTACACAGAGGTGATCCAGGATGCCGTTATGTCGCTTATGGAGCAGGGTCACTGCAAGTTTGCGTCTACATGCGCCATGACATTCTCTGACGATGCCATGCTCCACTTTATGGAGAACATCGACTTCTTCCGCGATAAGATCCTTCTTCGTTCAGGTGAGATATCCAATAGCCCGGAAGTAGTGCGTCGACTTGGTGTCATCACTATGAACACAGCTCTTGAGGCTGACATATATGGCAACGTCAACTCTACCCACGTGCTCGGCACAAAGATGATGAATGGTATCGGCGGTTCGGGCGACTTCACCCGCAACGGTTACCTCTCAATCTTCTCCTGTCCCTCTATCCAGAAGGGTGGCAAGATCTCGGCTATCGTGCCAATGTGCTCTCACATCGACCACTCCGAGCATTCTGTCAATGTCCTCATCACTGAGCAGGGTGTGGCTGACCTCCGTGGCAAGGACCCGCGCCAGCGTGCCACTACCATCATCGAAAACTGCGTTCACCCGATGTATAAGGAAATCATGTGGGACTACCTGAAGCTCGCCAACAAGGGAGTCAAGGCTCACACTCCGCATCATCTTCACGCAGCATTCGCTCTGCACGAGACATTCATCGACTGCGGCGATATGTCGAAGGTAGACTTCGCTAAATACTATTAATTCTTAGTAAGGAGCTTAAGGTCTTTAAAGTCCTTAAAGTCAAGGAACCCTTACTGTTGATAAATTAAGAGGCAAGGCCGTCAGTGGGCTTGCCTCTTTTTCTTTATATATTCAAAGGCTTCGGGGAGTTCCGGGACCCTGAGAATTGCGAGTATTGTTAGAGTGGCGGCTAATCCTGCCACTGTCTGGATGCAAAGGGCGGCAAGGGATGTCAAATTGAGCCAATGTGAGATATTGCCATGGGGTGTGGGAACAAACCATATGGCAAGAGCCCCAATGAAGGCAGCGGCTATGAAAGGTAGCATATCGCCGGTAAGTTGGCGCAGGCGATAGCCCGTAGAGCGGGAGGCTATGACTCCGGCTATCATCCATGTGGCAGCCGTGGCAACCAATTGTCCCCACACTATGGTCTGGAGATTCATTGTAAAGACTGTGGCAAGGAGGGCGATGGCAGTGGCTGCATCTTTCACGACTTCTACTATCACTATTTGCCGTCCATGTCCGAGGGCCATCATGAAGTTGCTGTAGAGCGAGATGAAGACCGTCCCAATGCCTCGGATGCAGAGAATCTGGAATAGCGGAATGGCGGCATCCCATTTAGTGCCGAAAAGGAAGTGGAAGATACTTCCTCCGCAGGCTGCAATAATTGTGAGCGCAGGGAATGCGAGAAGGGCTGTGAAGCGGTCGATTCGCTGCATATAGCGGTGATATGTGGATATATCATCCTGTACGCGCGCCAATAGCGGCACAAACGACGACGTGAGTATCTGGGAGAGCGACGCGCTTCCCATCTTGCTCCATTTGTCGGCCTGGTTGTAGTTGGCAAGCTGCGGCAGGGAATACCACTTGCCGATCACGAACTGGTAGATGTTGAGGAATAGTGTGTTGAAAAATTGCGAGATGAATACGCTGACCCCAATGTGGCGTATGTCGCGGAGCGAGCGCCTGGAGAAAACGGCTTTCGGTGTCCAGTTTCCTGTAGCCCATAGCCAACCGCTCTTGAGGGCTGCCAGGGCAACTGACTGCCATACTATAGCCCAGGCTCCGAAGCCGGCTATTGCCAATGCAATGCCGAGGCAAGCAGAAACTGAAAGTGCGAAGAGGTCGGCTATGGCTATCTGCTTCACATCCATTCGCTTCATAAGGCGGTTGGTCTGCACAATGCCGAGTCCGGTGAGCACGAATGTGAGAAACATCACCCGGCTCATCTCCTTTAGCGGTGGGGCGTTGAAGAAATCAGCTATCAGGGGGGCGCATAAATATAAGATTGCATACACCGCTATGCTCACTCCGAGATTAAACCAGAATACTGTGCTGTAGTCATCGTTGTCCGGATCTTTCTTTTGGAGGAGGGCTGAGCCAAATCCGGAGTCAACGAAGAGTATTGCAAAGGCTTGAAATACGCCGAGTACTCCGACAAGGCCGAAGTCTTCCTTGCTGACGAGAATAGCAAGCACGATGCCACTGAGCCCGTAGAGCACCTGGGTGGCTACACGGTCGATAGTGTTCCATTTCAGCGTGTTTGCCGTGCGCGATTTCAGTTCGCTCATCAGTAGTCACTCAAGAGGGAACAGTTTTGCACCCCCTTTTTTGTTGATCTTTGGAGATCCTTTATAGTAGATTTTGGTATTGCCGATGCCGAGGGTCTTAAGCTCGTCTACAGCCCAGCATCCAATCGAACCGTTGCCGAGCATCTTGCATGTGACGTCGGTGGCCTCAAGCCTGTCGGCTTGTATGGTCCCGTTGCCCAGCATTGAGAAATTGGCTTGCTGGCAGTGGCCGGAGATGGAGATGGTTCCGTTGCCTGATTTGATGGCAGCTCCTATTTTTGTAGCGCGAATATTCTCGGCGGTGATCGTCCCGTTGCCCATTACAGAAAGATCGAGCTTGCTTCCGGGAGCCACTGATTTTAGTGTAAGATTCGACTCGGATGCAAGGGATGCACTTTCAAGGAAATCTGAATACACGTAGAGGGTCGGGAGCTCTGGATCATCTACATAGAGAGTCTCCACCTGAATGCGGAGCTTGTTGCCTTTTTGTGTGATGATAAAGGCTTTTGCGTATTTTTGATCCCCATCATATGCTACGCGGCTGGGACTTCCGTCGGCTCCGACATAGACTACATTGACATTATCGTCGACGCTGATCTTGCTGAATTGTCCGACGGGGAGTTTAAACTGTTTGGCGTTCATCTGCAGGCAGCCCATGAGGACGGCCAGGATAATAAGTATACGACTCTTCATATTATTTAATTCACAACTAATTCAAAACTAATACCATAAATCGCCTCTCCGAGGCTACTGATCTTTTGTGATTGATGCCCCAGACTGAAGTCTGGGGTTTCCATATAATCATCAGGTCTCCGACCTGACTTTTAGAAAAATCTCTCTTCTATTTCTAATAACAAATTTTCGAGCTCTTCTTCCGTTTCAGCTCTCAAAAGGCGGATACGGGTCTCACGGAAGTCGGGGATTCCCTTCAGGAGTGGGGTGGCAGCGAGATGGCGGCGCACGTGGAGGATGCCCCGGTATTCATCAATACGGTCGATTGACTCCCGTATCTGCCGGCGCAGCAACGCAAACTTCTCTGCAGTGGTGATTTCGGGGAGAACGCCTGTGGCCAGATATTCCTTCACCTCGCGGAATATCCAGGGGGCACCGAAGCTTGCGCGCCCTATCATCACTCCGTCCACACCATACGTGTCGAAGGCATTTTTCGCTTGCTCTGCAGTCTTGATGTCGCCGTTGCCGATGATTGGGATCTCTATCCGTGGGTCGGCTTTCACTTCTCCAATGAGGGTCCAGTCGGCATCGCCCGTATACATTTGGGAGCGGGTGCGTCCGTGGATGGTCAGAGCCTTGATGCCGCAGTCTTGAAGGCGTGGGGCGAGGTCTGTGATGATCTTGTTTTCGCAGTCCCAGCCAAGGCGGGTCTTGACAGTCACCGGGATGTCGACGGCATCTACCACAGCCTTGGTGATGGCAAGCATCTTCTCCGGATTGCGGAGCATGCCAGCTCCAGCTCCTTTGGCAGCCACTTTCTTCACCGGACAACCGAAATTGATGTCGAGGATATCGGGCCGGGCTTGCTCCACAATCTTGGCAGCCTCAACCATAGCTTCCGGTTCGCGACCGTAGATCTGGATAGCCACGGGACGTTCACGGTCATCAATAGTCAGTTTGCGGGTGGTGGAATTGATATTGCGCACAAGAGCCTCTGCCGACACAAATTCAGTGTAGACCATAGCAGCTCCCTGTTCGCGGCAAATGAGTCGGAATGATGGGTCAGTGACGTCTTCCATCGGCGCGAGCATCACCGGGCGCTCGCCGATATTTATCTTATCAATGCATAATTCATAATTCATAATGCATAATCTTTAATAATTTCATAATTCATAATGCATAATTCCTTGTCGATGATATGAATCCGCTAATTCATTATGAATTGTGCATTATGAATTATGCATTCATAGGAGGGTAAGTCGGGAGCAGCGTGACGGGGCAAGGAGCTCTGCGACCTCACGCAACTGTGATGCCGTGACTTCCCGGATGCGCTCTGCAGTGTGTGAAGTGTCGTAGATTGCATCGCGGAAGAGGAGGCTCTTGCCCATGTTGATTGCCATGTTCTCGCGGTTGTCGGTGCTGACGAGGAGCTGCCCGCAATATTGTGTCTTTATTTTCTCGAGCATCCGGTCGGTCATCGTGTTCTGTGCCAGACGGTCGAGCTCGCGGCGCACGATTGAGAGGCACTTCTTCACGTTGCTTTTGTCGCATCCGATGTAGACGCTCCATAGTCCCGTATCGCTGAACATGGAGTTGAAACTGTCCACGGCATATACAAGACCACGTTTCTCGCGCAGCTCACTGTTCAGGCGGCTGCTCATGCAGGGACCGCCGATGTAGTTGTTGAGCAGATAGAGTGCGAATCGGCGCGGGTCGTTGCGGCTGAATGTGCGGGTCCCGAAGATGGTATGGGCTTGGAATCCGTCGTTGTCGATCACCTCATCGAAAGGTGGCAGATCGGCAGGTATTACTCGCGCAGGGCGGCGGAACGGGAAATTGAGGAGCCCGAAATGCTTTTCCACGCGTTTTATAAGTTTTTCGGGATCATCAGGCGATGAGATGTAGACCACCATATTCCCCGGGGTATAGTTGAGGTCGAGAAATTGCCGGCATTCGCGTCCGGACAGAGAGCGTACGCTTTCGGGAGTGCCGAGAATATTGTGGGCAAGTGCGTTGCCCTTGAATATACGTTCTTCGTATTCATCGTAGACGTTTTCTGACGGAGTGTCGAGGTATGACTTTATTTCCTCCACCACCACATCACGTTCTGTCTCTATCTCGTGCTGGGGAAAGAGGGAATTGGCGATGATGTCGGCAAGCAGCTCGATGGCCCTGTCGGCGTAGCCGGCGGGGGCTGTTGTGTAGATTATGGTGTTTTCTTTTGATGTGCTTGCGTTCAGTTCCCCTCCGATGCTTTCCATGCGGTCGGAGATAGCTGAGGAGCGGCGTTTCCAGGTGCCCTTGAAGATGGTGTGCTCCACGAAGTGGGCAAGACCATGGCGATCGGGCGATTCATCGCGGCTTCCGCTGCCTACTACCACTCCGATATAGGCAACTTTGGCATCCGTCCGGCACATCGCGACGCGAAGGCCATTGTGTAATGTATGCGTAACGTAATTCATGGTGCAAATTTACTCAAAATCCATAAAATCTCCAAATTTATGACAACTGATGCCTAAAACCTGAAACCTGAAGCCTGACCCCTCACTCAAGGAGATAGCCATGGGAGGCACAGATGGCGGTGAAGCGGTCCATTTTGTGAGTTTTGACGAGTGCCAGCATAGGGCCTGCCATGATGGTCATCTCACGGAGCTCCTTGTCGCTTAGCAGGAGTTCGCGGAGCCCTGGGAGGTTGCTCCGGAGCTTGAGCAGCGTGTATCCTCCGCTGTGCTGCGCGCAGTCGGTGTGCGTCAGCGCTTCGTCGATTATCTTCTTGAGCGATGTCTCCTTTTCAGGGTCGATGATGGTCCGGAGATTGGATATGCGCTGTTCCAATTCAGCTTTTTTCTTGCATCCGGAGAGTAATGTCTCCTCAGAGATACGGAAGCGCGTGGGGCTTATTCTTTTCGCCACTGTGGAGAGGAACATCTGGAAGGGTGAAGTCTCGTCGACTGTAATAATCCCATTTTTCCCGTCAAATTCCACGTTGCTTGCCCCCCGGGCGGATTTCGGTGTGTATTCGGTGTCGATGTCGAGGGCATATCTTCCTAATGCAGTGAGTCTTGCGTAGCGCATACCCTCCATCGGGTCATTCCCGCTGTTCTCCGTGTCGGTATCCATGGCTATCTCCACCATCCCGAGCGCGCAGAGATACTTCACCCAATGCAAGGCAAACTTGAATCCGACCTCCTCAAACCAGTCGATCGGCTCGATCCTGTCGATTCCCCGCTCCTTGTCTGTTTTGCTTACGAGGTTTGCCTTTCGGAGGCCTTCTTCATTGAATAGATTGAGATGTATGTAGTTGCGATTCCCCTCTATGGTGGAGCACAGGAGCTGCATCTTAAAGTTGCTCATATCCATCCATTCATCTTTTGCTGCAGTGAGGATATACTGCACGATTCCGGTCACATTGTCAGCATACGAACCGATGGTCCAGGATTTTGTGAAGCCCTGCATGCCAGGGATGAAGGAGTTGAACATCGGGCCGATGATAAGCCTCGGCATATATTCTACTGCAAACTTCGCCAACTGCTTGATGTCGATATCCTTTTTGCCATCGGCTCCCTTTTTGTCGCGGATTGTGAAGTAGGTGAGGCATAGCATTTCCACCCTGTCGAGTGGCCATGGGCTGCATTCGTGCTTGAAATTGCCGATAGGGGTCTGGCTCTTTACCCTTTTCAGTGCTGAAGTCGATATTGAGCCGTTGGCTGCCAGCATCGAGCCGTTGAGCGCCACTCCTTCGAGTGTCATGAGGTCTGAGACGATGGCCTGCTCGAAATCCTCGGTCTTGAGATGAGCGTCGGCTGGTAGTTGGGCGCTCAGGTGTGGAAGTCTATAATCCTTGCCGAAGAATAAGTCGGAAAGGGCTATGCGTGTGCTGACATCCATACTCAGCAATCCGTGGCGACGATAATCTCTATAATCACGCGAATATGTCTCCCACACGGATGTCACTGTCAGGGGGGCGAAGAGCAATTCGGCAAAATAGCTGTAGTGCCAGCTGTAGCCTGAGGCTACCGTTACCTCTCGCCCTAATTGCTGCTTGAGCGAGGGAGATTCAACTTCCAAGCTGGTGATGAGCCTTTTCCATGCATCTTCATATCTCTTGTCGGCCTTCGCTACTGCGAGCACATTTTCAAGCGACGCTCCGAATGAGTTGTAGACCTGCGTGAGCGCTGCCTCAGAGAGGGTATCGAGTCCTCCGTTGCGAAGATCGCGTAGGATACCTTTCATCTTCATCGCCGACAGTGGGGAAGCGCTGAGTTGGTCGTCCCGAACCATTTCCGCAAATGGAGCTATCAGTCCGCGTCGTTCCCTATGGTAGACAGATGATAGGCTACGCCCCGCATCCTTTACGCTTACGTTGTGGAGTGTCAGTATTCCGGCCTGGACTTTCCGGGCATTGTCTGCCTGAGTATTGTTTTTCATATCTTATTACGAGAGGATAAAATCGATGTCTTTCTCAGTTAGATGCTTGCTTGTTGCGGTGTCGGCGCTTATGAGCTCATCAAAGAGCTCGCTCTTCTGCGATTGCAGCTGCAGCATCTTCTCCTCGATAGTCCCGACGGTGATGAGGGAATAGGAAGTCACCGTCTTCTTCTGCCCGATGCGATGCAGGCGGTTGATGGCCTGCTCCTCAGCAGCCTTGTTCCACCATGGCTCGAATATGTAGACAGTGTCGGCGGCAGTCAGGTTGAGCCCGACTCCTCCCACCTTCAGGGTCAGGAGCATCACCATGCATTCAGGGTCTCCTTGGAAACGCTCCACGCTTTTCTTGCGGGCTGTGGCAGACGAAGAGCCGGTCATGGTCTCAAACTGTATGCCCAATCTTTCGAGCTTGGATGCCACTATTTCCATACCGGCTAAGAAATTGAAGAAGACCACTGCCTTATGTCCGTTGCTGACCGAGGAGGTCAGGGAATCAATCAGTTCATCGATCTTCGGTGAAGATACCCTTGAGTCTGATGCGCTCTCGGGCACCGATGCAATTCTCCGCAACTCACTGAGTGCTTGGAACATCAGGAACTGCGACTTCTGCACGCCGTCGCGTGCGATAGCCTCGTCGATTTGCTTCTTATAGCTCAGGCGACGCTGGTCGTAGAGACGTTTCTGATTCTCTGACATCTCTACATAAAGAGTCTGGTCGATACGGTCGGGAAGATCGTCGAGCACATCTTTCTTGAGCCTTCTCAGAATGAAGGGGAAAATCTTGCGTCGCAGGCTCTCAGATGCATCTTTGTCGCCATATTTCTGTATGGGGGTTGTGTATGAGGCGTTGAAGTCGTCGAGCGAGCCAAACATGGTTGGGTTGAGGAAGCGGAAGAGAGAGTATAGCTCGGTCAGGTTGTTTTCCATCGGGGTTCCGCTTAGGGCGAAGCGATGGCGGGCATCGAGCACCATCACGGCAGCTGTGGTCTGTGCGGCGGTGTTCTTGATGTTCTGCGACTCGTCGAGCACCACGCATTCCCATTGGTGACGTCGGAACTCCTCGATGTCGTTTCTCACAAGCGCGTAGGTGGTCAGGACCACGTTGTGCGTCATAGCTTTCTCCATGTCGCGCTCCTGGGCATAGTAAGTGTAGTGGGTCAGCTGTGGGGCAAACTTGTCGAGCTCCTTCTCCCAGTTGAAGAGGAGGCTTCTGGGCATGACGATGAGTGTCGGGGCTTGCGCGTTAGGATAGACGTTGGAGAGCAAGGCGATGGTCTGCAGGGTCTTTCCGAGACCCATGTCGTCGGCGAGGCATCCCCCTAAGTCGTTCTTGTAGAGATAGTCGAGCCATTTCACACCCTCCTTCTGGTAGGGACGCAGGGTTGCCTCTACCTTGTATTCCGGGGCCTTGACTTTCTTGAGGTTGTTGAATCCTTCGAGCACTTCACGGCTACGGGCTACGAATGGCCCGGTCACTTTCTTCTGTATGAGCTCCTCCACATCAGGAAGGTCGAATATTGTCACCCGTATGTGTCCATCCTTGTCGCGCCGGCGGAAGAGGCGCTGCAGCCTTTGTATGTAGTTTTCGTCGATTATCCCTCTGTTGCCGTCGCTCAGTTGGACATATCGTTTGGAGGCATATTGCTTCAGGATATCGCCTATCGAGAAAGATTCTCCGGCTATCTCCACGTCGCCGTCCCCTTCGAGGAAGTCGATGCCGGATGAGAACTTGAAGTTTACTTTCGGGATTGCCGCCACCACTTTGTATTCTTTCAGTTTCTCACTTCCCACGAGGCGGAAATCCTCGAGCACCTGCGGCAGCTGCCTTAGCAGGAATGGCCCGGCTGTCTCTTCCGGCACTATGAAGAAGTATCCGTCGCGGTAGACCTCCTTTTTAGCATTGCGGCTCGGTGCACTCTGCAGGATTAGCGATTCAAGACGGGCAGCGCGCTCCTCAATGTCGCAATCCTCCACCTTTCGGATGGAGATACGGCGGTCTTGCCCGATGCTTACGGCTACGGTGGGCGTCACTCCTGAGGGAAGGGAGGACCCAAGTGACTCAACAGTAGACCCAACCCTCAGGTAGAGTGCTTTGTCGGGTGCCACTTTTTCCAGGAAGAGTGTCGGCTGCGCATGCTCCGTATGAGATGAATAGCGTGGCCGAATCCCGTTGATCTCAGGAGTCACGTTGCTTACATAGGTGAGGAAAAGAGTCAGATATGACTCCAGCAGGTCTTTTTCTACAGGCGTAATAAGATGCATCACACTTCGGTAGTTGTCTCCCACGCTCTGAAGGGTGTAGACAGTTGAGTCGCATAATATATGGGTGTCGTCAAGTAGCACACCTGCTTGATATTCCTGGTCGGAAGCGAGGATTACGAGTTCCATGTCGGTAGTCTTTGACTCTTCGCTTTCCGAGATACGGAGTATGGCATAAGCCGGGTCATCGCTGAAGGAAATGCGTGTTGCATCGGGAGCAGCCACACGGCAATCAGCGGTCATGAAGCTCAGCAGGTGTGGATTCTCCCAGATGGAAGCGTAGATGCCCTCACTGTCATTGGCATCGAAGAGGCCTACGGCGGTATATTCCGCTATTCGGTTGAGTTCCCTTTTCAGGCGTTTTTCAGCGGGAGAGAGGAGAGTGCCGGAATCCTGCGACAGCAAAAAAGGCTCCCCGTCGCGCAGTGCGATTCGGAAAGCGCACTTCTCCTTGCCGGAAGCAGAAGTGTGTCTGTTTTCATTGCTTATCGGCCTCAACGAGGCGAACATACTCTCGAAGGCTTCTCTCTCCTCCATCATACTTAGTGATTTATATGAAATGCTTAATGTTTTTGCAAATATAGCGAAATATTGGTTGAAAACCAAATATTGTTAAAAACTTAAGGTGGCAATTTTTTGTTTATGGGAATTTTTTCGTATATTTGTGCTTTGATTCAATCGAAAACTGTAAATTGAGTCTATCTAATGAAAAAGTGGAATCTGTTTCCTGCAAAAAATTTCAAACCGACCAAAAAGTATCTGACATCATGGAGAATATCGATCCTGAGGAAATGACAGAAATACAAAAAAATGATTCGACCCGGTCAATCCATATGGCAATGGCTGTGTTCGAAGACTTGATCTCTCCTGAAGAGTTGCGCTTTTTCAGAGGAGTGGTAATAAATCTTTCTGATAATACCCCGCTGTTTCACAATCATGTCGATACCGGATACCGCTATAGCTATCCCAAGGTGCAGTATAAATTGCTCGACGGACATCCTGCCGTCCTCGGCATAGGCGAGGGAGCCGACGCGGTCACGGATCTCTTCGCAGGGATAGATTCACTGTACTGCCGTCTCGGGCACTACAATCGTCAACTGCGTCTTACTTCGCTCGCAGACTGGCATGATGAAATAGGGATAACCGGGAATCAATACACCTATTGCATTGAGAACTGGCTTCCACTGAATTCCCGAAATCTTAAGGAATATAGGGAGGCTGAAGGATTGATTGGGCAGCTTACACTGCTCCAGAGGATTCTTACCGGAAATATGCTATCCTTTGCCAAAGGGATGGGTCTCTTTTTCGACCGCCAAATCAAATGTATAATTGAAGACATCCGTACAAACGACGGGATGGGCTTCAAGGGAATTGAATTCATGGAGTTTTCTGCAGTTTTCAAATCAGAGGTGTTGCTTCCGCAGTGGATAGGACTGGGGAAATCGGCAAGTCTTAACCATGGAATAATCTTAAAACAATAACATATTATGTCTGAATATCTATACGGGGCAGCAGTGCAAGGCATACAGGGGTTCATCTACCAGACCAACAAGCTCAGGGAGATTGTTGGTGCGAGTGAACTCGTGGAGCGAATATGCACCGACCTCTTCGCCGGCGTCCTGTATGCCGGATCAGCCGAATCGCTGGAATCGGACCCGGAAAAAAGAAGGAGATTGCTTCTCAAAAAACTGGAGTGTGACGATCATGCCATCATGAATGCCGCCGGCAACATCAAATATCTCTTTTCATCCGAAGAGGAATGCAAGAGAGTGGTGAGAGTATTTCCCAAGACCGTAATGGAGTTTGCTCCCGGAATCACCATCAGCCAAAGCGTGGTGAAAATGTCAGGAGATGCTGACTTCAAGGATGCAGTGCAGCAACTCGAGCGTAATCTACGCACACAGCGTAGCCGACAGATGCGCGACCTCAGTATGGGGCTTATGGGAATTCTTCGTAGTCGCGAAACCGGTCTCCCCGTCTCCCATATAAGGAAAAATAATAAGGTTACCGAATATCTGGATTCCGCGACTTTCCATAAGCTTTTCGATGATAACAACCGCCGCAAGGAAACCTTCACCATTCTCTGCCGAAAAGCCTTCGGTCCGGATTTCGAGCTGCATGGCAAGAAACTCCCTCACGATATCAAGGACATGACAGGAGGTAACGACTGGATTGCCATAATTCATGCTGATGGCAACGGTCTGGGTCAAATTGTGCAGAAGATAGGTACTGACAGAAAGCTTTTCCGCGACTTTTCCAGAAGGCTTGATGCCGCCACCACTGCAGCGGCAGTGCGTGCCTTTGATGATGTTGTAGTTAAAGAGATCGGAAAAGACGGCATGGTACCGATGCGTCCGATAGTGTTGAGCGGCGATGACCTCACTGTTATCTGTCGAGCCGACATAGCGCTTTCATTTACAGAGGCTTTCCTGAAATATTTTGAGCTGGAGACCGGGGAAAGACTCGGCGATCTTCTGGAAAAGAACGGAAACTACGTATTTCGAGATCGCTCTCTTAAGCTTACTGCGTGTGCCGGGATTGCATTCATCAAGTCATCATTCCCGTTCCATTTCGGCTATCGCCTTGCCGAAGCCCTATGCGACAGGGCAAAGAAAGACACCAAGGCTCTTTTCAGGGCAGACGAGGGTAATCTTCCCGCTTCATGCCTGATGTTCCATAAGGTGCAGGATAGCTTCGTGGCTGATTTTAACGATATCGCCGAGCGTGAGCTTACCCCACAGTCAAACATCTCATTGGAATATGGTCCATATTACCTTGATGCTTCCGGTAGTGTATTGAAGGGTCGCCGATGGTCGATTGGAACTCTAATTGAGAATACTGATAAGCTTAATGGAGAGGAGGGCAATGCCGTGAAGTCTGGACTTCGCAACTGGCTGACCCTGCTCCACGATAATGCAGGATTTGCCGCGCAAAGACTCAGTCGCCTGATGGATGTGTCATCGGCCGGCATGAAGGTCTTTATTGAGTCTGTAGCCAAAGACTCACCCGGCTCTAATGTAAGAAAGACAACGAAAAAAGACAGCGAGGGAAAAGACTATGTAGTGACTCATTATCCCGTCTATGACATGCTGGCAATTCATACAATCAATAATCAGAATACAAAGAAATGAATATCAAATATAAAGTTGAATTCTTCACTGACTGGCATTGTGGTTCCGGACTTGCCGCGGGTGCTGATGTCGACGCCCTTGTGGTAAAGGATCCTCAGGGACTGCCTTATATTCCCGGCAAGACTGTGAAAGGTTTGATTCGCGAGGCTGCTGAAGATATAATCAGATTCCGTTCAGGAAAGGATAAGGAACTTGACGTTGCCAGACACCGTCTTGCAATTGAGGCATTCGGATATTTCGATGGGAAGTCGGAAACTGATGGGCAACGTCCTGAAATGACAAGGGGAAGGGCATATTTCACCAACGCTTCCCTGCCCGAGGATGAACAGGCAGCCATCGTAGCCGACTCGCTTCAGCCCTACCTGTTCCGTACTATATCAAGCACAGCGATTGATAAGAATGGCATTGCCGTTGACCATAGTCTGCGCCGTACGGAAGTCACTGTTCCCTGCACTCTCGAGGGAGAGATATTAAATCTCCCGGACAATGAAGATTTCAAAAAAATTATCACTGATGCGATGCGCTACGTGAAGCGTCTCGGGCAGAACCGCAACCGTGGTCTTGGACGCTGTGCCTTCACGGTTGCTGGCACTGCAAACAATAAAAAGTCATAAGGGTATGAAGAAATTAAAATTCAAATGCACATTGCTCTCCGATGTGATCCTTAATATGAAATCGGCCACTACAGGTCCGAACGAGACACTCGACTTCATCCCCGGCAGTAATTTTTTAGGCATCGTGGCTGCTGCCCTCTATCCCACGGCTACATCTGAAGAGGCTTTGCTGCTTTTTCACAGCGGTAAGGTGCGCTTCGGTGACGCCCATCCGTCGCAAAGCGGCATCCGGGGTCTTCGGGTTCCCGCGGCAATGTACTATCCTAAGCTCAGCTCACCCGAAAAGGAACTTTATATCCATCATCTCATTCCTAAGGAGAAAGATATGACCGGCCTGCAGCTGAAGCAGTGCCGCAACGGATTCTACGTCTTTCCCGTTATCAATGGATTAGACAGTAAGGCTCCGGTTGCCAAGCAGGTAAGGACTTACACTGATTTTGCCATTAAGTCTGCTTACGACCGCCAGCAACGACGCTCCAAGGATGAGCAACTGTTCGGTTATCAGTCATTGCGTAAGGGACTGGCTATGTATTTCTCAGTCGAGTTCGATGACTCCGCATCATCCTTGATGGACAATGTAAGGGAGGCTCTTGAGAAAGGAGATCGCATCGGACGTTCCCGCTCCGCCCAATATGGCCACGTGAAGATTGAGCACCTGCCCGAAGGTTATCTTGAAGAGGAGGGTGGACGTCCTCTCTATGGAGACCTGAAAGGATATGTGGCAGTCTATGCTGATTCTCGCCTCATATTTCTTGACGAATACGGGATGCCCACTTTCCAGCCTACAGCAGGGCAGTTAGGCCTAAAGGGAGAAATTGACTGGGAGAAATCGCAAGTGCGCACCTTCCGCTACGCTCCATGGAATTTCAAGCGCCAGTGCTTCGACACCGACCGTTGCGGCATAGAAAAGGGAAGTGTGTTGGTGGTCCGGCTTCCGGAAGGATACACCCCTGATCTTCACTCTCGTGCCGTAGGAGCCTACCTTAACGAAGGATTCGGACAAGTCATCTACAATCCATCCTTCCTTAGTGGAGACAAAGATGGGAAGGCTCTCTGCCGCTTGGTGACGGATTCTAAAGATGTAAACCTGAATAAGCCGTCAAGCTGCGATTCAGTCTCCGGCACACTACTCTCTTATCTTAAATCTCGCAAGCAGGAAGATGATGGATATGAAAAAATTTATACTGTGGTCAATTCTTGGGTTCGGGATAACGCAAATAAATTCCAACAAGGAGCTTTTGCCTCGCAATGGGGCAATATAAGGAGCATGGCTACTTCCGCAGTCAGTTTTGAAGAATTGGTTGAGGATTTATTAGGGAGTGATGAGAAGGATACGAGCGCTTATCTCAGGCATGGGGTTGCCAAAAAGAAGTGGGAAGGAAAACGTATCAAGGCTTTTGAAAAGTTTGTAAAAGAATTGATGACCGATAAATCACTTACGGATGCCATGTCACGCCTGGCGATAGTCAATCTTGCTTCTGAAATGGGTAAAAAATGAAGTTTAAACAACTTCAATGAATATAGATGAATATGGACAATAATAAAGACATAAATAAAGAATATTCCCATAGGTATCTTGCGCGTATTGTCTTTGAGGCGGAAACTCCACTTGCGGTAGGCTCCGGAGAAAAAGACATATGTACTGATGCTCTTGTGGCTACTGATTCCAACGGACTCCCATATATTCCGGCCTCCTCAATAGCCGGAGTGATGCGTTCGATGCTTTCTGATACCGATACACTTTTCGGATTTCAAAAGGGTGATAAGGGAAGAGGTTCTGAAATAATATTTACAGAGGCGAAGGTTCTTAATAGTAATGGACGCGTCATCGATGGCATGAACCTGAGTGCGATTGAATCAGATTCTCTATTGCACCACTATCAATTGCTTCCGGTGCGTCAGCATGTACGCCTCGACGACAAGGGTACATCTTCCGATGCCGGGCTCTTCAACGAACAGGTGGTCTACGCCGGCACTCGCTTCTGCTTTGAGATAGAGATGGTCAGCGATGGGAAAAATTTCAATGAATTTGAAACAGTACTCGGCAATCTTTTTGATGAAAGTTTCAGGATTGGAGGAGGCACAAGGAGCGGATTTGGGAAAATCAGCGTGGTGAGTGTGCAAATTAAGGATTTGGACCTCACCATAGAGGAAGATCTCAATCTGTATGTCAACAAGACATCTGCTCTTGATTCCGACTTTTGGGTAAACGTGCCGAACCATAAGGCTGGTTTGTCGAAACAAAGTACTCCGCGTAGCGGTTTCTCGGGCTATGAACTCACCTTAACCCCGGAATCATTCTTCCTGTTTGGTTCAGGTTTTGGAGATGACGAGGTAGATCAGACTCCTGTAAAAGCTAAACGCGTAAAATGGGATGAAGAAGGAAAGGGAGAGATTCAAGAAAATCTTATTCTCATTCCAGGCTCCTCGGTGAAAGGGGCAATCGCACATCGTGTTGCTTACCATTGGAACAGGCTGAATGGAGTGTATGCCGATGATCTGTCTGACGGTCTTCTTGCCAAAGCTACAGGAAAAAACAATATGGCTGTGAGGATATTGTTCGGGTCTGAAGGAAACAATAATGGTATGGGTATCACACGTGGCAATGTGATCTTTTCTGATATAATAAGGACTGCACTGCCGGAGAAAACCTTCAATCATGTGGCTATTGATCAATTCACTGGTGGTGCGATTGACGGAGCCCTTTTCAACGAAAAAGCCACTTACGGAGCGGGTCAGACCTATCAGACAATTGTAATGCTTGATATGATTGGCACTGAAAGAGCATGCAAAAATGAACTTGGAGGAGATGCAAAGGAAGAAGACGTGAATAAGCTTCTCAAAAAGGTGGTCAATTCCTTTGAGACTACCCTCGGCGACCTATGCAACGGCATGCTCCCGCTTGGCGGAAGAGTCAATAAAGGATATGGTGTGTTTACAGGAGAATATAAACCTATAAGGATCAACGATGGATACAATAAATAAAATCCCTTCAGGCACGTATGATGGCTATTACTGGCTAAGCGATGCAAATCAGCCTGTAGTCTTTGAGAGGAGCGCGCTTCCCTCGGTATTGGGTGATATAGATGCCTCTCAGAATCCTTTCATTATAGAGGCCCGGCTTTTCAATCCTGCTACGGGGGAATCGTTCAGTATAAACTATATCGACGGCGCATATGTGGTAAGGGCGTATAAAGTGTCGGCTGAAGACATAATGATTGCAAGAGCAAGGAAATCAGACACTATTGTGCTGAAACGCTACATTGCAAACCGTATTTCGGGCAAAAAGCTAAAGTTTCTCCAATATTGGCGAGAGGTTGAGGATCCATTGTGTGCAGGAATGCCTGCGCTTCAACCGGCAGAGATGGTATTTATAGGATTTGAAACAATTGAAACAAAAAATCCCGATGAACGAATATAGAAATAAGAATCAAGGCTATTACAATTCCAACGGTTCTGGAAATGATGTGGAAATCCGTGCCCCTTTTAATTTTGTTCCGGTAGGAGAGAGGGTCTATCATCCTTATATGTCGGGCATGACCGACAAGTCATATCAGATATCGCATGACGTGCCGTTTAAAGATGGTGTAAGTGGAAAAATAACATTTAGTTTCACAGCTGAGACTCCAATATTCACCAAAGATGCCGACAAGGAAAATCTTTCATCGTTCAATTACGTAATTGACGCGGAGGGCAAAAGGCATTATTTTATTCCTGCTTCATCTATGAAGGGATGTATAAGGAATGTGCTTGAGATAATGTCGTTTGGAAAAATGACAAAGGTGGATAATAAGAGCTTTGGCCTCAGGGACCTCAATAATAGGGTCTATCGAGATAAAATTAAAGATGTGCATTGCGGATGGATGCAAATTCACGATGACGAACAAGCATATATTGAAGATTGGGGTACGCCCGGGAGAATCTCTATAGATGCCATCGCCACCGAGTTTAATGTGCCCAAACTCAGTGAACTCATCGATAATAATAATTTCAAGGCAATCACAAGAGGAAAGGATAACCGAGACAGAGTGACATCTCCTCTCTATAAATATAATCTGCTGAAAGGGAAAAACCTTACTAATAGATTTTCTTATAAAAAAGCAGACAAAGGGAGAGATATCTATCAATTTGATAAAAAAGGAAAGGAAGGCACCATTGTCCTGACCGGGCAAAGCAGCGGCAGGGAAAAGAAATGGCAAAATGACGGGAAATCAAAATGGGTAGGAAAAATATTTGAGTTTATTTTCTTTAAGCCCAAGGTAGCCCCCAATCCTCTCAAAGTAAAAAAGGATGTCTTGAAGGCATTTCATACGATACATGAAAATTCTCCTGCATATGTGTCATTGTGGAGTGAAAAACTGAAGAAAGGGGAAAAGGTGCCTATTTTCTTTATGCTTGATGCCCAAGGGAATATTTCGAGTATTGGCCTTTCCTTCATGTATAAATATCCATATGATAAAGACACCTACAGCGCAATGCCAGCAGAGATGTTTGAAAAGGATTTGGATCTGGCAGAATCTTTATTTGGATATACAGATAAGGAGTCAGCCTTACGTGGCAGGGTGCAATTTTCTCATGCCATGGCGGTTTCGGAGAATATCGTACCCCTGAAGAGTCGTGACTTCCCGGCATATTCACCTCATTCTTCCTATTATCCTATCTATGTCAAGGGAGGAAAAGACTGGAATAACGCCAATCGGATAGCAGGATGGAAACGTTATCTTATCCAGTCACCACCTGTCTACAAGGAATCATACAACCGAAGCATGGATAAAAAAGGGGGCATGGAAGACAAGATAAAGACCACTACCGAAGCGCGCTTCCTTCCTGCCGGGACAAGGTTTGAGGTTACCGTCAGATTCCAGAACCTGCGTCCTTTTGAATTGGGTGCTCTCCTGTCTGCCATTACTTTCCATGGCCATCAAGACAAGTGTTTCCATTCCATTGGTTTTGGTAAAGCTTATGGATATGGAAAAATCAAGATTGGCAATCTGCACGTGAGCAAATTGGAATATAATGAAGATAGCTCTGCTTTTAAGAAGGTGGCAGACTATAAGGATTATCTTAATAGTTTTGAGAAAGCAATGAAAGCTTTCGATCCTGAATGGAGAGATAGCGTTCAGTTGAAAGAACTTCTTGCCATTGCCGGCGGTTGGGATAAAAATGTAGGCTACATGTCGCTTCAAGACTATCGCGATGCAAAGAAGAACAAGAATGATCGTTCTTTGAAACCATTCAGCAAACTCAATCCCGATTGCTTCAAAATTGAATCTAAGGGTGATGGAGCCGCAACAGAGCCCGGTTTTGCTGTTGGACAGGAAGTCATCGCGAAGTGTGTGGAAGAAGGCAAAGTAAGGATTGACGGCAAAGACTATTTGAGTCCGCTTGGAGTAAAGAAAACCACCAATGCCAGGAGTCTTATCGGGAAAAGACTGAAAGTGCGGATCAACCAAGTCTCTCGCACAGGAGTAGTCACCCACACCTCCTTCATTTCCCTCGCCTGACAATCACCCCCATAAACCCACCAACCCGAGTCCACCCCGGCTCGGGTTTCTTCTTATGCATAACGCAATCCATAATCTCTTGCAGGG
>JAIDSL010000103.1 GCA_029061255.1 Muribaculaceae bacterium
CCAATGACTCTGTATTCACAGGCAAAAACGCTACGCAAGACAATGGCTTTAAGACCTTACGAGGTCCGAAAGGGACAGAAGTAAAATTGAAGGTGAAACGTTCGAATTCCGACAAGCTTCTTGATTTCGACGTGGTGCGCGATGATATCCCTGTCAATAGTGTAGACGCTGTCTATATTGCAGATAAGGACAACGGCACAGGCTATCTTAAAGTGTCAAAATTCGGAAGGAATACTTTTGAGGAATTCTATATGGCTCTTCATCAATTAGCTGCACAAGGGGCGAAGAGCTTCATCATCGACCTTCGTGGCAATTCAGGAGGATTCCTTGACCAGGTGATTCTTATGGCAAATGAATTCCTCCCGGACGACAGAATAATTGTAAGCACCAATGGAAAGCTTAGTGAGAACCGTAGCATCGCTGTCAGCGATGGCAACGGACACTTCCAGAATATTCCGATTGCAGTATTGATTGATGAGTATTCGGCATCTGCTTCAGAGATATTTGCCGGTGCCATACAGGATAATGACCGTGGCTTGGTGATAGGCAGGCGCTCGTTTGGCAAGGGTCTTGTACAGCACCAGATTGAATTGCCCGACAGCAGTGCAATCCGCCTGACTGTAGCACGCTATTACACCCCATCGGGACGTTGCATTCAGAAACCTTATGAAAGGGGAGCTGACGGCAAGTATGTGATGGATATTGTGGATAGGTTTGAGCATGGAGAGTTCTATAATGCCGACAGCATCAAGCTTGACAAGAGCAAACTCTTCCTTACGAATGGAGGAAGAAAGGTGTATGGAGGTGGCGGTATTATGCCGGATGTATTTGTGCCGGAAGACACTACAGGATTCTCTTCCTATTACGTGAATGTCAGCAACAAGGGTCTCATAACTAAGTATGCTTTCCAGGTATCTGAGAAATATCGCTCACTTACAAAACACGTGAAGACTATCGAGGAACTTGAAAGAGTGATACCGCGTGATCAGACTCTTCTTGAAGGCTTTGTGGACTACGCTGCTCAAAATGGAGTTCCAGCAAGATGGTATTACATAAACAGAAGCCGCGATTTGATTCTCAATCTTTTGAAGGCACAAATAGCAAGAAACGTGCTTGGCTACAACGGATTGATTCAAATGCTCAACCAGGAGGACGTCACCGTCAAGAAAGCGCTTGAATTGCTTAAGGATGGTAAGAATGGAGTCAATCTTGTGCCTATGAGCGATGCCGGCTCTGAGATAATTGGAGATAAATTTAATCTATATAAAACACACGATAATTCAAAGCTATGGAAAAATCAGAAATTCGCAGAAAAATAAAGAATCTCCGAATGATGCTTTCGGAGATGGAGAAGGCGAGCGCTGCGGAGGAAGTTTTCGCCCGGCTCGAGAAGACAGCTGCTTTCATGATGGCTGACAACATACTTATGTATCATTCACTGCCGGATGAATTGCAGACTGTAAAATTCCTGAAAAAGTGGCATGACAGAAAGCGATTCTTCCTTCCGAGAGTGAATGGAGTAAACCTTGATATCCTTCCATATGAGGAGACTCGCCTTGAGCTTGGGTCATTCCAGATAGAAGAACCGACCGGAGATAATGTAGCGGATGTGGATGATATCGAACTGATGATTATCCCGGCAGTGGCATTTGACCGGAAAGGGAATCGCCTCGGACGTGGCAAAGGATTCTATGACAGGCTCCTTGCCACTTCAAAAGCTACTAAGATTGGAGTAGGATATGAGTTTCAGCTCCTTGATACTATTCCTTCCGAACCGCATGACGTGGCGATGGATATGATTATTACGCAAAAAACCGTGATAAAAATGTAATTTTTTCGGGATTCTTGCGTCTAATGCAATATAAGGCTTATGGGGTTTATTCTAAAATAAATCCTATAAGTCTTATAAATCTTATAAAACAATAACAATCAAATAACAATAACAAAATGAAAAGACTTACCAGTCTGGCAACTCTCATTCTAATGTTTGTGGTTGCCTTTGCGCAGCAGATGCAGATCACTCCGCTGCCGCTTAAACCGGAGGTCAAGACAGGGGTGCTCCCCAATGGACTGACCTATTATATTCTTCACAACGAACAGCCTAAAGAGCGTGCAAACTTCTACATTGCGCAGAAAGTGGGAAGCACTCTCGAGACTCAGGAGCAACTTGGTCTTGCTCATTTCCTTGAGCACATGGCATTCAACGGAATTACTCACTTCCCCGGCAAGGATATGCTCAACTATCTTCTGAGCAAGGGTATCCGCTTTGGTAATGACATCAATGCTTACACTGCTTTCGACGAGACTGTCTACAACATTGACAATGTAATCACTACTGACAAACCTCTTATGGACAGTGTGCTTCTCGTGATTCGTGACTGGTGTGATGGTATACTTCTCGAAGAGTCTGAGATCGAAGCAGAGCGTGGTGTCATCAATGAGGAATGGCGCTCCCGTAGCGATGCTCAAAATCGTATGTACACTGCTATTCTTCCTCAGATTTTCGAAGAATACCAATATCAGCAAATGCCAATCGGCAAGATGGAAGTTGTAATGAACTTCAAGCCGGAAACATTGAGAGCTTACTATAAGAAATGGTATCGTCCGGACCAACAGGGTATCTTTATTGTCGGAGATTTCGATGCTGATGAGATGGAAAAGAAAGTGAAAGATCTGTTCTCTTCAGTAGTAATGCCGGAAAACGCTGCTCCGCGTGAATATGTAGTTGTTAGCGACAACGAAAAGCCGATTTATGTTCATTTCGAAGACCCTGAACTTAGGAACACAACAGTCATGACCTTCTTCAAGCAAGACAAGATGCCTTGGGAAATGCGTAACTCTGTAGAAGGATATATGACAGAGGCTTTGATTCAGACGATCCTCGTAAAAATGATTCAAGATCGTCTTGATGAGTATTCCACAAATCCTGAATGCCCGTATGCTGCTGCTCAGGTTATGATCGATGATTTCCTTGTAGCTGCCACTAAGGATGCTTTTGCAATTTATGTTGTTCCTGCAGGTGATATTCTTACTGCCTATAATGCAGCCATGAGCATTGTGGCAAGAGCTTGTAAGACAGGTTTCACACAGACCGAACTTGAGCGTGCTACTTCTGTTCTTTTGAATGGATATGAAAAGTCATTCAATGAAAAAGACAAGACTTACAACAGCACTTACGCTCGTGAACTTATCCGTCATTTCATCGAGAATGAACCAACACCGGGCATTGAGACAGAACTTCAGCTCGCCAAGCAGATGCTTCCGATGATTCCTGTAGAAGCTTACAATCAGATTGCAGCTCAGATTCTGACTGCCGAAAACCAGGTGAT
>JAIDSL010000104.1 GCA_029061255.1 Muribaculaceae bacterium
GGGATGGAGGGTGGGAATATGAAAAAAGTCGGGGAGGTGGGAGCCTCTCCGACTTTCGTTTTATTTATTCTTTGCTTTGGATTATTCCTTGCATTTGGCAGCGATAAACTGGCGGTTCATGCGGCCGATGTTGTAGAGCTTGATGTTCTTGGGGCATTCAGCTGAGCAAGCACCGGTGTTGGTGCAGTTGCCGAAGCCGAGCTCATCCATCTTGGCTACCATGGCGCGCACGCGACGGTCTTTCTCAACCTCACCCTGCGGGAGCAGAGAGAGCTGGCTGATCTTGGCGCTGACGAAGAGCATGGCGGAGCCATTCTTGCAGGCAGCCACACATGCGCCGCAGCCGATGCAGCTTGCTGAGTCCATAGCCTCATCAGCATTCACCTTAGAGATGGGGAGGTCGTTGGCATCCTGTGCGCCACCGCAGTTGAAGCTTACATAGCCACCAGCCTGCTGGATCTTATCGAATGCGTTGCGGTCTACCATAAGGTCCTTGATCACAGGGAAAGCTGCCGAACGCCAGGGCTCTACAGTGATGGTCTCGCCGTTTTGGAAACGACGCATGTAAAGCTGGCAGGTAGTAGCGCCTGTAGCAGGACCGTGGGGGTGTCCGTTGATATAAAGCGAGCACATACCGCAGATACCCTCGCGGCAGTCGTGGTCGAATACGATGGGCTCCTGTCCTTCTTCCACAAGGGTCTCGTTAAGGATATCGAGAGTCTCGAGGAAGGAAGTGTCGGGAGTAGTCTCGACATCATTGTAAGTCACGAATCCACCTTTGGCCTTTGCATTAGCCTGACGCCAAACGCGGAGGTTGACTTTCATAATATTTTCTTCCATTGTCTGATTTCAGTTTTGAGTGGATTTATGACTTATAGTTACGGGTCTGAACCTTTATTGCCTCATAGTGGAGGGGCTCGATGATCTGCTCGGGAGCCTTGTCGGCACCCTGATATTCCCAGCAGGAAACGTAGAAGTAGTGCTCGTCGTCGCGCTTAGCCTCGCCTTCCTCTGTCTGATACTCCTCGCGGAAGTGACCGCCGCAGGATTCATTGCGGGAAAGAGCATCGTAAGCCATGAGCTTGCCCATTGTGATGAAGTCGTTGAGGCGGAAAGCCTTGTCGAGCTCAATGTTCATGCCCTCTTTAGTGCCGGGGATGAATAGATCAGTATCGAACACCTTGCGGAGAGCATCGAGTTTCTCGATAGCTGTCTTCAAGCCTTCAGCGGTGCGGCCCATACCTACATACTCCCACATGATGTGGCCGAGTTCCTTATGGATAGAGTCTACAGAACGCTTACCCTTGATGTTCATGAGCTTGTCCTGAACCTCGCGGCACTTCTTCTCGCACTCCTCGAATTCGGGAAGGTCGGTAGAGAAGCGGGGCACTGAGATCTGGTCACTCAGATAGTTCTGGATAGTGTAAGGGAGCACGAAATAGCCGTCGGCCAGACCCTGCATTAGAGCAGATGCACCAAGACGGTTTGCACCGTGGTCAGAGAAGTTACATTCGCCGATAGCGAAGAGACCCTTTACAGAAGTCTGGAGCTCATAGTCGACCCAGATACCACCCATTGTATAGTGGATAGCGGGGAAGATCATCATCGGGTTGTAGTATTTCACGCCGTCGAGCTCGCGAGCAAGTTCACCGGGATTAACGTCGGTGATTTCCTCATACATATCGAAGAGATTGCCATAACGCTGGCGCACCACGTCGATGCCGAGACGGTTGATAGCCTCAGAGAAGTCGAGGAATACAGCGAGACCGGTGTTGTTTACGCCGTAGCCCTTGTCGCAACGTTCTTTAGCGGCACGAGAAGCAACGTCGCGGGGAACGAGGTTACCGAATGCCGGATAGCGGCGTTCGAGATAGTAGTCGCGGTTTTCTTCAGGAATATCGCTTCCCTTGATTTCACCACGCTGGAGCTTCTTTGCATCCTCGATGTCCTTGGGCACCCAGATGCGGCCGTCGTTGCGGAGAGACTCAGACATAAGGGTAAGCTTAGACTGCTTGTCGCCGTGAACGGGGATACATGTCGGGTGGATCTGCACATAGGCAGGATTTGCGAAGTAAGCACCCTTGCGGTAGCAAGCCATGGCAGCAGATACGTTGCAACCCATAGCGTTGGTAGAAAGGAAGTAAGTGTTGCCGTAGCCGCCGGTAGCGATCACGACAGCGTGAGCTGCGAAGCGCTCGAATTCACCTGTAACGAGGTTCTTTGCCACGATACCACGGGCACGCTCTACTCCGTCCTTATCCTTGATGAGGACCACGTCGTGCATCTCATAGCGATTGAAGCTCTTCACCTTGCCGAGGTGGATCTGACGGTTGAGTGAGCTGTAGGCACCGAGAAGGAGCTGCTGGCCGGTCTGACCCTTGGCATAGAATGTACGGGATACCTGTGCGCCACCAAATGAACGGTTGGCAAGAAGACCACCGTATTCGCGTGCGAAAGGAACGCCCTGAGCCACGCACTGGTCGATGATGTTGTTTGACACCTCAGCAAGACGATATACGTTTGCTTCGCGAGCGCGATAGTCGCCACCCTTCACAGTGTCGTAGAAAAGACGATATACTGAGTCGCCATCGTTCTGATAATTCTTGGCGGCATTGATACCACCCTGTGCTGCGATAGAGTGAGCGCGACGGGGTGAGTCTTGAATGCAGAAGTTAAGCACATTGAAGCCGAGCTCTGCAAGTGTTGAGGCAGCTGAAGCACCGGCAAGACCCGTACCAACGACGATAACGTCGAGCTTACGCTTGTTGGCGGGGTTGACGAGCTTCTGGTGAGCCTTGTAGTTGGTCCATTTCTCAGCGATAGGACCTTCCGGGATCTTGGAATCCGCGGGATTCATGATTTTTACATTTTCTGTTGCCATATCGATGAGGGATTATTGTGGTTGAACCATCATTGGATTCATTTCATCATTTTGTGCGTCGCCTTCCTCAAGATACTCAAAGAGTGCAGCAGCAGCCTTCACGGTATTGAGCTGACCTTCGAACTTTGGATCGTTCTCACGCATAGCACGTGCCTGATCGGAATCCATCTGTTCTGCCATCTGACGAATCTGGCCGGATACATTCTCGTATGGAGCAACCTCTATGAACTGAGCAGCATCAGGACCAAAGTCTTCAAGGAACATGGGAGCGAGCATAGTCTTGTACTGAGCGCGAAGCTTGGGATTGGTCTTGTAGTAATCCTCATGAGCGCGTACGGTGAACACGATAGCCTGGGCCACGAAGAGCGCTATCACGATCGATACCCAGCAGTTGCCAATCTTCTTGAGGCGCGGAATCCATACGGTGCTATCCCAACCCACTGACTGGAACATAGACCAGAAACCATGCTGGAGGTGGAACCAGAGAGCAATGAAAGCGATCAGATATACGATCGGAGTCCATACCTTGGAGAAAGCCTCCTGAATGAAGAGAGTTCCTGCAGCGGCGGGGAGCGAGCCATGATCGCCGCAGATCTCCACCCACTGCATCTTTGCCCAGAACTGGATCATGTGTACCACGAGGAATGCGAGGACCACGATACCGAGCACGAGCATGTTCTGTGAAGACCATTCCACATTGGCGGGACGGTGTTCGATCGCATAGCGCACTTCACCGCGCGCCTTGCGGTTTTGCAGGGTTAGCCACACGGCGTAGCAAATGTGCAGGATGAAGAGCACTGCCAGGCCTACGGATGCGATGAGTGCATACCAGTTGGCACCGAGGAACTCACAGATGGAGTTGTAGGCTTCGGGCCAACAGATGCAGACAGCATTCATCACGCAGTGGAACGTTAAAAAGAGGACGAGACATGCGCCTGTGAGGGCCATGATGAACTTACGTCCTACAGATGAGCAAGTTAACCACATAACGTTAGTTTAAATTAAATTTATTGTTTAGAAATTTTGATAATTTTTTCTGAAACGCATATGCCCCTATGGCATATGATATGCAAAATTAGGATAAATTAAGGATATTTCAAAGTATTTTTAAGAAAAAAAATTGATGACTTACCATACCGGAGACTCAGTATTGCTGTCATTTTTTGGGAGATGACGATCTCACTATGAATTTTGAAGTGAGCCGGCGCGTCATGGCTGTCGACCAGTCGGGCTTTCGAGCAGGAGCCGCAGAGATCGCCGCGGCGGGATCCGGAGTAACTTCCAACACAAGCCCTTTGTCAGGCATCGACATCAAGCCATATACAGCCTCGCTCATCCCCTCCCCCTTTATGGTTACAGTAAAAGGAAACGACATCGGCTCGAACCTGAAACGCCCCTTACGATCAGCATCGTATCTGACAATCGTGTCGGGATATTCCACAGAGATCGAGGCATAAGCCACGGGCTTCCTATCAACCTCGCTGACAATACGCCCTTTTATATCTTTTGCCGCAACGGAGAAGCTCGCGGCAAGCAGGCATGCAAGTAATAATGAATTTCTCATAATGGCAAGTGTATAATCTATTAATTTAAAGAAAGCGGCTCCAAGCCATAGCCTGAAGCCGCTTTAGTGGATGCGGTAAGGGATATCCTTATTCTTTGTATTTCTTGATGATGAGCGCAGCATTATGACCGCCAAAACCGAAAGTGTTGGAAAGGGCAGCATTGATCTCACGCTCCTGAGCCTTATTGAAGGTCCAGTTCATATTATAGTCAATTTCGGGATCTTCGTCACCTTCCTCATGGTTGATGGTAGGAGGCACGACATTGTCAGTGACAGCCTTCACTGTGAATACAGCCTCAAGCGCACCGGCTGCACCAAGGAGGTGGCCTGTCATAGACTTGGTTGAGCTCAGGTTGAGCTTATATGCATGATCGCCGAAGACTTTCTTCACAGCCTTAGCCTCGCTGACATCGCCAACGGGAGTAGAAGTGCCATGGAGATTAATATAGTCGATGTCTTCAGGCTTCATGCCTGCGTCGCGAAGCGCATTCTCCATAACGAGAGTTGCTCCGAGACCTTCGGGATGAGTGGCAGTGATATGATAAGCGTCGGCGCTCATACCGCCACCTGCCACCTCTGCATAAATCTTCGCGCCACGCGCCTTCGCATGCTCAAGCTCCTCGAGCACGAGAGCAGCGGCACCTTCGCCAATCACGAAACCATCGCGTGATCCGCTCATAGGGCGGGAGGCCTTGGTGGGTTCGTCGTTGCGGGTGGAAAGTGCCTTCATCGAATTGAAACCGCCTACACCTGCAGGGTAGACAGCAGCTTCAGCTCCACCGGCAACTATTGCATCGGCCATACCGAGGCGTATATAGTTGAAGGCATCGATAAGAGCATTATTTGATGAAGCGCAAGCCGATACAGTAGCGAAGTTCGGGCCACGAAATCCATGGTCGATTGAAATCTGCCCGGCTGCGATATCGGCAATCATCTTCGGAATAAAGAAAGGATTGTATTTCGGACCATTATCCTTATTCATTGCATAGTAGCCAGCTTCCTCCTCAAAAGTATGAAGGCCACCGATACCGGCTGCGAAAATCACACCGATGCGGTTCTTATCAAGGTTTTCGTCTTCAAGACCGGCATCCTTAATAGCTTCATCAGCAGCAGTCAGCGCATACATGGCATAACGGTCAAGCTGACGGGCTTTCTTACGGTCGAAATGGTCGGCGGGATTGAAATCCTTCACTTCGCAAGCAAACTGAGTCTTGAAGAGGGATGCGTCAAAATGGGTGATAGGGCCAGCTCCGCTGACACCTTTCTTGGCGTTTTCCCAAGCGGTCGCAACGTCGTTGCCGATGGGAGTGAGGGCTCCGAGGCCCGTAATTACAACTCTTTTTAATTCCATATTTTTCACATGATACGTCCTCAAGATGCGGTTTCCTCCTCATTTGAGGTGGAAACCATTTATCTTGAGAGAAATGTGGGGTTGTCGTGATTAAACGTGAGCTTCGATATACTCGATAGCGTCACCTACAGTAGAGATCTTCTCTGCGTCCTCGTCAGGAATTGTGATGCCAAACACCTTCTCAAATTCCATGATGAGTTCTACGGTGTCAAGTGAGTCAGCACCAAGGTCAGTGCTGAAGCCTGCTTCCGGTGTTACTTCGTTCTCGTCTACTGTGAGTTTCTCGACGATGATAGCCTTTACTCTGTTTTCGATATCAGACATAATCTTGATAGTTTTGAGTTAGAAAAATTGTATAGTTGTCGTTTTTAGACTGCAAAACTAATTAAAAAAATTCATATAGAGAAATTTTTTGGCAAAATTTGCACATATTTTTGATGTTTGTGCATAATTTTTACGTGATTTTGTCTGAATTTCTTATTTTTTCGCCCTATTTTACCAAAAATTTCACTTTATCTCTATGAAAAGGACCTTAAGGTCTTTAATGTCCTTAAGGTCCTTAAAGTCTTTAAATGGCTTTACTACCCGACTGTCCATGTGTCCATGGTCTTGAGCACCATGTCGCGGAGCGAAGAGAAATTCTTCTTGCCTTTCACTTCCTCTACCTGCGCTGCGACCTCAGCCTCATAAGTGGGAGCGGAATAGTCTCTGATCACTCCGAGCGCGAGAGGGAGATCATGGCCATTCATCATAGCGAGCTGCTGCTGCAGGAAGTTGCTCTCACAGTGAGCGTCGTGCACGAGCACATCGTCGATGGTGAACCCATCCTCTCCTATTGTCACAGCCTTGACGTTGAAGCCATCTTGCACGAGGCCCTTGTCGTGGTTCTTGCCAAATATCATCTTCTCGCCGTGGCGAAGATAGATAGTATGGTCGTCGCGCACATCCTTGTCTACGATATCAGCATGAATGCCATTATTGAATATCACACAGTTCTGCAGGATCTCCACAACTGATGCCCCTTTGTGGCGCGCTGCAGCCTCCATCACGTCAACACTTATGTCGAGGCCCACATCAAAGGAGCGGGCAAAGAAGTTGCCACGCGCGCCAAAGCAAAGTTCCGCCGGGATGAAGGGATCCTCAGTGGTGCCATAGGGGCTCGACTTGGAGATAGTGCCGCGCTCTGATGTCGGACTATACTGACCCTTGGTGAGGCCGTATATCTTATTGTTGAGAAGCAGCATGTTGATGTCGACATTGCGGCGCACGGCATGTATGAAGTGGTTGCCACCGATTGCAAGGCCGTCGCCGTCGCCGGAGATCTGCCATACGGTAAGTTCCGGTCGTGAGGTCTTCACTCCTGTGGCTATAGCAGCCGCACGGCCATGGATGGTGTGCATGCCGTAGGTATTCATATAATAAGGAAGACGGGATGAGCAGCCGATACCGCTGACCACTACCGTATCCTTGGGAGCTACGCCAACGCGGGCCATGGCCTTGTGGAGAGTATTGAGAATGGCATGGTCTCCGCATCCGGGACACCAGCGGACGCTTGCCCCGTTCTTATAGTCGCCGGGGGCGAATATGCAGTTATTGTTTTCCATTGTCACCGGATTATTTATGATTCATATGCTTGATTGTTCCCTCTACGATCTCTGACACCATGAAGGGCTGCCCTTCGATCTTATTGATCCTCTTGATCTCAACTCCGGGAAGTTTCTGCTGCAGATAGTCGGCAAACATGCCAGTGTTGAGCTCTGCCACGATCACGTTCTTGTATTTCCTTATTTCATCAAGAGCATTTGCCGGAAGCGGATTGATATATCTGAACTGAGCGAGAGCCACGGGATGACCGTCACGATTGAGTTCTTCACAAGCTGTCAGCATATGTCCGTATGTGCCACCCCACCCTATCAGAAGGGTATCGGCATCCTTGTCGCCCTGTATCTGAAGCAACGGTATGTCGTTGGCAATATTCGCAACTTTCTGACGGCGTGTCAGCACCATCTTCTCATGGTTGGCGCCATCGGTGGAGATCACACTCGTCTTGGCATCTTTCTCTAGGCCACCTACGCGGTGCATTGCTCCTTCAGTGCCGGGGAGAGCCCAGTATCGTGCAAGATTCTCGGCATTCCTCATATAAGGAGTCCACCCTGCCTCCACCATTTCCTTGCTCACATAAGGCACCTTGATGGCAGGATAATCCTCTTCCTCCGGAACTCGCCAGGCACTTGAGCCATTAGCAATAAACGCATCCGTGAGAAGGATAACGGGGGTCATATGCTCAAGAGCGATGCGGGCAGCCTCGAAGGCCATTGTGAAGCAGTCTGTAGGGCTTGCAGCAGCAACCACACAAAGTGGAGACTCACCGTTGCGTCCATAAAGTGCCTGCATGAGGTCGGTCTGTTCAGTCTTTGTAGGGAGACCGGTGGAAGGGCCACCGCGCTGCACGTCGATCACCACAAGCGGCAGCTCTGCCATGACAGCAAGGCCAATGCCTTCGCTCTTAAGAGCGAGACCGGGACCGGAAGTGGATGTCACAGCAAGGTTGCCTGCATAGGAAGCGCCTATCGCAGAGCATACGCCTGCAATCTCATCTTCCATCTGGCAAGCTTTCACCCCAAGGTCCTTACGCTTGGCGAGCTCATGAAGAATATCTGTAGCCGGAGTGATGGGATAGCTTCCGAGGAAGAGTGGGAGCCCACTCTTTTCGGATGCCATTATCAGGCCCCAGGCTGTGGCAGTATTGCCATTCACGTCGGTATATACACCGGGCTTCACTGCCTCTGTCTCAATGCGGTAGGTAGGCATAGAGGCATGTGTGTTATGACCGTAGTCCCAACCTGCCTGCACCACCTTTGCATTAGCCTCATAGACGGCAGGTTTCTTGGCAAACTTTGCCTTAAGCTTATGAAGCACGCTTTCTACCGGGCGGTCGAAAAGCCAGCATACGATGCCGAGGGCAAGCATGTTCTTGCATTTCATCATTGCCTTCTGATCCATACCGGAGTCGGCGAGGGCAGACTTAAGGATAGTAGTCATTGGCACGAGCATGATGTGCTCAGGGTCGATACCGAGTTCAGCGACGGGATCGTCTGTTGCATATTCAGCCTTCTTCAGGTCAGCAGGACGGAAAGTGTCACTGTCGCAGATTATGATGCCACCTTTCTTCAAGTAGCGAAGATTAGTCTTCAAGGCGGCAGGATTCATGGCAACCAGCACATCGGCAGCATCACCGGGAGTGTGGACACCCTTACCAATATGAACCTGAAAGCCGCTTACTCCGCTGAGAGAACCTTGCGGGGCACGGATTTCAGCCGGATAGTCAGGGAAAGTAGAGATTGTATTTCCCTGGCCGGCACTGACATTGGAGAAAATGTTTCCGGCGAGCTGCATGCCGTCGCCGGAGTCTCCTGAAAATCTTACCACCACGCTTTCTTTCGTGATGACATCTGTGTTTGGCAACATATTTTATTTAGTTTTCTGTTTTCAGTTTTCAGTTATTAGTTTTCAGTTGTCAAAAGGAGCTTGGCCTAAGGCCAAAACACCGAAACAAACAGACTGATCAGAACAGACTTCAGACTTCAATCTGGAGTTGGGACTGCAAAGTTAATCACTATTTCCTACATTGCCAAACCGAAAATATGAAAAAACGGATATTCTTAAACAGAATATCCGTTAATGCGACCACGAAAGGGATAATATTCTAAAAAAATGCGATTTGTATTCAAAAAAGTCAGAAATATTTCACTTCTGTGCCTTCAAGGCTGGAGAGGACAGCATTGGCCAGGGAGCTTGCCCCAATGCGGAAGAGATCGTGGCAGAGCCATTCGTCGCCCAGCACTTCCTTCACTATCGCATAGTAGCGGAGGGCATCCTCAGTGGTACGCACACCGCCTGAGCACTTGAAGCCTACCTTGCGGCCGGTGGTCTGATAATACTCCTTGATGCACTGGCACATCACCCACGCAGCCTCAAGGCTGGCTCCCGGATATATCTTGCCGGTAGAAGTCTTCAAGAAGTCAGCTTCACTGTAAAGGGAGAGGATCGATGCCCTCCGGATTGCTTCTGCAGTCTTAAGAAGTCCTGTCTCGAGAATCACCTTAAGTTTTGCGCCACGCGCAGCACGCTTCATTTCGATGATCTCGTCGCAAAGACCCTCATAGTCGCCATCCTTATACATTCCAACCGGGAATACAATGTCAACTTCATCAGCTCCACCAAGAACAGCCATAGCCACGTCGGCCACTTTCACCTCTATAAAAGTCTGGGCACTTGGGAAACAGCCTGCAACAACTGCCACATCCACACCGGGCACATCGAGAGTGTTGCGCACTACCTCGGCAAAATTTGAATAAACGCAAATAGCCGCTACATTCTTATACTGAGGATAATCACTATCAAAATTATTCACCTTTTCTGTGAATGCCACCACACTCTTCACGCTATCTTCAGTGGCAAGCGTAGTAAGGTCGATTGAGTTAAGCAGGAACTCATATACTTCCTTAGAGGCGTATTTTCCTGCCTCATCCACGATTTTTTTCACTTCGGCTTTTACGACCTCGTCGTCGCCCGTCACTTTTGACGCAGCGAGCACTTCCTGATACTTGTCCATAACTTATCATTTTTTAATTCATAATGCATAATTCATAATGCATAATTAAGGGAGGATTATACCGACTTATGCCATAAAAGGGCATCCTTCACCGCAAAAATAATAAAAATTATGCAAAAGGCACAATAAAAAAACAAGATTTTTCGGATTAACATTAAACCAAAAGGGTAGTGGATGGGTTTTAATAGGTGAAAACCGATTTAGAAACCATTAAAATTTATCTGACTATGAAAAAATACAGATGTGAAGTATGCGATTGGATCTATGATCCGGAAGTAGGTGATCCTGATGGAGGCATAGCCCCCGGAACAGCATTTGAAGATATCCCGAATGATTGGGTATGCCCTGTCTGCGGTGTAGGCAAGGATGACTTCGTTGAAGAACCCGAACTATAAAAAAATAAGGCCAACGGCTTCGGAATAGGATTGTGACTGCACAATCCTATTTTTATTTGCTCATTACGCGACAAATCATTAACTTTGCATAATCGAATCTTTTTGAAGCCTTATGGAAATCATATCTGTAATAGTCCCCGTCTATAATGCTGAAAAGTGGCTGCGAGATGCATTGTCTTCGCTGCAAGCCCAGACATATGCTGACTTCGAGGCCATACTTGTCGATGACGGATCTACCGACGGTTCGCGCTCCATATGTCTTGAATATTGCGAACGCGATCCAAGATTCAGACTCATAAGCCAGTCCAACTCCGGGCTGTCAGCCGCCAGGAATGCAGGAATAGACACTGCAGGAGGAGACTGGATATCATTCCTTGATGCCGATGATGTGTTGCCTCCGGATGCGCTTTCCTTAATGATGGCACATGCAGAGAGAAGCGGTGCAGGGATTGTCACCGGTAATTATGTCAGGGAAGTGCCTAAGAGAATGCCTGAAGGGAATGGAAATGCAACTACAGTATCATCTGATGAAGCCATACTCATAGGACTTTATCAGAAGAAAAACCTAAACAGTGCATGTGGAAAACTTTTCCGGTCGTCCATATTCAATGGACCGCGTCCGCTTAGGTTCAGGCGTTGCTGGTATGAAGACCTTGACCTTTTCTATCAAGCGTTCGAACGCGCGGAAAAAGTGTGCATGCTTGACCGTACGGTATATTTTTACCGCAACAACCCTATGAGTTTCATCAACACCTGGAGTGATTCGCGCCTCGATGTGCTTGATGTAACTGACAGGATTGTGGCTCATATGAAGGGCCGATCGCCTTCACTGCGTAAAGCCGCCCTCGATCGACGTTTCAGCGCACATTTCAATATCCTTGTTGAAATGCTCCGCAATGGTATCGACAATCCGGAGCAGCAAGAGCGTTGCCTAAAGATCATCAGGGAGCAACGCTTTAACGAACTGACCGACGGGAATGTGAGGCTAAAAAACAAACTCGGTGCGCTCGCATCTTATCTGGGAATGCCGGCAATACGATTATTATGCAAGTCCTGACATTGGCCCCCGAAGCGTTCGACCGTCATGCTGAGCAGCTCGCGCAAATGGTGGCGGAAGAAGGACACATGAAGTATGATGCGATTGTAGCTGTCAGGCGGGGCGGATCATTCGTATGCGATTCATTCTGCCGTCATTTCCCTAAAGAGAGATATGGAGAAAGATACGACGTCAAACTCCAAAGGCCATCAACTAAGCATAAGAATAGAAAGTTCAATAAACTATTGAAGCATCTGCCCACAAGCATTCTCAACCTAATGAGGATGGCTGAGTCAAACTTGCTGTCGCTATGGAGTAGGACCAAAGGGCATGCCCGTGCTTCTGAAGTGGAGCTTCCTTGTGGATTGGTCTCCATACTCCGGGAAGCAAAGACACCTCAAGTCTTAGTCATAGATGACGCAATAGACAGCGGAGACACACTGTTTTCAATTGCCAGGGCATTAAAGGGAATCAACCCTGAAGCCGAGATCCGGATAGCTGTGATGACCGAGACTACCGGAAAGCCCCGCATACACGCAAACTTCACCTTATACCGAAACAAAACCTTAATAAGATTTCCATGGTCGAACGATTACAAGAAGCGCTGAAAGGGGCCACCGTAGTAGATCTCGACGGCTCCCTGCTCTCAGGAAATTCAATGCATGTGTTTATGAAGCGCCTGCCCGGAATGCTTATGAAGCGCCGCTCTCCGGGAGCCGCGATAAGTGCACTCTGGCAGACATGGCTGAGAAGCATGCATGTCATCAACCACAGCAGCATGAAGTGGCATCTGACCCAGATAGCACGCCGGCATCTTCAAGATTCCGACTGGGAGGACTTAGCTGAAACAATAGTCCAATCCATCAATCCTCATGTCAGGGACTTAGTGGAATCCCGCCGAAAGTTAGGATGCCTGACCTATATAGCCACGGCTGCCATCGAAGAATATACTTTCCCACTTTGCCGCATTCTCGGCTACGAGGGTGCCATAGCCACAAGATTTACCGACGACAAGGCTGAATATGAAGAAATGAAAGGATCTGCCAAGCTTGAAAACATCGAGCAACTGCTGGCAAAGGAAAACCTTCGCCTTGAATCATTCATAACCGACCATCCTGACGACATCCCTACAGCAAAAGCATATCCCAACCTGACCGTGGTGGTCAATCCTACTCAAAAGACAGCTGACCAATTCCGTGAAGTCGGAGTGACACGCTATCTCATATGCGAGTAGCGCCGTGGGAACAAAAACACGATTGACAGCAGCAGGCTTATCCCAAGCGCCCATGGATAGTAAAGATAAGAGAACGGAGCTGCCGGGGATATACCGGCAAGTGATGTGGCAAGAAGAGTCTGGGCTCCATATGGGATCAGACATTGCACCACACAAGATGCAGAATCAAGAATCGAAGCACTCTTGCGCGGGTCAACGCCAAACTTCTCTGAGATATCTTTAGCAAGCCCTCCGACTGTGATTATTGCCACTGTATTATTGGCAGTGCAGAGATTGACTATGCCTACAAGCACCGCCAATGTGGCTTGCGCTCCTCTCAACCCGGAAATCCTTGCAGTCATCACATTCAAAATATAAGCAATGCCGCCACAAGCCTTGATCACCCCAAGCATGCCGGAAGCAAGAAGCGTGATAATGATCAAGCTGCCCATGCCTTCTATGCCGGAACCAATGAAACCTGCCATATCAAGAACATTTATGCCACGCACACCACCCAACAGCACTGCGCATCCGATGCCAAGTGTCAGCACGAGCGTCACATTCAAGCCTATCACAGCGGTAGCAATCACCACAAGATAAGGAAGCATGAGCCACGGATCGCCGCGCTGCTGCGACTCTACCACCGGGACTTCAGGAACAAACAGCACATAGCAAAGAAGAGTCACAATTGCAGCAGGCAAAGCTATCCAGAGATTTACCTTAAACTTATCTTGCATCAGGCAACCCTGCGACCGGGTAGCGGCGATGGTAGTGTCGGAAATAAACGACAGATTATCGCCGAAAAATGCACCGCCGAGCACTACTCCCACAAAAAAAGCTACATTCCCACCTTCAGTCGATGCCAACTCAGCAGCCAATGGAGTGAGGGCAACCACCGTGCCCACCGACGTGCCAATGGAAAAAGAGATGAGGCATGCAGCCACAAACAAAGTAGGGACTATATATTGCGGCGGGAATATGCTGAGAGTGAAATTTACAGTGGCTTCTACAGCCCCAATTTCTTTTGCCAAGGATGCAAAGGCTCCCGCAAGCACGAATATCCATATCATATAAATGATATCCTTGTCGGCAGCCGCAGCTGAGAAAGTCTCGATCCGGTCCTTAAGACTTTTCCCCCGATAAATCACAATAGCCCACATTGATGCGGCGAGGAGAGCCACAGAGATTGGGATCTTATAAAAATCGCCTATTATGGCTGAGACTGCAACGTATAGAAGCAGGAAAACCAGCATTGGAGAAAGGGCCAGGAGGCCTTGGGTACGGGGGATGTCGGTGTGGATATTCATCATTTCTTATGAATTTTGGACGCACGGGCCGTGCGTCCCTACAAAGAGAGTTATATAACTTGGAGGGAACTCAAATCAGAGCGAGGGAAGGCGTCAATGAAGCTGCCGGGGGTGCAGTTGGTGATTTTAGCTCCGATTTTGGCAGCGTATCCGGCTATCTGGTGGTAGGAGCGGAAAGCAATAGTCAGACTGTTGAGGATGTCGTGGAGATGATAGCCGGCGTATTCCTGTGCCACTCGCTCAAACTCCTTGTCATTGTCTTTATAGAAGTGCTTTTGCACTGAAATGACACGGTTCTTATCATCTACCCAAAGATCGCGGCTCCAAGTATGGTCAGCACCAACGATAACAATATCTCTGTATCCCTCACGAAGTGCTACCATTATGGAAGCTATCAAGACATTGCGCGGACGGGGCATAGCCAATCCTTGGCGGTAAAGCCAGTGGACAGGGCCGCGCAGACCTTCTCCGGGGGTGAGGTTGTAGGTCTTTACTGTTATATTATTGTTTTTACGGATGGCCTCAGGGAGCTTCGCTTTGCATGGCACATATAGGGTCATCTGCCAGTCGGTGGCAGCTATGTTATCCCAAAGCCTGACAACATTCGGGTCTGTCGATTTTCCATCTGCCCCGGTCCGGAAGAAATGAGGATCGGCAAGCACATATAGATCCGGCTTCAAATCACGATACGTGTCGGCATTGGCAGCGAAATTGACAGCCAATGTATTAGACATCTTCAATATTTCGAGATGGTCAGCAATAGTCTCACGTAGCGACGGACCGTTGCCCATGATGATAAGGCGTTCATCCTTAGGCTTACCTGCCGGAGAAGGTCGACGCGACAAGAGCATAACTTTTCCTACTGTAGCGACGCCATCAAATATTTCCTTTATTTTTCCCATCGTCAATGTTCTGAATATGGATATGACTCATCCTGCCGACTAATGACTTCTACCGCAGGATATGGATGCCAATCCGGAAGTGTCTCCCGTATTTTTGTATCAGACAAAGTAAGAGTCTTGCTTCGAGAAGCAAGGATTTCCGGAGAAAGTGACGCTTTTACAGCCGGAAGCCACGGGATGAACTTCCACGCAATATCCGCCCACTGCTTCGGCAGGAATGTCTGCCGCTTCATGGCTCCGGAGTTGGCACTCATAGCCTCAGCAAGGGCTATCCATGTGGCATCCTTTCCATCAGAGACGTTGTAGGTGCCGCCAATGGAATGAAGTCTTTTTACTGCCTCTGCCACGTCGATAGCACATACAAGGCTCAGGCGTGCTTCATTACCCCTGACATGGATATATCGGCTATTGACGACATCATTGAAAAGCCCCTTCATCTCGCCATGTACTCCCTTTCCGAACATACGGGCAGGACGAAGAATCGTAAGCATGACATTTCTTTGATCACACCATTCCTTTACAAGCTGCTCAGCACGCGCCTTTGACTGCCCTACTTTGGTCGATGCCCAAGTCTGATGCTCTTCCATCACTTTTTCTCCGGAATCAGGACTGTACACTTCCCAACTGGAGAGATATACAAGCTCTTTCGGCGGATTATTCTCCAGGCCCTGTAGCAGGCGGCGCGTACCCTCGAGATTGATGTCGAAGGCAGTGGCGTCATCAATAGATCCCGCGGCATGAACTACAAGATCAAACGTATTCTCGCCGAAATCCGGGATATCGGCAGTAAGATCGCATATGAAGTCAGCACCATGCCGCTGAAGGGTCTTCACTTCATCATCCTCCTTCAGCATCGGAAGCAGATAGCCTCCAAGCATACCGGTAGCGCCTGTAAGCAGTATTTTCATTTTAATTTATTTATGAAATTTTCTAACAATTAAAGGAGCTCTTTTTCTTGCTTCCCCCAAGCTGATGTTCATACCATGATAGACATTGTTTCTTCCCGGACGAAACTCTACAAAAGTTTTATTCTTTTTATCATATGTATAGAGATATGTTCTTTCATCCACATCACCTTCATGGTCGAGAAATGCAGTCATCAATAATTTTTTTGCATAAGATTCGTCATTCCTGTCATAAGCTGAGAATGCTGAAATCTGTTTGGCTCCGATATTTCTGTCAGTATGGAAATGCTTCAATTGCTCCAATTTAGGCATATATGAATCCAAAAGGTTCAATAATGTCAAATCTCCGAATGGATTAAAGTTGCTTATAATCTCCGTTTCACGGTCAGACGTAACTTGCATGCATTTGCAATCATTATCAGCGCCCGCAAAGATGCGTCTGGAATCAGCAACATTCATCAAAGCATACAATTGCTGACAAACAGTCTCTTTATTCTCTTCAGGTATATCAGCAAGCACTTCCGGACTTACCTTTATGTATTTCGCCTTATTGACAGGTGATATCTCGATAACAGGCAACCCTATCAAGAGTCTGAAAATTTCGTATGAAGTCATTATTTCAGCGCTGCCCATAAGCAATTCATCCCATTTACCGACAACATATATCGATACATAATCCGGAATGCTGTATAAGCTCAGATTGCGAAACTCTCTTTCATAAGAAATACAATCCCGAACGATAGGCATATATGGAGCTAAAGAAACTTTCATTTTCTATTTGCCAGAAGTATTGCCCGAAAATCATTGTCAAGAGAATCCATAAAGCCATTAGGCATTACCCCTTCAAGCCTTCCGGTATCAGACATAGGAATAGTCTGGTATTCACTTGCACCGCCCTCATGCTCGACAAAAATCAAATGAACTTTTTCAGGAGATATCACTTTTTCGGCTACCCTTCGTCTAAGCCTCGTTATAAAGTGATCGCTATGTGTTTCTACAAGCACATTCACATTTTTCTTCTTGCATAAATAGATGAAGAAGTCTGCCATGGAAGCCTGAATACTTGGATGCATATGTACCTCAGGATCCTCCACGATCATCAATGCGCCGGCTTTCGCTATGCAGCCTTGAGTGACAATAGGAAGAATCTGACTAAGGCCAAAACCCATATGCATGAGATCTACCTTTACTCTTTCATTGGTGGTCACTACTACTCTATACAGCTTACCTGGCTCCTTGACGACGTCTATCTCGTGAGCCAAATGAAACCTATTGCATATCCATTCCTTCACAAGCGCAAAAGCGTCCTTGTCATCATGGCTGATGCGATCAAGAATAAACCTTGTATTTTCACCGTCAGGCAACACATAACGGCTTTCTATATCAGTCTGATAACTTCTTGCCAAAACAGGAGCTACTCTAATAGGAGCAATGTATGTGACGTTTTCAAGAACACTTACAAGAGTCTCACGAGCTGCTTTCATTATGGGTAATTCAAGTGAATTTCCATCTTTCTTCATAAAGACGGGGAAGAAGTTGACAAAAGAATAACGGTCTGACTCCAATCCATTCTTTGTCTTTCCATCTTCCATCAAATCATACACTTTTTTGTTAGGACGCCATGTAAGAGTCCTGTTTATATTGCGTCCATCTGAAAAGGCAAGAGAAAGTCTAAATTCTGAGACAACATATGTACCATCACCCTTGACCTTGAATGATACAGACAGCATCATTGTGTCGATACCTTCACCACTATCCTTTGCATATAACTGTATTGCAGTATTGTTCAGTTCTTTGTTATCAAGAATCAGAGAGAATCCTATTGTGCCGCCTTTCTTGTTATGAATCAAATCCAACAACGAATTTGCATATACATATGGACCGTTAAGGTTCAAAATTTTACTTGTAGATGAATTTAAAGTCTGCTTCAATAAAAGCAACGCCTGAATAACAGAGCTTTTGCCACTGCTGTTTACTCCGGCAAACACAGTCAGATCAGAAATATCCAATCCGGCGACATGCTCTATCGACTTGAAATTATCTATACTTAGAATCATTTCTACTGCATATTGATGGTTTCTGCAAAATTACAAAAAAAAGACTGTATTACAAAATCTAAGACCTTTTCTTTTTGCGGTCGTTGCAGATCTTTATGACAAAGATGATTATGGAGCAGACGGTGGCTATCGTATTGGTAATTACAATAGGAAGGTTGCCAAGCAAGATGCCCTGGACTACGAAAAGCACCGAACCGAGTCCCAACATAAGGAACGTAGGCATGGCTATCCCGTCAGTATCTCGCGTGCGGATAGTGGCTATCGCCTGCGGGAGATAGCCAAAGATCATGCAGAGTGCGGCGCCATAGCCTGCAATGTTTATTATCGTCTCCATAAATATTCCTTTTATATTAAAAACGAGCTATAGCTCGGATTGTTGCATTTCGCATAATAACAAGCATTATCTTGAATTATTCAGAAAGTTTGATTAACTTTGCGCATAGAAACAACTAATAACCTATATAGTAATTATGGAAAAGACATGGCGTTGGTTTGGACCCAACGATAAAATTACCCTCGATATGCTACGCCAGATAGGCGTTGAGGGTATCGTCACTGCTCTTCATCATATTCCAAACGGGGAAATATGGAGCGAAGAGGAAGTCAACAAAATGAAAGACTATATCGAAAGCCACGGTCTTCGCTGGAGTGTAGTAGAAAGTCTTCCTGTAAGTGAATCAATTAAATACGGAGGTCCTGACCGTGACGAACTGATCGAGAAATACAAGGTGAGCCTCGCCAACCTCGGCAAGGCCGGAGTGAAGACCATCTGCTACAACTTCATGCCCGTACTCGACTGGGCCCGCACCGACCTCGAATATCCTAACCCCGACGGCACATCAAACCTCTACTTCAACCGCGCCGAGTTTGCCTACTTCGACATCAATATCCTCAAGCGTGAGGGAGCCGAAAAAGACTATGACGAGGAGACACTGCGCCGTATGCGCGAGAAAGTCGCTCCACGTATGGACGCGGAAGCAGAGAAGCGTCTCGTAGACAACATCATAGTAAAGACACAAGGATTCGTAAACGGCAACATATCAGAGAAAGACCTCAAGCCGGTAGAGAAATTCCGCTCCCTGCTCGACCTTTACAAAGGCATCGATGCCGACCAACTCCGTGCTAACATGGCATATTTCCTGAACGCAATCATGCCAGTCTGCGACGAATATGACATCAATATGTGCGTTCACCCGGATGATCCACCGATGCAGATACTCGGACTGCCACGCATCGTGACTTGCGATGCAGATATCCAGGCATTCCTCGATGCCGTTCCTAATCCACACAATGGATTGACATTCTGCGCCGGAAGCCTTAGCGCAGGGGCTCATAATGATGTGGCTGCCCTTGCAAAGAAATACGCTGACCGCACACACTTCGTGCATGCCCGAATCTGCCAGCCGCAGCCAAACGGCGACTTCAAGGAATCATCACATCTCGACACGCGCCTTATCGATGTGGTGCGTACGTTCGAGACACTGCGTCCCGATGTCCCGATGCGAGTTGACCACGCTCCCCTTATGCTCGGCGATGAGAAGATGGGCTACAACGCCGGATATTCATTCCACGGCCGTATGCTCGCCCTCGGCATGGTAGGAGGCATCATGGCTACCGTCAACGCTGAAAAGGAGGTTTAATCGTTTAAGTGTTTAATCGTTTAGTCAAAGTAAATATTAAAAATGAAGAAATTCACAAAAGAAGAGGCTCAGGCATGGGTAGATAGCCGTGCATGGGCAAAAGGACTTGACCTAAAAGCAGATGCCACTATCGACGCAGTGGAATTTGCAGAGCAATATGCAGCTAATCCCGAACTCTGGGATGCACTGTTCGCGTGGATCAAAGATACGGATCTCAACACAGTGGCAGCCGGAAAGCACGACATCGTCCCGGGGCGTCTCTGGATCAATATCCTCGAATATACTCCTAAGAGCGCAGAAGACACCAAGATAGAGAGCCACGAGAACTTTATCGACCTTCAATACACATTCGTAGGCGACGAATTGATGGGGCTCGCCGGTCATGTCATCCCCACAGGTCCATACGATCCTGTCAAGGACAAGACTAACTACACCACCGACGAAGCAATCTCCTACGTCCCGGCACCCAACGACACCTTCTTCCTCTATTTCCCGAAAGACATGCACCAGCCTTCCGTCCGCGCCCATGAGAATGCCGGACCGAGCCGCAAGGTAGTCGGCAAAATAGAATACGCCAAATAATATTCAGGCTTCCGCTCTCACACAGTCTTTATTTTTCCAAAAGAATAGATTGTATGAGGGCGGAAGCCAGAAATTAACGATCACTCTTACATCTTGAGGAGGGAGGAGCCGCTGTCGGCGTTGTTGAGGGAGCGGCGGGAGGTGCGGAACAGTGAGCCGAAGTCGGCTGAGTAGCTGACTGAGAGGACTATCATGTTTCCGTTGTTCTTGATATAGCGCTCCTTGAAGTAGGGATTGACGCTCGAATATCCCCAGGAGGGATACTTGGTGCCTTTCTTATCGAACATATACATCCAGCTTGCTTCAAATGTCCAATGCTTGTTGGGTTTATATTCAAAACTGAACGAGTCTCCATTCTCATCCTTCCCAACATAATTGCCACTTAAATATTTGCCTGGAATCTTTCGCCAGTAAGAGATAGTGTAGGGGCCCTTGTTCCACCAGATACTAAAGCTTCCATCCAAGGAAGTCAGGTGATGACACCAGGTCTCTCCCATCGTCTCATAGTAATCTATGCCGATATTCACATTTGCTCCAAACCCGTATAGATCACTAAGTTTTAGATTGAGGTTTCCTCCTGCATACAAAGATCTCTTCGCATTGATGGATTGCGACAAGAACATCTTATCTCCAAGATAGAACATGTCAGACATCACGAAATCCTTAATATGACGATAGTTCATAAGAAATGATGCGCTGAATTTCTTATACTGGAAAGAGGGCATCAATTGATAAAGAAAGTTTTGGGAAACTTTCAGGTCCGGATTGCCATTTGATATAAGATAAGGAGTCTGCTGCTGAGGATAGTCTGTCAATGCAGAGAGAGAAGGAATACTTGGAGTGTATTGGAAAGCGGCAGCAAGATACCATTTCTGTGATATGTTCCACGAAAGCTGGGCTGTTGTGAGATTGCGGATGAAGTGTCGCTTGTTAAGGTCATTTTTAATCCAATAAAGCTTTGCCCCTGTGGCTAACGAAAAATATACTTTACCCACCTGTTGCCCTAACCTTGCATAAACATAATTATTATTTTCTGTAAGAATAGGCTTATAATCAGTGGTGAGATAAGAATTGGTGCTGTGAGAAACAGTGTTCTGATAGCCAGCAGAGAGCGATGTCTTGTCGCTGAACTGATGGGTATAGCTGATCTCACTGATAAGAGAACGCCGCCTGCTATCGACATCCATAATATATTCCAAATCTGCGCCATCGCTGAAAAAATACTTATTGCTTCGGCGATAGTCGCTTGAGCTCATAGTCCCGACCACCTGCACTTCAAGAGAATTCTTATCGTTGAAGTTTCGCTTAAAGAATAGGTCGAGCGATGGAGAAAGGTCCTTATTGCGGGTCATATTATCATTCTCATAATCACCGAGGTATGAATCAATCGTATTGGCCAACGACCTGCTTTTATTGAAAAATGGCGCAATGCTGAACTTTGCTGAGAAGAGCGTATTTATATTTGGACTATAATCATATTTCAGACTTGTAAAATGATTATGATAGTAGAATGGGTTGCGGTCATGCACTTCAAGGTCAACCCGGAAATCACTGCCTATATAGCTTTCGGTAGAGTTATCAAAGACTTTCTGATAATTACGCCATGAGGGATTGTATGAAAGAGTGAACTGAGACGGTCCCTGATGATAGGATGCGCGTACATTACCATCGACAAACGCAGTGTTCACCGCGCTGCGACCCCAGATATAGACCTGACCACCGTCGTTGCGCTTCTTCAGGGTTATGTTTAGAAATCCTTTGTTTCCCCGGTCGGCATAGCGTGCTGGAGTGATTCTTGAAAATTCAATTTTAGCAATATCCTTCGGCTGCAACGCGTTGAAATCTTCCATTGTTGAGGGAACGCCGTTTATGAGAATGAAAGGAGTGCCTCCATCCACCGACAACGACCTGTTGATCGGGTTTGCCTCCAAGCCAGCAAGCGGAAGCTTTTGAAAAAGGCTGATTGCCGTTGAGGATGCCCTAACATCAGAGCCGGCAGGGAAAATGACTGTACGTCCCTTGGCATCAATCATGGAGTTTGCATTGACCTGCACTTCATCAAGCATCACTCCTTCCGACAGATAGACAGTCCCTATATCCACATTCTTATCGGATTCAATGAGAATCTCTGTAGGGTTGTATCCTACCATGGATATTTCAAGGGTCAACTTTGTTTTGAGACTTGTGGAAAGCTCAAATTTACCATCATTTTCGGTTTGGACTCCATCGATAAACTGAGTTCCTGACATGAGACGGCAAGTGGCACCAACTACAATTGTGGAATCGCTATCTGATCGCACTTCTCCTTGTATGATCCTTGCAGATATAGAGGAGATCGATAAAACAATCAACGAAATTAAAAAACCAATACGTTTCATGAATACAAATTATTTAAGTTCTACCAGACATTGGTTCAGCAGTTTATTGAGCACACTCTCTGAATACTTATTATCTGAAACCATTACTTTAAGGATCTCGCGGATAGCATCCTTGTCGGCCTGTGTCACTTCAGGATATTTCGAAGTGTCGCGAATCACCTTGAAAGCTTTTGTGGCAAGAGCAATGCGAGTCTTGGATGTAGCCTCAGACATGCTTTGGAAATACGACATCAACATATCGAACCAAGAGTCCTGTTCCGACATTTCCTTGTTTAATTTGTTAAACATCTTCCATTGGTTTTGTTGCTGCTCTACAGCAGCTTGCTGACGATATTTCAATGTAGTGGCGTATGTCACTACCAGTTTGCCCGTGATATTATCATTTATTTTAGGCTGCTTATAGCTGATTCCATACGCATAACGATATATCCCCTCCGGATCTTCAGATTTCGGAGCTAAAAATGCAGCATACGAATAATCGCCACCTAAGTCAGTCAAGGATACATCGTTTCTCCCATTTCCATCTCCGACAGCCAAGGTTATTTCTTGATCAGAAGGTGTTATTCTGCCACTATATAATCCATAAGCATGCTGACTGTCTTTCTCAATGGCATTGACAATATTCTTGATCAGCTTGAACTGATCAGCAGGAAGAACGAAATCATAAACATCACATTGGCTGGTCTTTTTATCAGTGTCAGGGTCTTTCTCGAGAACATGACTCTCAGTGATCTGAACATCCGGACTTTTGATTAGCGCATTGAATGCAGACTGAATGTTTGACTGTGCTGCAGCCGGTATCTGCATAGCTGAGAGAATAAGGCACAATAGCCACATTGCTGAATTTTTCATATCATTTGTTTTTTAATATTAATGGCTTGTTATTGCATGGTCACTTGCCTGATTGCATTTTCCAACTCCGTCGTCTCATATGCATTCGGGTCATCAATCTCTTGAAGAAACTCATTATATTCATATATATACGATTCTGCTGCCATCATTGCCAGATCATTGTCAATGCGGGCCTGTTGCAGACGAAGATATTCATCGACATCAATCTCTTCTTCCGGCAAATCCATTTGCTTTTCCTTCATGTTCTTGGTCGCCGACATATGTTGTCCTGATGAAGCATCCTTATCCCTCGGAATTAATGATTGGGATTCTTCTTTCTTCCGGATAGCCTTTGAATTAGTATTTTCTTCATTTGGTTTTATTTCCACAGTTTTTTTGGTCTCTTGCACTATGGCAACAGTAGTCTGAGGCACGTCAAGTGCCTTGTCGATTATTCTTACCAACACTCCGCTTATAAATATAACTCCCAAGAATATGGCAGCCACCCTCATCGCCCAACGCATCGGCATCGGCTTCCTGCGGATATTAGGACGGAATCGGTTCCATTCATCAGCCATATCAAAATCAGGCTGATCAATATAAGCGCTGCTTACAGCAGCTGACATTTCGTAGATGTCCCGAAGTTCCTCATCGCTCAAAATGGACTCCAGTTCCTTATCAGATAACGAGGAAGGCGCATCCAGCATCTTTGCGATCAATATGTCTTTTTCCTGTTCTGTCATGATTTGCCTGTTTTGAAGTGAGTCCTTAATTTCTTTAACGCTCCTACTATATTTTTATTGATGGCGGCCACCGAAACTCCCAAGCTGTCAGCTGCATCCTTATAGCTCATGCCTTCGGTATAGATTTTTTCCACCACCTGCTGTTCCCGTGATGTGAGCAAACGCTCAATTGCCTTTTTTACTTCTTCATTGCGTTGCTCGTAGTCGAAATCATCGGGTGGAGGCTCCAACATAAGCTTCAGCTTGACTTTCTCGCGCACGTCAAGCTTCCGTATTCTGCTTAAGCTTGTATTCCTGACCGACCGCAGTATATATGCACTCGGATTGTCTACCTTCCCATCTGACTCCCAAAGCTTGAGAAAGACCTCATGCACCACATCCCTTGCCTCATCCTCATCATGAAGAAGGCTCAGAGCCAACCTCATGGATGGAGGAAAGCATTGTATGTAGAGAGTCTCAAACTCGGTAGTGGAATACTGCATTATGTGTTAGTTTTATTTAAAAGACTACTGACAGCAGAAAATCATTACCTTTTTTTTAAGTTTTCAGCGTTGTCGTCGTTAAAGCGGGGATGAATTAGACATATAAAAAAAGTCAGCTGCTCAAATAAAGCAACTGACTTTTGTCGGGGTGACAAGATTCGAACTTGCGACCTCACGCCCCCCAGACGCACACTCTAACCGGACTGAGCTACACCCCGA
>JAIDSL010000105.1 GCA_029061255.1 Muribaculaceae bacterium
AGTTAGATTTGCTATAATAATCACCAAATGTTTGCAAATTGCAAAGTTCCAAAAAATATGCAATTCACATCAATTTTCAAAATTAGCAAATTGAATTAAAATCCGCAAATTTTTTTCAATATTTTTTAAATTGACTTCATAGTGAAAATGAAAAAAGGCTTGCAGCCGATGTAGAAAGAGACACTGGGGGAGGCTGGGAAGCCTCCCTTCCATATTTGACGGATGGAGGCGGTTGGGTCTTGCTTAAGCTTGGGCGAAGCCAAACCGCCTTCCCATAGGGTGTATTTGTTGGTGGATTGAGGAAATTTGATTAATTTTGCAGAATATTATCATCAAGACATTCATTCAAGATATACATTGATATGAACTACGCATTATACTTGGGAAGAAGATTGGCATTGGGAAGTGGTGGCAGGAAGGCGAGTCCAGGAGTTAAGGTGGCTACTGCAGCCATAGCTCTTTCTGTTGCTGTCATGGTCGCTTCCATAGCTATCGTATTAGGATTCAAGAGGGAAATAACTGATAAGGTGATCGGATTTACCTCTCATATCGTCATGACAGTAAGCGCCGGGGAGGATGACAATCTGATAACCCTAACCCCCACCCTTAAGAAACTTCTTGATTCCCAAGAATGCATAAAAGACTATTCACTCCAGATTTCAATCCCCGCTATCCTTAAGACGCCCAACGATTTTAAGGGAATATTCCTCAAGACCCTCGAAGACAAGGCCACCAGAGAATTCCTGAAGTCGAATCTAATATCAGGCCAGATACCCGATTATTCGCAAGACAGCACACGACTCGATGTGGTCCTCTCCCGGATGGCTGCCAGTCAAATGGGATTGAAACAGGATGATAAGGTAGACTGCTATTTCATCAATGATGATGTGAAAGTCAGGCGAATAAAAGTAGCCGGAATATTTGATTCCCATTTCGATGCCTACGACGACTTGATGGTGTATGGAAGCCGTGGATTATCTGAAGCATTCACCGGACTGAAACCAAACCAGGGCTCAAGTATACTCATTACGACTACTGATTTCAACAAGCTTGATGATGAGACAGTCTATCTTCAAGAAACCCTTGATGAAGCACTCGCAGAGGGAATCCTGTATAAGAAATACTACCTTGAAAATGCACATATACAAGGAGCAAGTTATTTCCTTTGGCTCTCGATGTTGGATACGAACGTCATTGTCGTATTAACACTTATGATGATTGTAGGATGCGTGACACTCATAAGCGGTATGCTGACCATTATACTCGATAAAAAACGTTTTATAGGATTAATCAAGGCATTAGGCGCATCCAACGGTAAGGTACGCCAGGTGTTCATATATCTTGCGCTGAGGGTTGCCATATTAGGAATGGCAATCGGAAATGCATTGATATTGGCCGGATTGCTGATTCAAGATAAATACCACATATTCAAGCTCGATGCATCAAGCTATTATATAGACTTTGTCCCTGTGGAAATAGATTGGGCTGCGTTTGGCATTCTTAATGCCGGTGTTCTTGTAATAGTCTACCTTACACTGATCTTCCCAAGCCGGATTATCTCAAAAATATCCCCTTCTGAAACGATGCGAAGTGAATAACTCAACTATGGCAAGCTCTAAAAAACTCACGCAAAGAACGCAAAGGTTCAGAGTTTCAGTGCTTTTGGAAGCTTCGCGACTCTGATATGGTAAGCTCGCAAAGGAATACGGGCTGCTACGCATCGCCCGGAGCTCGCAGAGAACGATTCCGAATCAATATGCAAGAACAAGCGAAAATTAAATGAGTAACGTATGGAAAAGATTAAAGAAAAAAATGAGCGGTTGTGGAATAGGGAGTATCTGAAAGTGATGCTGTGCAATTTCCTTCTTTTTTTCGCTTTTTATCTTCTTACCCCGCTGCTTCCGCTCTATCTTGACTCTGAATTTAAGGCCGACAAAGACTTGATAGGGGTAGTTTTGTCCGGCTATATTGTTGCCACGCTTCTCGTGCGTCCATTCAGCGGATTTGTAGTCGACACCTTCGACAGAAAAAAGGTATTGATGCTCTGTTTCTTCTTTTTCTTCCTATGCTTTTCAGGTTATCTGGGCGCAAGCACGCTGTTGATGTTCTTCATAGTGCGTACGATGCATGGTATCCCATTTGGCGCCACAACAGTCGCCAACAGCACAGCAGCCATAGATGTATTGCCATCAAGCAGACGGAATGAGGGCATTGGATATTACGGACTCAGCAACAATCTTGCCATGGCGATAGCGCCAAGTGTTGGAATATACATCTATCACCTGACAGACAACTTTACACTTCTTTTCTGGCTGTCATTGGCGCTTGCGTTTTTGGGGTTCTTATGCAGCACTTCGGTAAAAATACCCAAACGAGAAAAAATCGAAGGAAAACCGAAGTTGAGCCTTGACCATTTTTTCTTAGGGAGAGCATGGCTGCTTGCAATAAACATATGCTTCTTTGGAGCCTGCTGGGGATTAATGAGCAACTATGTGGCTCTATATGGCAAACAAGAACTAAATATTACAGACGGAACAGGATTCTTCTTTATGATTCTTTCTGCCGGACTGTTTATTTCGAGATTGTTCGGAGCAAAGAGTCTTCGTAAAGGACTGTTGACCCACAATGCACTGATTGGTGTCTTGATATCTTTAGCAGGATATGGAATGTTTGCTTTTGTCGTTACCCCTTGGAGTTTTTATCTATCAGCGTTGCTGATAGGACTTGGAAATGGACAGATGTATCCGGCTTTCCTCAATATGTTTATCAAAGTCGCAAGGCACGACCAAAGAGGGACTGCAAATTCCTCGATACTGATTTCGTGGGACCTCGGGATGGGTCTTGGAATCCTTCTTGGAGGAGTTATTGCAGAAAACATTGGATTTGCAGAAGCATTCCATGTCACTGCATTTATGCAAGGAGGAGGAGCCCTCCTCTTCATCTTCTTCACTCGCTCCTTTTTCGAACGTAGACGACTCAATGAAAACTAATAGTCAGCACTACGCAAAACTCACCACTCACCCACGCATTACGCACTACTCACCACGCATTACGCAAAACCTTTCACATTTTTTAAGCATCTGGTGTTGGCTATAAGTGATTTTTTTGGTAATTTTGCAAATTATGAATTCCAAAAGATACCTCACATTATTGGCAGCAGGCGCAATCTCATTAGGAGTATGCGACTGGATTGGCCTTCCTGATATAATAAATACTGAGTTTTTCGAGACTTCACAGGCTTCTGCAGCCAAGAAGAAATCGAGAAAGAAGAGTACAAAGAAAAAGTCGTCAACCTCTAAAACCACTGCTAAAGCTTCCGCGAAGAAAGGCAGGAAAAAGAGCACGAGGACGCGTAAAAAACGTAGCACTGCAACCACTCCAAGAGCTACGGCAACACTACCACCCGCAGAAACGCCCAGCAACGACTCGCTGACCCTTACGATCAACGAGCGCCTCATCAAGCTCATACCCAAGAGCCATAATCCCGGCGGTCTCCGAGTAAACAGCGTAAAGACTGACTCCGTCAACAACAAGGCTATATTCAGCCTGAATGAGAACTTTACATACCTTCCTATCAACAAGGAATATATTGAGCAGCTTGAAGGGCAGGCAAAAGAAGCTATGCCTGACTCCCTGGCAGACTTTATGATTGAGCTGCGAGTGAGTGGCAAACCCCTCTCCTACTACATCAATACAATCGACAAGTTGCCAAAGGAGTTCCGAAACAATATTCCTTTTGTAAGAACGGCAGAGCCCCTTTCCCCAATCACCAAGGGCATGCAAGGCGACAACGTGGCGATGTGGCATAGCCATGGCAGATATTACAAACCTGCCAATGACAACTGGTATTGGCAACGTCCTTTCCTTTTCCAAGCAGTGGAGGATACATACACCTTGGGATATATACTCCCGTATGCCGTCCCTATGCTTGAGAACGCCGGTGCTTACGTGATGCTTCCTCGAGAGAGAGACATCAATCCAATTGAAGTGATTGTAGACAACGATCAGCCTGACGAAGGAGGGACATTGTATTCCCAAAATACATATTTCGAAACCAACGGTCATCAGAAATGGACTACAGGAGAAGGAGAAGGATTCATCTATGACCTTCCTGACTTCAGAGACACTGAGAATCCATTTGAAAACGGCACCTACAGGATGGTGAAGACCACGAAGAGCGGGAGTCCCTCCACTGCCTCGTGGATTGCCGATTTTCCGGAATCTCGTGAATATGCTGTCTACGTAAGCTATAAATCTTTGCCAAATTCGGCAGAAGACGCTCGATATACCATTAACTATGACGGGGGCTCGGAAGACATTCTCGTCAATCAGAAGATGGGTGGAGGAACTTGGATATATCTCGGCACTTATCCTTTTGCTGAAGGATATGATGAAGAAACTCCTACAGTCGTTCTTACCAGCCGTTCTGAAAAGGGTGGTGAGACTGTGGTGACTGCAGATGCTGTCAAGATTGGTGGCGGTATGGGTAATATTGCTCGCTCACCGAAACGTAGCGATGTGCTTTGGAACAATGTAATACAAAGCTATGGTACGGATTCAATCTCAGTGGATGACATAGTGGCTGACATAGCCGCCACATCTGATGCTCCCATCGCATCTGACAATCCTTTCCGGAAAGAAGAAATTCAGAAAGCCATCAATTCAGAGCCTGTATTCAAGACATCCGGATTGCCGAGATGGCTTGAAGGAGCAAGATATTGGCTTCAGTGGGCAGGCATACCTGATTCCATATATTCCCCTTATGCCGGAACCGACGACTATAAGGATGACTATACAAGCCGCGGCCTATGGGTGAACTATCTTGCCGGAGGATCACGTGTGCTTCCCAAAGAGAAAGGTCTTGGGATTCCAATTGATGCCACTATGGCTCTTCACAGTGATGCCGGCAAGCGTGCCGACGATTCATTCGTAGGGACACTTGGCATATATTTCACCAATGGAAACATCAACTATGCCGATGGAACCCCGAGGAAGAACTCCAGAACCATGACCGACATGCTCATGCGTCAGATCACAGGAGACATAAGAGCTAAATATGAACCTGAATGGACCCGACGCCCCATGTGGGATAAATCTTACGTGGAAGCAAGAGTCCCGGAAGTTCCGACAACTCTCATTGAACTTCTCAGTCACCAGAACTTTGCAGATATGCAATATGGCAATGACCCGAGATTTAGATTCACTGTAGGCAGGGCTATCTACAAGGCACTTGCGCGTTTCATCGGCGAGAGGAAAGACCGTCAGGTTGTGATCCAACCCTTGCCTGTGAAGAATTTTGCCATTCAAAAAACAGGGAAAACCACTTACAGACTTTCCTGGCAACCGACACCGGATGAACTCGAGCCTACGGCGATGCCAACAGGATATATAGTGATGGAAAGAAGCGGAGATGATATGAGTTTCCACAAAATCGGGGAAACCTCCAAACCTCATTTTGAGGTTCACGCCGACGATGATGAAATTCATTCATTCAAGATCATAGCCTTCAACGAAGGTGGCAGATCTTTTCCATCTGAGATATTGGCATTCCGCCATGATAACAATGATTCCCACCCGATACTGATTGTCAATGGATTTACACGTGTGAGTGCCCCTTCTATTGTCAACGAGGAGGATTATTCAGGATTTGACACATCCAACGACTTTGGAGTGCCTTACATCAAGGACGTTTCATTTACCGGCTATCAGACAGAATTTCACCGTAGTGCCGGGGAAAGTTTTGGAAAGAGCAGCGATAAGTATGTCGCATCAGTAGTCGCAGGCAACACCTTTGATTATCCTGCTCTGCACGGAGAAGCCATCAGTGCTGCCGGAAGAGGCTTTGTCAGCACAAGCTTGGGGGCTTTGGAACAAGGAAGCGTCAATCTTGCTGACTATAAGACCATCGACCTGATACTTGGCAAACAAAGAGCCACCACGATGGGAAGAGGAAACAACATGGCAGAATTCATCACTTTCCCCAAAAAGCTTCGGAACGCTCTTAAAGGATTTCTTGAAAAAGGTGGAGATTTGATTGTAAGCGGACAATATGTGGCGAGCGACTTGCGTGATACTCGCAACGATAATGATGCCGCACGCTGGGGAGAAGAAGTGCTTTGCATCACTGTGCCTGATTCTATCACTCCCTCGATGAGTGGAAAAATCGATGGAATGGCTGCACCCCTGAAATCATCACTTGCAAGCAGACGATACGCCTATTCCAACAATCTCAATGAGAATTGCTATATCGTAGAGCGTCCGGATGCCATAATTCCAACTCCAAATGCGGATGAAGCAGCCACATTCCTTCGTTTCAGCGATACTGACGCTGCCGCAGGTCTTTTGATAAGGGATGGCAAATCGCGTCGTGCGGTCATGAGTGTTCCTTTTGAATCGATCAGCGATGCTGAACAGCGAAATCTTCTTATGAAGGAGATGCTTGATTGGATAGAACGGTAGCGGAAAGCGAAGGGTGGATAGTGGAGAGAAAAATTATAATTTAGAATTGAGAAGGTATTTCGGATGATACAATTTGAAAATATAAGCCAGCTTAGGGAGGAGATTTTTAGGAATGGTCTTGACCAGTTTATCGTAATTAAAATAGGTCATAAAGAAGTCAGGATGTATCCTCATACAGAAAAGAGAATGAGGGAACTTGCTGAAATATGTGATGTCCCTTTTACGTATGCATGGTATAGGGAAGTTGCCGACGATGGGACTGTCAGCAACCATCCTACAATCGACTATCAACTTGGGTCTCTGAGAGATGACTTCGATTTCGGATCTGTTGTGATGCTCAATGCAGCCGATGTGCTTAATGCATCCGAGGATTTTGAGAAGGAATATGATGACCTTCCGGATGGCGGATGGTATGCACTTCGTCTGAGGATGCTTACCGGACGCGGCGCACTATGCATAAATGAGTATCTCTACGAACAGACCAAGACTGACTACCGAAAGAGCGGAGAGCAACAGCATGATTATGTCGACCCACGCAATGCTGACTATCAGAAGGCAATGGAGATGGTATGTAGAGCCCATCTACGCGATATCAATGCACTTGTCGGTGAACCAAAACCGGCGGATGTTGGGTCGGCATATTTTGCGGTCGAGGCAAGTGTAGTGATACCCGTCAGAAACAGAGTATCCACAATCATGGATGCCGTGGGATCGGCACTTGCTCAGCTGACAGATTTTCCTTTTAATGTAATTGTAGTAGACAACGGAAGCACCGACGGCACAAGACAGGCACTTCTTTCGGTGCCTGACCCCCGACTTCACGTTATTCTTGCTGAAGAAGAGGAGGGTCTTGGCATAGGTGGATGCTGGAATAAAGCCATAGAATCGGAAGTATGCGGACGATTTGCCGTACAGCTTGATTCGGACGATGTTTATTCAGGTACCGACACACTCCAGAGGATCGTGGATAAATTCTATGAGGAGAATTGCGCCATGGTAGTGGGCAGCTACACTTTGACCGACTTCGATCTCAATGTAATTCCTCCTGGACTCATAGCCCACAATGAATGGACAGCAGAAAACGGAGCAAACAATGCTCTTCGCATCAATGGATTCGGTGCTCCGCGTGCATTTTACACCCCAATAGCCAGAGAAATACTTTTCCCGAATGTCTCTTACGGAGAAGACTACGCGATGGCACTGCGAATATCCCGGACATGGAAGATCGGAAGGATATATGAATCTCTCTATAACTGCAGGCGCTGGAGCGGAAACAGCGACGCGGCTCTTCCGATAGAAAAGACCAACGAGAACAATATCTATAAAGACTTCTTGCGAACCATAGAGCTTCTTGCGAGAATACATGAGAATATGGAGGAAGAGTGAAGAGTGAAGGGTTAAGAGATAAGGGTTAAGGACTTAGTGTATGTTGGAGTTTATTGATGGGCAGCTGGCGGAGTGGCCCTTGGCAAGAGATAATTATCAGGCTTTGGGGAGGACTGAGCGCCGTAGCATTCAGCTTGGTGATCTAATCATAGGCATTCAGCATAATCCTGCGCGGATTGTCTCTACCGGAGCCAAGACCGACGCTAAGAGCCTCGCTGAGCGACCATGTTTTCTCTGCGAAAGAAACAGACCTCCGCAACAAGTGGGTATGAAGATTGCTGAAGGTTGGGAACTTCTTCTCAACCCCTTTCCAATTTTCCCTACTCATTTTACGATCGTAAGCAAGACACATCAACCGCAAGAGGGTTTTCCTCTTGACATGGTGACAATGGCTGAAAAGCTCCCTGGGCATACGGTTTTCTTCAATGGGAAGCGTTCCGGGGCATCATGCCCTGACCATTTGCATTGCCAGGCTGTGAAGACCCATGAGCTGCCACTGATGCGACTGATTGAGAAAAAGCATGGTCTGGATTCCGGGCGGGTTGCTTCTCCTGAGAGTCTTGAACTTAATGTGCCGTTCGACTTCAAAAGTATCATAATCACCCCTGACATGGATGGGATGGCTCAACTTGCCTCAATTGAGTCTACCATCGGGAAAAGTTATATAAATGAAGGGAAGCTTAATGCTTTTGTTTGGATTGACGGTAATGGACTATTGAGAATATGTGCTATCCCAAGGAATTTGCACCGTCCTTCCTGCTACGGCACAGAAGAAGGCCAACACCTTATATCACCCGGATGCATAGATATGGCAGGAGTCATCATCACACCGCTGAAAAAGGACTATGAAAGCCTGACAGAGGATGATGTGAGGAATATTTATTCAGAATGCGGAATATAAACGCTTTTTAAGAAGAAATATTTGTAGTTATGGATGGAATTTGTTAATTTTGCGTGTTGAAATGGATTGTATGCAAATACATCAGGAATCCATTTTGAATTAGAAATAACATTAACGATACAATAAAATATTATCAAAATGAGAAAGAATATTGTAGCCGGCAACTGGAAAATGAACACTACTCTTGACGAGGGTGTGGAACTTGCCGATGCTGTCAACAGTGCCCTTAAGGCAAAGAAAGCTAACTGCGAAGTTGTGATCTGCGTTCCTTTCACACATCTCACTTCCGTACACGGAGTAATTGATGCCGACATTCTCGGTCTTGGTGCTGAGAACTGCTCAGAGCACGAAAGCGGGGCCTACACTGGCGAAGTCAGCGCTCCTATGGTGAAGAGCACCGGTGCAACTCACGTGATCCTTGGTCACAGCGAACGTCGCCAATATTTCGGCGAAACAAATGAGCAGCTTCTTGCAAAGACCAAGCTTGCTCTTGCCAATGGCCTTACTCCTATCTTCTGTGTAGGCGAAGTGCTTGAAGAGCGCGAAAACGGCACATACAATGACGTTGTTGCAGGCCAGGTAGAAGCTCTTTTCAGCCTTTCACCTGAAGACTTCTCAAAGATCGTAATCGCTTACGAACCGGTTTGGGCAATTGGCACAGGCAAGACTGCTACTGCTGACCAGGCTCAGGACATGCATGCACACATCCGCAATGTCATCGCTGCAAAATATGGCAAGGAACTTGCCGACAACACTTCTATCCTTTATGGTGGCAGCTGCAAGCCCTCAAATGCAAAGGAACTCTTCGCTAAGCCTGACGTAGACGGCGGCCTCATAGGCGGAGCTGCTCTCAAGGCTGATTCCTTTATGGGAATCGTTGAAGCTTTTGACTGATATTCTATGAGTTACAGATTCTGCACATACATAAAGATGCTTATCCCGGCAGCAATGCTGTCGGGATGGGCATCTTCGGCTTATGCAGATGGCCCGGAATATGAGAATATTGTAGAGCGCATTGAGGCTGAATCTAATGGCAATGTCATTATTGACATTGACGAAGAACTTCTTGATAAGATTCTTACCGACCCCGGGGTTGCCGTAAGAAAAAAAGAAGTGAAGGACCCGAATGCGCAGCGAAATGGATATCGCATTCAAGTATTCAGCGACGGCCGAAACCAGAGCTCACTTGAAGCGAGAGCAAAAGCGAGAGGAAACGCAATTGTTGCCCGTTTCCCAAAATATAGAGGACAAGTCTACACTTATTCAAGTGCCCCGAACTGGTATACACGAATAGGCAACTTCCGCAATGAGGAAGAAGCCCAGAAAGCACTGGATGAGCTGAAGCGCTCATTCCCGAATTTCAGTTCGGAAATGCGTGTAGTAAGGTCAAAAATCAACGTGAGATGATGAAAATAGAACACGATGAGAAACTAATAGCCGAAATTGCCGGACATTATAGGGAAATCCTCCGGCTCATCGGTGAAGATCCTGAACGAGAAGGGTTGTTGAAAACTCCTGAACGTGCAGCGAAAGCTCTCGTGGATATAACTCAGGGCTACCATCAAAAACCACTTGAAATTGCACGAAAGGCAATTTTTGAGCACGCCGGGTCAAGGATAGTAATTGTGAAAGACATCGAATTCTACAGTATGTGTGAGCATCATATCCTCCCGTTCTTTGGAAAGATAACAATCGGATATATTCCCAAAGGAAAAATGATAGGGCTGTCAAAACTTGCAAGAATAGTAGAGTCGTTTGCGCGTCGCCTTCAGGTGCAGGAAAGGCTTACGGCGCAAGTATGCAATCTTCTGTCGGAGGCTATGCCTACCGATGGGGTGATTGTAGCTTGCAATGCCGAACACCTATGCATGAAAATGCGTGGAGTAGAGAAGCAAGACAGCAGTACCACAACATTTGACTATTGCGGCAGATTTGAAAAGGAACCGGCACTCAGGGAAGAGTTTATCCGGCTCCAAAATTTCTAACGTCAAATACTTTTTGCTATGTTGAAGATTATCAGTTTGGTGTTTGTTGGATTAGAACTTCTTTTATTCTTTGTAGAGTCAGACCTCTTCTCTTGGAATAATCTTCCATCTGATCCTCGCCAACGCAACCAAGATTTAAATATCGGGAATCGGGATGTGAAACGTAAAGGCCGCTCACGGTCGAAGATGGAAGCATAGCTCCATTTTCAGTGACTTTTGCTTTCTTTCCACTCTCAGGCATCAACAAATCGAAGATTTCGAGATTGAGTAGTTGATCCGGAAGCATCGGATATCCCATGGCCGGGCGGATTCCTTTGAATTCGCCACGCAAAATGCGCTTTATGTCCAATTCCTCATCAGGGGCATACCCCCAATATTCTTTTCTTACATAATAATGCAACAGTTCGGAAGCAGCTTCTGCAAGACGATCAGCCAATGATTGGAGCAACAGCACTTTATAAGAATCCCCCTCTTTCTCACATCGATTTCTTTCGGTTTCGATATATCGTCCTGCCCCTGCCATAAAGACCCCGACATAATCTCCTTCCGGATTCAGATAGTCTGACAGAGACAGATGCTTTGATCCAGAAGTCTGCTGACGAAGCAAAGGAATGGTGTGACCATCAACGATAATGTCATCGCCGGATACAGAAGCTTCAACTATACGGACTATTCCAAAACCATCAAACTTCCCCCCTTCAGCCAGCTGGCGCAGACATTTTTGTGCATCCTCTACGAGTTTTATAGCTTCGACATTGTCAGTGCAACCACAAGCGCATCCACTACCATGAATGCCCCAGGCATGCAGAAGCATCTTCCAGTTGATGAAACCCTCAAGCTCCCCGATAGAGAATTTCCTTACTATCATCTTTCCTACCCCGGCTTTTGGAGTGACGGAAGAATATGCCATAGGGCGGTTTTGGGCACCTAAAACACGAGCTTCCTCAATAGCGACTATTTTTTTAGAGTCGTTTGAATAAGCATCACGCAGGCGAGACTGCTGCTCTTTGAGCTCCTCTATGAAGGCATCTTTCTCCTTTGGATTGAGAAGGCAAGCGGCAGCCACCGGATTGCGTGACGCATCTTTCATATGCACAACAGGGCCATTGTAGACCGGAGCTATCTTGAGAGCTGTATGAAGCGGAGAAGTCGTGGCTCCACCTATAAGCAGAGGAGTGTCAAGTCCGGCATCACGCAAAGCCTCTGCGGTAGCCGCCATTTCTGCAAGAGAAGGAGTTATAAGTCCTGACAGACATATGATGTCGGGCTTTTCTTCCAGGGCAACCTTGACAATTTCTTCAGCCGGAACCATCACACCAAGATCAATAATATCAAAATTATTGCATGCAAGCACTATCGATACAATATTCTTTCCGATGTCATGCACATCCCCTTTGACAGTGGCAAGCAATACCTTCCCGGCTTTTTTGCCATCAGATTTGGATGCATCGGCAAGCAATAAGGGCTCGAGATGATCAACAGCCATTTTCATCACCCTTGCAGTCTTCACAACCTGGGGAAGAAACATCTTGCCTTCCCCAAACAGTTCACCGACCCGCTTCATCCCGTCCATAAGCGGACCTTCGACAATATCTACTGCTTTCATCGAGCCGGATAGCTCATCCAGATCCTCTGCAATATGTTCGGAGCGACCTGCAATGACAGACTCCTCAATGCGACGGGCAACAGGGATTGTCAAGTCTCGCCCAGCAGAAGCTACTTGGCTGCCTTTTGAAGCGACTTCCTTGGTAGCGTAATCAGCCAAAAGATCAGAAGCAGCCACACTGCGTGCAAGCACTACATCCTCAATCAATGAACGCAATTCAGGATCGATCTCATCATATGTGAGAGCCGAAGCGGGGTTCATGATCGCCATATCAAGGCCTGCAGATATTGCATGATATAGGAAAACAGTGTGCATAGCCTCACGCAAGGCATTTCTGCCTCTGAAAGCAAAGGAAAGATTGCTTATGCCGCCACTTGTGCGAGCACCAGGGAGATTTTTTTTCACCCATCTTACGGCTTCAATAAAGTCTATTCCATACCGGGAATGTTCCTCAAGGCCGGTAGCTACGGCCATCACATTGACATCGAAGATGATGTCATCGCCGATGTAACCACATAGCTCTGTAAGTAGACGATAGGCTCTTTCGCAGACCTCAATCTTTCTTTCATATGTGTCAGCTTGCCCATTCTCATCGAACGCCATTACTATGACAGCTGCTCCAAGTTCGCGAATACGTTTTGCCTTGCGTATAAAAGCCTCTTCCCCTTCCTTGAGGGAAATGGAGTTGACTATAGACTTACCCTGAAGATTCTTGAGTGCAGACTCTACGACATTCCAATCGGAGGAATCGACCATCACAGGGACCTTTGCCACATCCGGCTCGGAGGCAAATAGTCTCAGGAAATGGGTCATTTCAGCCGGGGCATCGAGCAAAGGGTCGTCCATATTTATATCCAATACCATTGCTCCATCCTCCACTTGCTTCACTGCAATGCTCAATGCCTCATCATATTTTTTCTCCTTTATCAAGCGAAGAAACTTGCGTGACCCTGCTACATTGCACCTCTCTCCTACCACAAGAAAATTATTCTCGGGTCGAACCTCAACCCTTTCAAGACCTGAAATGCGGAGAGCACTGTCAAGACTGCGTGGTATATATGGTTGAGCCTTATCTACGGCTTCTCGCAAAACGGAAATATGAGAGGGAGTTGTGCCACAACATCCACCCACTATATTGACTATATTTTCATTTAGAAGCGGGGAGATCTCAGCCACAAAATTTTCCGGAGTAACGTCATATTTACCCAAAGCATCAGGGAGGCCTGCATTAGGATGAGTGGAGATATAATGCCCAGTAGATTTTGAGAGTTCCCCCACGGCAGGGATTACATCTTTAGGACCAAAACTACAGTTCAAACCAAGGCTCACCACATATGGATATTCTTCAACGGAAGTAGCGAAAGCCTGAAGGGTCTGACCACTCAGTGTCCTTCCGCTTTTATCAGACACAGTTGCGGATATCATGATAGGAAGAGTCTTTCCACAAGTATCCATGACATTGTGGGCAGCGTCAAGGCCGGCTTTCAAATTGAGGGTATCGAAGACAGTCTCAAAAAGAATAATGTCTGCTCCTCCATCAATAAGCCCTTCTATCTGATCATGGTAAGCATCATACAGTTCGTCGTAGGTCACATTACGCTCTGCAGGATCAGAGACATCAGGACTCATGGTTGCAGATTTATTGGTAGGCCCAACAGATCCGGCAACTAAAGGACGACCACCCCACTTACGGAGAGGAGCCTCCTCTGCAGCCATACGGGCTAATGATGCACCCGCTTTGTTTATCTCCCTGACAAGCCCTGGAACTACATGAAGGTCATAGTCTGCAAGAGAGATGGCATTGGCGTTGAAGGTATCTGTGCTGATGATGTCGGCTCCTGCATCCAAATACTCCTTATGGATAGCCTTAATGATATCAGGACGAGTAAGAGTCAACACATCGTTGCATCCAACAAGTGAGGAACTATGATGTGCAAATCTTTCACCTCTGAAATCACTGTCAGTCAGGCCATATTTTTGAATCATTGTGCCCATTGCCCCATCGAGCACAAGCACATATTGATTTAGTATCTTTCTAAAATCCTCTATTACAGTCATGATCAAAATATTTTTTCGGCTATTCGCGCCACGCCATCGCTAATTCCCATGGTGTAGAAATGGATTCCGGGCACTCCCCTCTCAATAAGCTCTTCACACTGCTTTATGCACCAGTCAATTCCTATTTCCTTGACATCGCGGTCGCTTTCCGCATTTCTAATCTGAGAAGCAAGAGCCTCAGGAATGTCTGTACGGAACACTTTAGGAAGAACAGTCAATTGTTGCTTACGGTAAATAGGCTTGATACCGGGAATAATAGGAACATTGATGCCTTCAGCTCGACAACGATCTACAAAACGGAAATATTTATCGTTATCGTAGAACATCTGGGTTATCAGATAGTCAGCACCATTGTCCACTTTCATTTTCAGATAATGAATGTCTGACTCCATGTTCGGTGCTTCCTCATGTTTTTCCGGATAGCAAGCCATGCCATAAGAAAAAGGAGTCTCTATGCCTTGAATAGCAATATCCTCAAGTCCGATACCCTTGTTGAAAAGGTTTATCTGATTTTGGAGATCTGTAGCATGCTCATGATAGTTTTCCTTGTCAGAATCAGATATGAACTCACGCTTATCATCACCACGCAAAAGCATAAGATTGTTTATCCCAAGGAAATTCAAGTCAAGAAGTGCATATTCAGTCTCCTCCTTAGTGAATCCTCGACAAATGATATGGGGAACCGGGATGAGTCCATATCTGTTCTGTATTGCCGCAGCAATAGCTACTGTTCCGGGGCGCTTTACGACGCTTACACGGCGGTGTGTGCCATTGGGAAGCGGTTTGTAGATATATTCACTATGATGAGATGTGATGTTGACAAACTGCGGATCGAATTTTTTAAGTTTGTCGATTATATCAAACACTTTATATATGCTGTTTCCCTTCAAAGGAGGAAGAATCTCGAGAGAGAGAAACGGACTCATCCGGCTCTCGATGACATCTATTATCTTTTTCATTTGTTTTCTTACCTGTAGTAGTATACTGTAAACTTAGAGCAGTGGTAGAGATGCGGCTCCGACAAGGGCGGCATTGGCTCCTTCAAGAGCAGAGATCAGGAACCGAACCCGATCACGATATAGATGGAGCGTATGTTTTCCAAAGGATTCTCGCATTGGATCTACGAGCAGGTCGCCGGCTTTGGCAACACCCCCAAACAGGATTATGGCTTCTGGATCGGTGAAAGAAGCAAATTCTGCAGCCGCTATGCCAAGACACTTTCCTGTGAAGTCATAGACTTCTTGTGCCAGTTCGTCTCCTGCGAGAGCAGCCTCAGCAATCGCCTTGGATGTCAGTTCTTCTGCAGGAATGCTTCTTAGAGTAGTTTCCTTATTTGATTCAGCCATCATTCTTCTGGCTGTCTCTACTATCCCTCGTGCGGACGCGACTGTCTCAAGGCATCCTTTGCGTCCACAACCACAGACACGGTCGGCAGCGAAGGGGAATGTGACATGGCCAAGTTCACCTGCAAACCCTCGAGCTCCGCTAAGCAAATGCCCGTTGCATACCACTCCTCCACCAACTCCGGTGCCGAGAGTGAGGACAATGAAATCGTTCATTCCGGCGGCAACACCATAAGCCTTCTCTCCTATTGCTGCGGCATTGGCATCATTGTTTACCTTGACAGGGAGACCAAGACGAGCCTCAAGCAGGTTAGCAAGAGGCACCGGTGGGGGCCAAGGAAGGTTAGTAGCTCCTTCAATACTTCCTGTAGTGGCATTGGCACTTGGAGCTCCAATCCCTATTCCTACGATGTCACCTTGCAGGGAATGACGATCAATCATTCTGCTGATGCCATCAGCAAGCATATCAGCCCATACATCGACTGTAGGAGTCTTTGTTGGGAAAGATTCTTTGTCGATGATATAGCCGGTCTTGTCTACAATGGCGTAGACTGTATTGGTTCCACCGAGGTCAACACCTACGGTAAAAGGGGGATATAGTGGTCTATTCTCCATGTCTTTCGAAATTTGATGTAAAATTAACGAAAGATTTTTAATCTGACAAGAATAATGAGTATATTTTAGCCATTTTGGCACGGCTCTTTCATTTAAAAGCCCTCACACTTTCTCAGAGACCCACCATAGACCATCGTACCCCACATGATCGGGAA
>JAIDSL010000106.1 GCA_029061255.1 Muribaculaceae bacterium
AAAAAGGAACTCCATCAGACTATGAGGCAGTGCTCGCCAATATCAAGGAGCGTGACCACATTGACACTACCCGAAAGGAATCTCCACTCCGCAAGGCAGACGATGCGTTTGTGCTCGACAACGACAATCTGACACGCGAAGAGCAGATGGAAGTGCTTGTGAAACTTTTCGAAGATAAAACACGTGGCTAAGATTGAGATTGACAACGGCAGCGGCTTTTGTTTCGGTGTGACCACCGCTATCAGCAAAGCAGAGGAGGAGCTGGAGCGCACAGGGGTGCTCTACTGCCTCGGCGATATTGTGCATAATGCAGGCGAAGTGGAGCGTCTTCGCAAGAAAGGGCTCATCACAGTCGACCATGAGGAGTTTGCAAAGCTCCACAATGTGAAGGTACTTCTCCGGGCCCATGGCGAGCCGCCATCCACTTATGAGACAGCACGCCGCAACAACATTGAGATTATAGATGCCACTTGTCCTGTTGTGCTTCAGCTTCAAAAGCGCATCAAGGATGCATATGCCAAGTCGTCAGTTCCGGAAAAAGACTCAGAGAATGAGCCTCTAATCATAATATATGGCAAGCCGGGTCATGCCGAAGTAAACGGACTTGTAGGACAGACAGGAGGAAGCGCTGTAGTGATCCAAGATAAGTCAGACCTCGACAACCTTGACCTTGACCGCGACATCTGGCTCTATTCCCAGACTACAAAATCCATCGAGGGATTCCAAGAGATAGTAGCTGAAATACAGTCAAGAAAGACAGCAGGATCATTCCAATGGTTTGATACCATCTGCCGTCAGGTAGCCAACCGTATGCCGAAGATGCGCGAATTTGCTGCCGGCCATGATGTGATACTCTTCGTAAGCGGTGCCAAAAGCAGCAATGGCAAGGTGCTATACGCCCAATGCAAGGAAGTGAACCCAAAGACTTATCTTATCACCGACGAAACGGAACTCGATCCGGCATGGATAAAAAATGCCGAGAGCATTGGAATATGTGGAGCCACATCCACCCCACGATGGTTAATGCAAAAGGTGGCGGAGGCTTGCAACGCTACAGAAGGAAATGACACCGAAAACTGATGAATATTGGATGCGTGAAGCCCTAAAAGAGGCTGAGATCGCATTTGACGAAGATGAAGTCCCCGTGGGCGCTGTAGTAGTCTGCAACGACCGCATTATAGGTCGCGGACACAATCAGACTGAACGACTCACCGACGTGACTGCCCATGCCGAGATGATGGCGATCACTGCCGCTCAAGAAAATCTTGGAGGCCGTGTGCTGCCGGAATGCATACTATATGTCACCGTAGAACCCTGCTACATGTGTGCCGGCGCCATTGGATGGGCACGGTTCGGGAAAGTGGTGTGGGGAGCCGACGATCCCAAACGAGGCTTCCACTCTTATTATGGAGGGAAATCACCTCTGCATCCCAAGACCCAAGTCATTTCAGGCCTTCTTGCTGACGAATGCGGCGAGCTAATGCGCTCATTCTTCCAAAAGAAACGCATTAGATAAGAAAATTCCCAACATCTTTTATCCCATATTTTAGTAGGGACGCACGGCTCGTGCGTCCTTTCACTATCTTATTCCCACTCGTGTTACAAAAAAATTAAGCTTGTTACAAAAATATTTCATATTTCTTACAAAAAAATTTCTTAAAATGATTTTTTTTTTCTAACTTTGTAATCGGAATAGCGGGAGACATACTTACGCCATTCCGATCACCTATTTTTATAAATCTCTCTATTATAGTCATACTATGAACTTGAAACCATGGATAGAGGCCATGCGCCTCAGAACCTTGCCGGTGAGCGCTGCAGGCGTGCTCGCTGGCTGTGCCGTGGCGCTTTGTTACAATAATTTTCAATGGCTTCCCGCTATCATCTGCCTCGTTTTCGCTCTCCTTGCCCAGATTGTAAGCAATTTTGCCAATGAATATTTCGACTTCAAGAAAGGACTCGACAGAAAAGGGCGGCAAGGATTCCGTCGCGGAGTGACTGAAGGCGACATCAAGCCCGAAAGCATGAAGCGGGCCATGATTGTCCTGATGGCCATCGACTGCCTTATAGGATGCTCCCTCATCTATTGGGGTGGGCTATGGATGATTCCCGTTGGCATAATTATAGCAATCGCAGCGTTTGCCTACAGTGCCGGACCTTGGCCTCTGTCTCATCATGGCCTCGGCGATGAGGCTGTGATAGTCTTCTATGGAATTGTCCCCGTGATGTTTACCGCCTACCTCCAATGTGGCGACTGGACAGGCGGCTCTATGGCCGGTGCCCTTGGAGAAATGTGGAAGATGGCTCTTCTCGTTTCAATAGGAGTTGGTCTTCTTGGAGACAATGTGCTTATTGTCAACAACGTGCGTGACGCTCGCGACGATGCATATGTTGGGAAGCGCACAAAGGCTGTGATCTTTAGTGCGAAGACAATGAAAATTGTATATATCGTGTTTGCTTATTGCGGTCTGGGCCTAATATGGTATGGAGTGCATGAAGCGCTAAACTCTTGGGGTTGGGCTGGTTTTGTAGCAATTGGCATATGGTTTGTCCCGGTCATCATCGCCCTATTCAGATTTTCCGACCACCGGCTTAACAAGGTGCTCCGCTTCACGGCAATACTTCTCCTCTCGACTGTAGTCTGGACCATCATCGACATCCTGATCAACTTCGACTCTCTCCACTCGATGCTCGCCCGCCTCTAATCCCTTCCCCCCTCAT
>JAIDSL010000107.1 GCA_029061255.1 Muribaculaceae bacterium
AGGCTGTATTCACCGACGGCTCACGCCTCGTCAGCATCCACCACCCGATCAAATAATCATCAGTGTCTCACTTCTAAAAAAATCCCAGACCATGGCTACAACTGACAATACCGCCCAGCAGCCCGCTGCGGCTCCCGCTCAGCCTTCGGGATACGAGACCCCAATGGGTGTCTTCCCCGGCAAGCCCGCTATCGCATACCCCAACACTCCCGGCTTCAAGCCCGCCAACTATGTGCCCGTAGGTGGAGTTATCCTCGCCGACGGCGACATCGAATATAATCTCTACCGTCGCACTGTTACCCTTAAGGTTCGTAACACAGGCGACCGCCCCGTGCAGATCGGCTCCCACTTCCACTTCTTCGAGGTGAACCGCTACATGGAGTTTGACCGCGAGGCTGCATTCGGAATGCACCTCAATATCCCAGCTACCACCGCTGTTCGTTTCGAGGCAGGCGAGGAGAAGGAAGTAGAACTCGTCACTTACGCAGGCAAACAGCGTGTGATCGGTTTCAACGATCTCGTAAACGGCTACACAGGCCGCGAAGACACTCCGACCTACTACCCGAAGGAAGTACGCGCCTTCAAGCGTATGCGCACATATGGCTTCAAGGACGTGCCAGAATCCGAAATGGACAACGAATTCACAGGCTCTCCCGCCAAGTAACAACCTCTAACTTCGCATTATCAAATGGCTACAATATCAAGACAGGAATACAACAACCTCTTCGGCCCAACGGTAGGTGATAAGATTCGCCTTGGCAATACAGAGCTGTATGTTGAAATCGAAAAAGACCTCCGCGTTTATGGCGACGAGGTAGTATATGGCGGCGGAAAGACTATCCGCGACGGTATGGGTACCGCCAACACCATCACCTCAAAGGCCGGTTCTCTTGATCTCGTGATCACAAACGTCACTATCCTTGACCCCGTTCTCGGTGTCGTCAAGGCTGATGTCGGCGTGAAAGACGGCAAGATCGCAGGTATCGGCAAGGCCGGCAACCCCAACATCATGCAGGGCGTCACTCCTACTCTCTGCACCGGTCCTTCCACCGACGCCATCTCCGGCGAACACCTCATTCTTACAGCAGCCGGAATCGACGGACACGTTCACTTTATCTCACCGCAGCAGGCATACGACTGCCTCAGCAACGGTATTACAACCCTTATCGGCGGCGGTATCGGCCCGACTGACGGCACCAATGGTACCACTATCACTTCAGGTCCCTGGAACCTCCAGAAAATGCTTGAGTCTTCTGAAGGCCTTCCCATCAACATGGGCTTCCTCGCAAAGGGTAACTCCTCAATGCAAGACACTCTCGAGGAGCAGATGGTAGCCGGCGCTATGGGCTTCAAGATCCACGAGGACTGGGGCTCCACTCCAGCTGCTATCCGCGCTTGCATGGAGAATGCAGACCGCAACGACGTACAGGTTGCCATCCACACAGATACCCTCAATGAGGGCGGCTATGTAGAGGACACTATCGCAGCCATCGACGGACGCACAATCCACACATACCACACCGAAGGTGCCGGTGGCGGCCACGCTCCCGACCTCCTGAAGGTGGCTTCTATGGCAAACGTGCTCCCATCTTCCACCAACCCGACACTCCCCTTCGGTATCAACTCGCAGGCTGAGCTCTTCGATATGATCATGGTCTGCCACAACCTCAACCCGCTCATCCCCTCTGACGTTGCTTTCGCAGAGAGCCGTGTGCGTCCTGAGACTCAGGCAGCAGAAAACGTATTCCACGACCTCGGTATCATCTCAATGGTGTCTTCAGACTCCCAGGCTATGGGTCGCGTAGGCGAGTCATTCATGCGTACATTCCAGATGGCTTCCTACATGAAGCAGGTTCGCGGCAAACTTCCCGAGGACAGCGACAGCAACGATAACTTCCGCGTGCTCCGCTATCTTGCACAGATTACCCTTAACCCGGCGATCACATACGGTATCTCCGACCTCCTCGGCTCTGTCGAAGTGGGCAAGATGGCCGACCTCGTGCTCTGGGAACCCGCATTCTTCGGCACAAAGCCAAAACTCGTCATCAAGGGCGGCCTCATCAACTGGGCAAATATGGGCGATCCCAACGCTTCGCTCCCCACTCCGCAGCCTAAGATCATGCGCCCGATGTTCGGTGCCTTCGGAAAGGCTATGCCGATCACTTGCGCTCGCTTCATCTCACAGGCTTCCATGGCTGCCGGCATTCCCGAGAAGGTGGGCACCAACAACCTCTTCTACCCCGTTCACGGCGTTCGTCAGCTCTCCAAAGCCGACATGGTACGCAATACAGCTTGCCCGCACATCGAGGTGGATCCCGAGACATTCAATGTCTACGTCGACGGTGTACTCGCCACTGTTCCCCCTGCAAAGGAACTTCCGCTGGCTCAGCTCTACTGGTTCAGCTAAGAAAGCCTGCTAAAAACATAGCATAAATCGCACTGATCTGCGGGAACTGCAGAATCGCAGTTCCCGCAGTTTTATGTTTAATCAGACTCAGCTCAGAGATGCGATGTGTCCAAAGCGGCTTGTCCGCATTCTGAAAACTGAAAACTGAAAACTGAAAACTAAAAAATGGAAGTAATCACCGAAATAATCGGCAACATACACCAGCCCGAATGGGCCGAGAAAATCAAGGGCATGCACGTGGAGACTATCTTCGTCGACCAGTGGACTGCCCAGAAGAGCCGTTTCCTCGTCACGAGCGACCACGGCCATGAATACCCCATCGCCCTGCAGCGCGGTTCTCGCGTAGCCGACGGCGACATAGTATTCTTCGACCCCGAAAAAAACAACGTCGCCATCCTGCGTCTTGACCTCAGCAATGTGCTTGTGATCGACCTCAGCGGCATCAAAGACAAGGATCCCCTCGACATCATGCGTATATCCGTAGAACTCGGACACGCAATCGGCAACCAGCACTGGCCCGCAGTGGTAAAGGGATCCAAGGTCTATGTTCCGCTCACTGTCGACAAGAAGGTAATGCTCAGCGTGATGGAGACTCACCATATAGAAGGCATCACATTCGACTTCCAACCCGGCACCGACGTGATTCCCTACCTCGCTCCCCATGAAGTGCGCCGCCTCTTCGGAGGAGCATCCCACGAATCCCACTCACACGTCCATTAATTATGAAAATAACGCATCTTCTCCAGATGACCGACTCCACCTTCCCGGTGGGCACGTTCTCCTTCTCCAATGGCCTTGAGACCGCTTCGCATATGGGTATCGTGCACGATGCCGACACCCTTGAGCAATACACACGCTCGGTGGCGCGCCAAGGTGCATTCTCCGACGGCGTGGCAGCTCTGCTCGCATATCGAGCCACCAATGCCGGAAATCTGGAAGAAGTCGAGAACATTGACCATGAGCTGATGCTCTTCAAGATGAACGACGAGGCTCGCATGATGCTCCAGCGAATGGGCAAGAAGCTCGCTGAGCTTGGCGTGAAGCTCTTCCCTGAATGTGATATTATGTCAAAGTGGCTCGCCGACATCAAGGATGCCAAAACTCCGGGCACATATCCCGTGGCACAAGGCATTTCCTTCGCTGCTGCCGGACTCAGCGAGGAAGACCTCTTCGCCTCACATCAGTATGGTGTGATCAATATGGTATTGAGTGCCGCACTGCGCTGCGTAAGAGTGTCGCACTACGACACCCAGCTAATACTCCAGCGTCTATGCGCCGAATCGGATGCACTTTTCGAGGAAGCCAAGGGCATGACTTTCGAGGATATGAACTCCTTCGTACCCGAGATGGACATCTTCGCCTCCCTCCACGAGAAAGGCAACATGCGAATGTTCATGAACTAACTTCGCAAAACGCACAACGTAAAACGTAAAACGCAAAATGTCAACCTGCAGAATAGGAATCGGCGGCCCCGTAGGATCGGGAAAGACCGCAATCATAGAAGCAATCACTCCCCGCCTCCTTGAGCGCGGGATGAAAGTGCTCATCATCACCAATGATATCGTCACCACTGAAGACGCAAAGCACGTGCGCAAGACGCTGAAGGGTATCCTTATGGAAGACCGCATCATCGGCGTTGAGACCGGTGCATGCCCCCACACCGCTGTCCGCGAGGATCCATCCATGAACATCGCCGCCGTCGAGGAGATGGAGGCTAAGTTCCCCGATGCCGACATCGTGCTCATCGAGTCTGGTGGCGACAACCTTACCCTCACCTTCTCCCCGGCACTCGTAGACTTCTTCATCTACGTGATCGACGTGGCAGCCGGCGACAAGATCCCCCGCAAGGATGGACCCGGCATCTCGCAGAGCGATATCCTCGTCATCAACAAGACCGACCTCGCTCCCTACGTCCACGCCTCCCTTGAAGTAATGGACCACGACAGTCGCCTCATGCGTCCCGGCAAGCCCTTCGTATTCACCAACGCCATGACCGGCGAAGGCATCAACGAGCTCGTCGACCTCATCTTCAAGATGGCCCTCTTCGATAAAAAATAAAAATATGGCCTTCCCCGAAACATACGAATACACCGACGTTGAGATAGTCAACTTCGACAAGGCTAAGGAAATGAAGCCGTATCTCACGAAACCCCGCGCCATGTATGTGGGCGCACCCGGCAAACACGGATACCTGCGACTCGGATTTGAACTCGATGCCGAAGGGAAATCCATACTCCGTGACCTCGACCGCCGTGTGCCGCTCATCGTGCAGCAGGAGCTCTACTTCGACGAGGAGTTGCCCGGCATGCCCTGCGTCTATATCCTCTCGTCTGGTGGACCGAACATCGATGGCGACCGCTACCGCCAGATCTTCACGCTGAAGAAAGACGCAATGGCCTTCATATCCACCGGAGCGGCAACAAAGCTCGCTAAGATGCAGGATAATTATTCCGGCATGCTCCAGACCATACAGCTTGACGAGGGGGCATATCTTGAGTATCTTCCGGAGCCTATCATCCCGCACGCCAACACCCGCTTCATCAGCGACACTCAGCTCGTGGTGCATCCCACTGCGACTGTATTCTATTCCGAAATCTACATGGGTGGACGCAAATACTACGGCGATGGAGAACTCTTCAAATTCGACATCCTGTCGATATGCTCCCATGGTGAGCGCCCCGACGGCACGCAGCTCTTCCGAGAGAAGTTTATCATCGACCCGAACAAGGAGCATATACGCGACATCGGCATCATGCACGGCTTTGACATCTTCGCCAACGTCCTCGTGATGACTCCGGAAGAGAACATCCAGCCCATCTATGACGCAACGGAAGCATTCTACGATCCGAAGCAGAAACTCGCTGCAGGCATCACCCATCTCCCCAACAATGCCGGCCTCCTGTTCAAGGTGCTCGGCATGGAGACAGGGCCAGTGAAGAAAGTGGTGCGCGAATTCTGCTCCAAAGTCCGTCAGCAAGTCAAGGGCAAGCCCCTCCCTCCCGAATTCCCCTGGCGCTGATTTATGGAAGGGAGGCTTCCCAGCCTCCCACCAAACTAAATTCTAAATTCTCAATTCTCAATTAATCATGAAAGACTCAAAGCCAATGACCACCGTCACCTCCATACTCAACGGTGCGGGACAGGTTATGTTTCAGCAGAGCGCATGGACGGGTCTGCTTTTTCTCGCAGGCATCTTCTGGGGTGCCTATGAATGTCACACCCCCGCTGTAGCCTGGGGTGCCGTAGTCGGACTCATAGCCTCCACTATCGCAGGATATCTCCTCGAGCCTGAGGGCAAAGGGGGAGCTGCCGGCCTATGGGGCTTCAACGGCATACTTGTAGGCTGCGCCTTCCCGACATTCCTTGAAGACACTTGGCTCATGTGGGCAGCCCTCGTATTCTGCTCAATGCTCTCCACATGGGTACGCACCGGCCTCAACAATCTGATGGCACCATTCAAGATCAATTCTCTCACCTTCCCATTCGTGTTGCTGACATGGCTATTCCTGCTGTCTTCACGCATCCTCGACGGCATAGCCCCGGCATCACTCTCCACTCCTGAGCTTGCCGAGCACTTCAGCCCCGAGCTCTCAACATCTTTCGGCGACCTTGTCATATATTGGCTTAAAGGAGTCTCGCAAGTATTCCTTATTAATTCTTGGGTGACCGGTATCTTCTTCCTCGTTGGTCTCGCTCTCTGTAGCCGTTGGGCAGCTGTGTGGGCCGCAATCGGGTCTGCCATCTCTCTGGCCCTCGCCATCCTTTTCAAGGCAGATGGAGCCGACATCGCAAGCGGTCTCTTCGGATTCAGCCCCGTGCTTACCGGTATCGCGATCGGATGCACCTTCTATAATCCTAACGTGAAGTCTGCAGCATGGGCTGTAGTGGCCATCATAGCCACTTTCTTCATCCAGGCAGCCATGGACGTATTCATGATGCCATTCGGACTCCCGACATTGACAGGACCATTCTGTATCGCCACATGGCTTTTCCTTCTCCCCCTCTACAAATTTGACAAAGGCGGAGACATGCACTCAGAGTGGGACTCCGAATGGGACTCATTCGTCAACAAGGTCAAGGCACGCGAATCCAAGAAGAAATAAGTTATCGACACCCCTGTCAATAACCTGTCAATAACCATTGTATAGCCTTATAATACAAAGGTTAATCTTCTAAACCGGCCTCCTTTGACAACGGAAAACTGACAACGGAAAACTGACAACGAAAAACGAAAAACATGCACATGTCAGATGCATTGGTATCTCCGGCTGTTGCCGCAGGTGCCGGAATAGTGGCGGCGGCCTTGATTGGGGTCGCCGCTTCAAAAGTGAAGAAAATACGTCGTGACGACATCATCCCCCTCATGGGGGTGATGGGAGCCTTCGTATTCGCTGCCCAGATGATAAATTTCTCCATCCCCGGCACAGGCTCAAGCGGACACATAATAGGAGGCGTACTCCTCAGCGCTGTCCTCGGACCTTGGGCAGCCTTCATCACCCTCTGCTCCGTGCTCATAATCCAATGCCTCGTATTTGCCGACGGTGGTCTTCTCGCCCTTGGATGCAACATCCTCAATATGGGCGTCACATCCTGCCTAATAGCTTATCCCCTCATCTACCGTCCGATAGCCGGATCATCACTGAAACCCTGGCGTATCTCATTGGCTTCTGTTGTGGCATCTATCGTGGCGCTTGAGATCGGAGCCGCCGGGGTCACACTCGAGACTGAACTCTCCGGCATCACAGCCCTACCCACCTCTACCTTCCTCGCCTTTATGCTCCCAATCCATCTCGCCATAGGTGCCATCGAAGGAGCCGCAACTGCGGCGGTGCTATGCTTTCTCGCCAAATACCGTCCAGAGACTCTTTATGGCGAATATGTCGCGGTTGAGTCCGCCAGCCCCAAACGATTTGTTTCCCGTTCAGGTCGCTTGCGGCCTGTGCTGATATGTTTCGGTATCGCCACCCTGATATTCGCCGGGGCCTTCACATGGATAGCGTCCTCAAATCCCGACGGACTCGAATGGTCGATAGAGAAGGTATCCGGAATCTCCGAGATGCCCTCCGCGACACCCCCAACTGCCATCATGCCCGACTATGACTCCCGCTTCGCCGGGATTGTCGGTGCACTCATTGTCATGGTAATGCTCTGGGCCGTCACCACAATCATCTTCCACCGGATACGCTCCGCCCAAAAAACACATTCTGAAGACTAAAGACTGAAGACTGAAATGCAGCAGACACGCCTCGAGAAAGCAATCACAATCCTCAATGCCAGGCAGGACAAGCCTGAGGTGGCATCGCATATCGGAGATATCGATGCCCGCGCATTGCTAATAGTGACTGTCGTTTATCTCGTGGCGATGCTCAGTGTCCCGCTACAGCGCACTGACGCAATCATCTGGTTTGCCGTCTATCCTATCATTTCTGCTCCTTTGGCTCATATCCCCTACGAACGGCTGTTCCGTAATTCACTCTACGTTCTCCCGCTCCTCTTCTTCATCGGCATATTCAATCCCATCTATGATCACACTCCCTCATTCATAGTATTCGGGATTACTGTATCTACAGGATGGATAAGTTTTATCTCAATCCTCATCCGCGGGCTCCTCGCCACCCAAGCCCTACTTTTGCTTATACACGTGGCCGGCTTCAACGAAATGTGCGAATCACTCCGTCGTTTAGGATTTCCTGGAGTCATAGTCACACAGCTCCTGATGGTCTACCGCTACCTCGAAGTCCTCCTTCAGGAAGCCCTTACCATGCAGCGCGCCCGCCTCGCACGCTCCTATGGCAGGAGCTCCTTTCGGGCCTCTATGTGGGGGGCTTTCGTGGGCCAGCTTCTGCTGCGCACCATCGAGCGAAGCCACCGCATCAATATGGCAATGAAAGCCCGCTGTTTCCACGGCTCACTCTCTACCTCTCCACCCTCACGTTGGGACACCGCCGCCACCGTCTACTGCCTCATTTGGATCCCAGTCATACTAACCCTCCGCTTCCTCGACATCACCCTCCTCCTACTCTCCCTCCTCCAGTAGGGACGCACGGCCCGTGCGTCCGCGCGCGTCCTCTCTTTTTTTACCGTTTGCGGCTTCAGCCGCGTTTTGACACCCGATTATGAATGCATTGGAATTCCAAGACGTCTCCTTCTCCTACCCCGGTGGCCACGAAGTCCTCCGCGACATATCCTTCTCGATCAAAAAGGGCGAGAAGGTTGCCATCGTAGGCCTAAACGGCTCCGGCAAGTCAACCCTCCTCCTCCATACCAACGGCCTTCTGATAGCAGATAGCGGCACCGTGTCGGTTAATGGCAAAGTCATAGATAGAAAGAACGTGGAGGAATGCCGTAAGAGCGTCGGAATGGTATTCCAGAATGCCGACGACCAGCTCTTCATGCCTACAGTAGAAGCAGACGTAGCCTTCGGACCCCGCAATATGGGGCTACCGGAAGAAGAAATCAAATGTCGTGTAGAAAAAGCCCTTCGCCAGACCGGCTGCAGCGAATTGAAAGACCGCGCCCCGTTCCACCTCTCAGGCGGACAAAAGAAAATGGCAAGTATCGCCACAGTATTGGCAATGGAACCAAGCATATTGGTCTTCGACGAACCCACCTCCGGTCTCGACTTCGCAGCCGAAGCCCAATTCATCGGAATCGTAGATCGTCTTCCCCACACCATCCTCATGTCGACCCACGACATGGACCTAGCCCATCGACTCTGCACCCGCGCCATCCTCATGGACCGCGGCTCCATCGCCTACGACGGCCCTATCGACACCCTCCCCTATCCCCTCATCTCCACCCTTTGATTAAGGTTATAACCTCGAAATCAAAAATATATTCGCAACTCCAAAATACTCCACAATGGAGGAACTCCTCCAAATCCACAAAAACCAGGGCAAATCCAAAGCCTACAAAGGAAGAAAACCAAAGTCATGACAAAAATCAATAAACTATCAGTCAAGTACCACGACAGAAAAGCAGGCACTCTTACCTTTGACCCGGATGGACAACTCTGCGTGTTTGAATATGATAAAGAATGGCGTATCGATGGCTTCAGCATCTCTCCACTCGAACTCCCGCTTAAAGAGGGGATTTTCCTTGCGAAGCCTATGCCTTTCAATGGCAACTTCGGGATATTTGAGGATAGTCTTCCTGACGGATACGGCAGGTTTCTTCTTATGAAGACACTTCAAAAAGAAGGTATAACGGAATCCGCCCTGTCTGCTCTTGATAGGCTGAGTATTGTCGGAGAAAGTGGTATGGGCGCATTGACTTATTCTCCAATTAACAAGATTATCACAGGAACGGAGACTGATGACTTCGACATGCTCCAGAAGAAAGCCCTTGAAGTGCTTAAAGAACGTCAGGATAATGATGCTGAGCTTCTGCTCTTCAATAGCGGCAATAGCGGAGGAGCAAGGCCCAAGGCCGTTTTTTCAGACACTGAAGGTCATTGGCTGGTAAAGTTCCGCCACTTCTACGATCCGAAAGACATCGGAGAGCAAGAATTCATATACAACGAAACCGCAAGAAAATGCGGGATCAATGTTCCTGACTTCACACTTGTCAATGGTAAATATTTCGCTACCAAAAGATTTGACATTACGCCAGAGGGCGAACGAATCCATACGGCAACATCCGGAGGTTTGCTTGGGATCTCGCTTGGAAACCCGGTACTTGACTACAGCAATCTCCTTGCTCTCACAGGGTTCTTAACCCAAAATGAAAAGGATGTCGAAGAGATGTATCGAAGAATGGTTTTCAACTATCTAATGGACAACAAGGACGATCACTGCAAGAATTTCAGTTTCATGGTTCTTCAATCCCAGAACGGAAAATGGAGATGGCATCTTGCACCTGCATACGACCTTACACTCAACACCGAAGGCTACAACGGCGAGCACGCAACATCCGTAAATGGCACCGGCCACCCCAAAATGTCAGATTTCCTCGAAGTCGGCAAACGCATAAGGCTTTCCGAGACCCGCTGCCGACAACTCATAGAGCAAATAGTCGACAATTGCGGAAGTCTTCTTCGATATGCCTTAACATAAGCAATAAAGTAAGTAGTTAAAAGTAAAAAACTATGCAAGACAATATCATAAATGAGCACAATAAGCAGGAGTACCCTCCTATGCACACCGCCGAGCATCTCCTTAACGGAGAGATAGCGCGCCGCTATGGTTGCGGCCGCGCCTTCAGCGCCCACATAGAGCGCAAGAAATCCAAACTCGACTATCATATGGAAAGGGCTTTGACTCCGGCAGAACTAAAATCGCTCGAAGACTACATCAACTCCATAGTAGCCGAAGACATACCCGTCTCCGAAGAATTCATAACCCAAAGCGAAGCGATGGACCGCTTCGACATGAGCCGACTCCCTGAAGGAGCCTCCGACACCGTACGAGTAATACGCATCGGCAACTACGACGAATGCCTCTGCGCCGGATCCCACGTAGCCCACACCTCTGAGATAGGCACCCTCCGCATCACCAGCTCCCGATACCAAGACGGAGCGCAACGCATAGTATTCAAACTCGAAAATTAGACCCCATATTAATTTAATGCTAACAAATGATTAAGTGCCCGATGGAAGTAAATACCATCGGGCACTTAATCTGTAATTATTAAAAACTTAACCTTTTGAAATGTGTGTCTTCTTATTATGACTGAGCATTATTGGCAGTTGCATTGCGGTTGCCTTTACGGTCGCCCTTACGATGGCCTTTCATCCCTTTATTGTGAGCCATACTTTTATGTCCGTTTTTCCCTTGGCGAATAGCCTTGCCACCATTATGGTTGCCACCGCCATTCACATAGAAGTTTTCAAGGAAAACCACATACTGGTCCGGACCGATGATAGCCTTAACCTCCTTCAGGTATTCCATTTTGTCAGCCTTGCGGGCTTCCATACGAGCCTTCATATCTGCATTATTCTTTTCACCCTTCTGACCCTTGACTTCAGCTTTCCTTGCCTCCATCTTAGCCTTGCGGTCAGCCATTCGTTTGCTGTCGAGTTCGGCAAGTTTGCTCTTCTGGGCATCTGTAAGAGTGAGACCTTCATACGGATTCTTCATCTCGCGAGCTTCTTTCTTAATGCCCTTGCCTCCCTTTGTGCACTCAGTTTGAGCCTTGCAGCACTGGGCGTTTTTCTGAGAATTATTCTGAGCCATACCATTGAATCCCACAAGAGCCATGGTCATAAGTGCCAAACCTAATACTTTCTTTTTCATCATCTTTAATTAATTTTGTGTGTCTTTAATTGTTTGCGTTCATTCGTTTTACGCAATCTTTGACTCATATAACACCCCAGCGTTTAGTTGCAACCCGCTCTTTAACTTAGATTTAACACAATGGCACTCAAATCCTTAAACATTCTTAAAAACACCTCACCCCAATTAAACCATCAGCCTACTAAGCCAACTTCTATCCCCAGTCTCCAAATAACCGCGGTCCTGTCTCATGGAAGGGAGGCTTCCCAGCCTCCCCCCAAGCGGCTTGTCCGCAATCCGATTTTTTTTGTGACCGGTTTTGGCAAACCCTTCTCATATTCATGATTGTACTTCCTTTATCATAAAACTTTCTTCCAACCACTTATAAGCCTTCTCACCGTATTCCATAATGGTATTTCTATCCCATCTATCATAAAAAGTATTGAGTGCAAGCAGACTCAAGCTTTCAATGCTACCATTTTTAGAATTGGAGATGTAAGCCTGAACATGAGCCTTCTTTACTTTATAGTCTTGATTTCTTAGACTTGAATTCATACCTCCTGAAATCATCACCATGTTCCCAAAGCTGTCGCGTATAACCGCATCGCCGGCTTGATTCCACTGTAAGGTGGAATTTCCCTCGGGATGTTGAGGAGCCACATGTTCCAAACTCCGATTACGCACAAAAGAGTAATTACTGGCTACTCTGAGAGCATCCGGGTAGTCCTTGAAAATGACTCTTCGATTACTCCATATATAGTAATCAAGTCTCCAAAGCCAATATCTGATACGATCACCATATGAAAGATCCTCTAATGGGGGAAGAGTATGAGATCTGTCATCTGCATCTTTCAACTTTTGCCACAGTTCATCTGGAGAGGGAAGACGATCGGACACAGTTTTAACCATCGGTATAAACCACCTGTAATCATAATATTTTGAGGGTGTACTTACATACATCATTGCCTCAAGCATTTGTAACTTCTTAAGGCTTCCATCTTGGTTGGCATTGACATTAAATTGCAAAGACTCTTCACTAACGCCTTCAAGAGTATATCCCCATTCGGAAGACCGAACAAAGCAACTGTCAAATATGACCCTTGCACGTGTCAAACGAAGCATAAAATCCTTTATATCTTCGATATTTGTGTGCGTCATTCTTCCTTCGAAGGGTAAATATTTTTGGAATGTTTCGAGCAAGTTTGCAGGATTGAAAAATTCCGTCTCAACTATTTTGGTCTCGGCTGCCGTTTTTTCGCCATCTTTAATTTTCCAATATAGAGTTAAAAGTAGCAACTGAGGAAAAGTAAGAACAGACGAGGTGTTCTGCTCCGTTTCATGATGCGCCTTAGGTGTTAATGGTGAGGCCTTGATTTGTCTGATGGACTTAGGTTTGCTTCCGTCTTCCCGGAGATATAATCTAAGCCCGTTGATGGTCTCGGAAGACAGAATAGAATCCATCTCGCTGGAGAAAATATAATTCTTCCTGTTGCGTAATTGCTCTTCAGTCTCTCCCTCACGTTTTCTAATTAGAAGTTTATTCATTCCTGATAGAAGATTCCATAATCTCATATAGGACGAAACATCACAATCCAAATTGCGAAGCATCTTCACTTTCAGGATCTCTCTTCACGCGATGGGGATTCCCATTGTCTCCGCCAGGCTCATGACGCATCCATCTACGCAGATTATAAAGAAAAACATCCAAGACTTGCTCATGATCGGTGGTACGGTCTTTGGGATTCTCTGGATCAGTCTTTATTTTATGCCCACGTTGAATCATTTCGTTCCATCCCTGAGCTGCCTGAGTAGCCATTCTTTCAAAAGTGGACGGTATATAACGTAGGTGATGTGCCTTCAAGAGATCGTAGTCTGTTAAAGGAACGCCTCTTGAATTTTGATGCGAGAAGAATCTGTAGGCCAAATCAAGAGATGTATTCTTAAGGATCAGAACTGCAAAGTCCACTTCATTTATGATTCTTCCTCCAAACTTATTTAAGTCCTGTCGTAGTCTTTCACAAAATTTATGGATTAGATGCTTATTATATGCTATAAATCCAACAGACTCTTCGGATTCGAAGCGTGCGTCCAACAACTTGGAATCATAACCAAGTTTCTCACACAAAATAGAGAGCGTCACCAGTCTTTGCTGACCATCAATGATATCATAACGCCCGCTATTTTCGTGCAATATAATACAACCAAGACGATATGGATGATTAACTCGAGTTTCCATATGCTCTTCAAGATCGTCCAAAAGACATTTCACGTTTTCCTCTTCCCAACAATAAATTCTTTGATAGTCAGGGATGTTAAGCGGCAGAGACAAGAGTTGGCCGAGAGTTAGATGTTCCAGGTTAACACTTTCATTAAACTCTAAGGAAGGCAATGGTTCATTTATATGGATGATGTTGTTTGTCGGTCTCTTGCTTAGAAAGCCATTAATTAGATTATCGAACTTATCAACAAATTCTCTGATAGTGCCATAATAATCTTTATCCAAAGACTCTCCCTGCAAGACACATCTATATCCCCAGTAGAATGGCTCCCATATATATAAGCCATAAGCAGTTGCATCACTGAGGTAATCTATCAAGGCTGAATCTTTAACATTCCAGTCATCATGTTCGATGTGCAACTCGACAGATTTATGAGTGACCTCATAATGAATGTAGTTATCTGATATAGGAGTATTGATTTGTATCCAGCGACATGTCTGGGGTACATGCCGAAGATGTACCTCTCCAACCCTATCAGGCCAGGACTCTTTTATGAAGTTTAATGTATTATAATCAATATAGGGCATAATTCTATGATTGAATGAAGTTTTATCCCAGACTCCGTCGTGATATTGCACCAATAACTCAACATCTGCCTTATCTTCATAAACGAATCTGTCCTGCATCTTAACCGCAACCTCACACTCTACCGTGTACTTATCTACGCAGTGCCATACCACTGACAGGTGATTTGTTGTAAGTCTGAATCGTGGATTTATCTTAAATATCGGTTCTTTCATATGGTCCACATTTTGTCAAGTACTTTTGTCTCATACGCTTCCGTACCAAGATGTCCGATGCGCAGTCCATAGAAACGCGTGCCCAGCGTTTTCTCTTTATCTATCCTTTTCATGGTTTCTTTTACGGGCTCAGGGAACTCAAAGTCAGAAATAATCAGGATGTCCGCCATTTCGTATGTGCCCTTTTGGAGCAACCGAATTGCCTCTCCAAGCATCTGCTCACCATCCGTTCCTCCGGAAAAACTATTTTTAAGAAAGCTATCCACGCGATTCCAATTACGAGGTTTAGCCAAATCAATGGACTTCGACCGAACAGAGAAACTAATCAGATAGCACGATCTCTTTTGTTTCTTAGCCATTCTAAGAAGTTGCTTTAGTAAAGAAAACGCAATTTGTTGAGGTTGTCCTGACATTGAACCACTTGTATCGATACTAACTATAATAGGGCCTTTGGTAAGACGAGGGTCATTTCGATGTTCTTCAATCTTTCTTGGTTTATCTTTACCCGGACTAGAGATTTGCTGGAGCTCTTTGGTTACATAGCGTTTGAAAAACACGTCCTCGGGCATTGATAATTCAACAGGAAGAACCCGTTCAAGATTATCTCCGTATTCTACTCTATCAAATTCTTCAACCGAACTATTCTTTGCGACAGCGACCGGGAGAAATTTATAGATCACCGAATCTCTCTCCTCTTTTGAAGGGTCAGAGTCACGACCAATCATATCCACAATCTCTTTCAGCATCGGATATCGATGTAGATAGTTGTCAATCTTCTTCTTATCTTCATAGTCACTGGTTCCGGCATTCCTGGAATAATTTTCAAAGTCTTTTTTTGACCGTTCAAGTGCTTGGCATTCCCTACGGTTTAGTCTTTCTTTGCATGCTGTTTCCCAATCTCCTGTAAGAGCGTCAAAGACAGATTGCTTGTCTTTTGTCTCAAATTGGGCGATATACCCCTGCATATTGACTTCAAATTTAGAGTATCCATTTTGTATGGTCCTACACACCATCTGCCACATACCGCGCTTATCCTCAATATCGGCACCACGGAATTTTGCTATCAACGCAAGTTCCTTCATCGTTTCCAACTGCATAGCACGAAATTGTTCCAGAAGTGCAGTGAAGTATGAAATTAGTCCATCTTTAAGTACCTCGACCCATGTCGGATCCGAATCATCAATCTGCGGATTATTATCTATGACTTCCTGCATATATCCTGCAAGACAGTCCTCCTTAGGCATTGAGGGAGGCATCTCTCCACATTCCATGTAGAAATCAAATGCTTCACTATATTCTTCGAGTTTAGCGTCAATGTCAGTGTAATCAATCATTTCAGCATCATAACGATATTGGTAAGTTTAACTTCTGTTGTCTTCAGTTGCTCATTTACTTCCTTAACCATCTTATTGACAAGTGCTACATCATTGGATGAAAGGAATATATTATTGTCATCTGACAATAACTTCGCAACGGTCTGCTCCCAATCATCAACGAAGTTCTTGAATAGACTCTGAATGGATGATACTCTCTGATATAACGGCAGTATCGGTCCTGAAGATGCCGACAACTCTATCGTAGCACTTTTACGCTGAAATGCGTATGGTATCCCGTCAATAATTACTCCGTTCGAACACTTCTGAATCTTGACTTTTGTAACATTCGCAGCATTCTGCGACGTTGCATCAAAAAGTCGTCCGGGCACAAGCGTATGAACGATAAACTTGTTTCTTTTTCTATCATAGTATCTGACCCCATCACGAGGTTGGTTTGACAATGCTGCATAGTCCCATTTTGAGAAATACGTATCTCCTTCGGGATAATTCTCCACAAGATAGTAGAAATAATCATGCTCTTTAAAGTCATTATTTTCAGAACTTGAAATTGATTGTGCTATCGGCTGCGGGCTATGGTTTGAAGTCATTAACTGCCGTATTGACTTATCAATTTTACTCAACCCTTTGAGAATCTTATCAGAAATACTCGATGTAAATGCGTTGAGCACATTCGGAATACAATCCACATCATTCCAGAAACTATGGATCAGCAAAAGATAGTCCGTAAGGTCAATCTCATCGCGTCCATTCAAGTAAGCCGAAGTCTGCATCAGTCGATATGCTTTGCGCCACCGACGGTCAGACACATAATATCGTAACTGATTCCCATCCTCTTTTTCCAAAGAATCGAGTTTTTTGCGAAGTACCTTAATTGCCGAAACTACAGATTCTTGAATGCCAATACCTTCCGATTCGTTTTGCCATTGAGAATACAACTCATTGGTAATGTAAAGAGAGTCCGGGAGTTCCGGCAATTCGACTTTAACTCCCTTGATCATTTTGAAAAATGCAGCATCACTTTCAATGCAATTTGACACCATCCTTACAAGAAAACGATCCCAAAGCGCTTCGAGACCTTCATCTTTCGCAGGAAGCTCATTGCTCGCCGCAATAAGCACCTTCATTGGGATGTGCATTATCTGCCCACCATTATGAAATATATGCTCGTTGATTACAGTGAGTAATGTATTCTGAATAGATGGTCCGGCTTTCCATATCTCGTCAAGAAACACCACATCAGCCTCCGGTAAATAGCCTGTAGTCAATCTCTCATATCGGTCTTCATTTTTAAGTCTGGAAATGGATATCGGTCCGAAGATTTCATCAGGCGTAGAGAAACGCGACATAAGATAATCAAAGGATTTTCCATCTTTGAAAACCATCTTCAAACGACTTGCCACCATACTCTTTGCTGTCCCGGGTGGACCGAGAAGAAACATATTTTCACCGGCAACTGCACATAACAGAGCCATTGAGATAATATGCTCCTTCTCATATACTCCTTGCCGCATCCATTCAATCAAGCATTGAATATGTTTCTTCGGAGTATCATTGACAGGTGTTATTTTGAGTTTCTTTGCCATAATTGATTTTCCAGACCTCCTTTCCTGATAATATCGCAGACATTCTGATCTCGTCGCCATTTAGACTTTCGTCATGATTTACCGACCATCTTACATTGACAGTTTCCGGTAGTGTTGACATAAGTTGTGAAAGACTTGCCTGCTCATTCATCGCTAATGGCAATGTGCGATTCGGGTTAAAATAGAGACTTAAGGAAAGATTATCCACACAGGTGAATTCCAATTCGCTAAAAGCATTTTGCAGCTTCTCAATGGCATCTTTAATTTTGTTTCCAGAAGTGGACTTTACCGTAAAGTATTCGGAATTACGGAGTGTTGTTTTCAAGTCTTCGAAGTCGTATGATATCAAGCAGTAGGTGACTATAGGCTGCAATAGGGTCTTTATTATTTCCGGATAATCACTACGCGACTCACATAGCATTATACTGTCATAACACGAAGGGTCGGCATCTTCAGAAAATCCAATAGTCAAGATTCCTGCATCGTGAAATGTATTGGCTATTCGATTAGCCGTATCTTCTAAGTCTGTAAAGACTATTATTGCAATTAAGTCCCCATCGTTGGGAATACATTCATAGGGGTGCTTAACAACTTCTGCTGATACTTCTTCTAATCCGAAAGAGTTGACTTTGTTTATTACGCCCTCTATTCCAGCTCCGACACCAATCACTCTGAATGGTGCTGGTAAATCTATATTGTCAATATTCATTGATCTCAAAATTAATTATTACAAAGCCTGTCATTATCAATCATTTTTATAAAGTTCGTACATGTCAGAAATCCAGCCTTTCATCTTCTTTCGTAAACGAGCCGGTTCAATCACTTCAACCATAGAGCCAACCTGAAGTAGTTTCATTACAAAATCGTATGTGGGAGCGAGATAGAATTCAAAGTCTGCATACTCTCCGGCATCCTTAAGCAATCGCTGACTGTGGTGGAGAGGCAGGGATTTAAGGTAATGCTTATGGTCTTTGTTGGCCCTGAGGACTATTCTTTCAGGCTTCTCACCTGTCCCTACCACGACGCCGAATGCCGTAGAGAAGTAGTCTTCCGCATCGAAATCATTTGGAAGCCTGAAAGTTTCCGATGTCACTTCTGCATTCTCCATGCGGTCAAGACCATATAAACGAATGTCATCGTAACGGATATTATGAGCCAGTACATACCATCGATTCTCAAATAGTCTGACACAATATGGTTCAATAGGAAACGTGTAGCTATGTGCCTTCTTGAAAGGACGATAGGTTATATTAATGATGCGATTCTCTTTCATCGCCTCCAATATAGTAGTAAGATGATCACGTCCTGAAGGTATTTCTTCAACCAATATGCGGCCCTTTAATGAAAGATTTTCTCCTATGACATTGCCAACCGCAAATGAATCGAGCATCCATTTCTTGAGCCTATCCTCATCTATATCTTCGGGATTGGCAATATAATACAAATAGCCCCCGGTTTTCTGACATTCAATCATGATGCTGAACTGGTCGTAAATCGCCTCTCTCCACCGGTTGAATGTTGCTCGGTGGAGCGGACGGCAATCGCTGAGTTCCTTGTGGCGTTGCCACTTGTCGGAAAGATCCTTGTGCGAAATCTTTCCGGCGCGCCGGATTGTTTCAATAAGCCATGTATATTTCGGCAGTTGATTCATAATAGTTATATTTATTCCCTGCAAAGTTAACACAAAGCTGTATCATTTCATGCAACAGGTGGGTATTTTTTTAGTTCTCGCCAGCTTTTAACCATATTGACGAGACAGCTTGCAACGTAATATTCCGGCGGCGTGACAGGAAATCCCATCCACGGGTCATGCCGGCGAATGTCGCGGACTTTGGTTGCAAGGTCTGTTGTCCATGTCTCTTCAGCAAGGAAGAACTCCTCATGATGAAGAATGGAATCGTCTGATACATATGAATCATGCACGGCAAGGAAGCCACCTTTATCCTCATAGGGATTATGATTGATTTCTTTAGCAAGCTCTTTTAGTTTCGTAAAGGTCAATTCACACTCCGCCAATTGGTGGTCATAATAATCTTGCTCATTACTGCGGATATATTTCTTGACTCTATCCCAGTTAGTACGACGGAAATAGTACTCTAATCTCATATCAATTACATTAAGGTCATCATAATTCATCTTACTACAATAGTTACCTCTGTTTATCATGAGCAATTCATTAATCTCTGACTTATTCACGACTGAAACAAGCATAGAAACGACACTCAAAGCTGAGTGCTTCGGAAGGTTTAGACTCTCAATAGGATTGCACGAACAGTCAAGATGCGTAATATTGGGACAGTAGCGTAAATCCAACTTTGTCAGCTCGTTGTCTCTGCATATTACTCCTGTAAGAAAAAGTTTCCGACTACATCTGGGAGTAAGGTCAAGATCGGAAAGACACTGCCCGATGATTGACAACTTCCTGAGTCCGGGACAATCGCCTAAATAAATCAAATGCAGCTGACGCTGATAGCGACTGAAGTCAAAGCCTTCGATGATCTTTTCCCATGATGATTCTATGCTGATTGAATATGTCCCCGGTTGCTGGTATGTATGTCTGCAATTAATAGATCCGGTTTTATCCAGATCTCCATATCTATCACATGTACCATCTCCCCAGTCAATAATCAGATAACAATAAGGTGCGATGTCTACAGAAAACTCGCAATCAAGGTTGTCTGATTTTATCTCAATACCGAATATCATCATATCCTTTGTAATATTCCCACGTTGATAAAGCATACATTGCCGAAGCATCTTTTTTATGAACGGATCACAATCTCTCCGATATGGAGATTCCAACGACTTGATATAAATATTGAACTGCTTACGTTTACTTTCGAGGCGACTATAGATGTTCCCTAAAGCCCAAATAACTTCTTCGTCGTCCGAAAAAACAATATCAGAATATCTTTCAAGATATTCTTTTGCAAGATTGTAGTTTCTACTCACTCCTCTACCATAATAATACATTAACCCGAGGTACTTCGCAGTGTTAACATCTTTTAAATCTTTTAAAGTATTAAAAGCTGAGGAATACTCTCTTGATTCATAGTAGTAGCTACCCAATGTGAATACATAACGGTATTCGCCTTTGGATGCTCTCCTGATAAAATATTCACGAACTGCCGGATTATATAGCATATTGGAAAGCCCATAATCTCTATCTGCATTACACCCTGTGATCAACTCAACATATTCATAGTCGGTCAAGTCAAGTCTGCGTTCTGCAATATCTCTACGCAGTTCACATGTTAATATCATAGCAAATGCGTTATTGCACTCCCCAAATCCGGCATTCTTCCACTCGGTTAGTCTGTCTATAGCATATTGAAATTCCTCTTTACTTACATTCCTTAGGAAATATGACAAACTCATGACATTCATCGATATAAATGAAGTGTCAAAGCTGTCAATGAGGCAATTTGCAATCCGAAGATACTCATAGATGCAATCAAGGCCTTCGATTAGTTGCGGACGAATCGAACTGTCGGAACTCAACGGTTCATTCATGAGCGGTCGCAATATACTTGATGCCTTTTTTACTAAGTCCCAGGCAAGTTTTTTACCATTCTCAGAAGAAGTCATAATTTAGCGCGGTTATTCCATTATAAAAATACCGAGGCAAAATTATTTCAGAGGTGTCGCATTTTGCGGTACAGCATGTAAAATTCTCAAAAAAATTATTACTGATGCATGGAAAGATACACCTAAGCAGTACCTTTGTGATAAAAAAGGAAAACATGAATATATTACACTTATCCGACACTCATAACTGCCACCATCAACTCAGGGATTTACCCGATGCCGATGTCGTGGTACATTCCGGTGATTTCTGTATGGTCGGGACAGAGAATGAAGCCATTGAATTCATGAATTGGTTTTGTGACTTACCGTATAAGCACAAAATTTTTATTTATGGTAATACTTCGTGCTGATTACACTAATGTGTCATCTCCTAATGTGATTATTATCTAACCTCTCCCCATGAGGATTCGATGCGGCCGCGGGGTGTGTCGATCCAGCCGCGGGCGTACTTGATGCGGCCTGTGGGATCTGGGGTCGGATTTACCGTCACTTCCCCTTCCGGGCTGACAGTGATGCCTAAGCAACGGGTCAAAAGCCAATTGGCTACGGATCCGAAAGAGTAATGGTTGAAGGAATTCATGCTGTTGTTGCTTCCGAATCCATCCTTGTCCGTGTAGGAATTAAGTCGTTCCCATACGGTCGTAGCTCCCTGAGTGACAGGATATAGCCAGGAAGGATAATTAGTGGACGTAAGCAATGCATAAGCTACATCATTCCGGTCAATCTGCGACAGAGCCTCCATTATCCACGCTGTGCCGATAAATCCCGTCATAAGAGAGTATGGCGGACACACAGTGCCGTCATCAGCTATATTCTCCCTCTCGATGGAAACAACAAAATTCTCACGGAACTTGGGTGAATCATATATCCCCATTGCCAACGGCAACGCATAAGAAATCTGGGTATCTACTAATTGACCTACACGCCCCGGTTCGAATGCCGACCATCGGGTCTTCTGTGTGGCAGGATCTACATACGTTTCAGCAAAAAACCTCTTCCTTTCTGCAATAAGATCCTCATAGCGACTCGCATCTTCCGCCAACCCCAAAAGTTTGGCAACATCCCGCATGATACCAAGGTCATATATCAGATAGCATTCCCAAAGCAGTGACTTATCACCACGGTAATATTCCGGACTGAGCCAATCGCCGAGATCGCCCCACTCCCTGTTCTGCACAAGCACACCGGTAGATGGTTCGATAGCCTCCCTGAGAATATAATCCATATATTTCTTCATCGCCGGATAATGCTCCGCAAGCACCGTGGTATCACCATACTGACGATAGTATTCCCAGGGCACTGTGATACACGCCGATCCCCACAGGAATCCACCGAATCCTACGCCGGTAGGCGCCACATCCGGGAATTTGCCATTTTCAGCCTGACAGTCACGTACTGATTGCAAGTATTGTCTCAACAACGGCGAGACATCAGCAATCTTTGTGGCTGTAGGAGAAAAGACAGATATATCTCCCATCCATCCGAGACGTTCGTTGCGTTGCGGACAATCGGTTGGAATCGATACAAAATTGCTCATAGTCGACCATTTTACATTCTCCCATAGCCTATTGATCAACGAGTCTGAGCACTCAAAATGAGCCTTGAATCCATGAACGGAACTTACCGGGATACTCCTCACTGCCTCCAACGGAAGCGGAGCGTCAAGCCCTGTCAGTTCAAGATAGCGGTATCCATGAAGCGTATGACGCGGCGAGAATGTCTCGATATCCGCACCGGAGGCAATATATTTGTCAGTACACATTGCAGCCCGAAGGTTCTCAGTCATCACCATTCCTGCATTAGCGGCATATTGCGGCATATCAGGATAAAGCACCTCCCCGTGCCTTACTGTCACTTCCTGACCTCTCTCCAACCCTTCGAATGACAAATACGGCACTGCTGCCATATTCTGCCCCATATCATAGACATACACACCGGGACGCGGCTCCGACATAGAGACCGCCGTCAAAGTATCAACTGGCAACACTCTGTCTCCAAAAGAGGGTCGTAGCCTACCGTCAGACCATCCGCCTGCAAAAGTCGCTGTGCTCTCTTCAAACGGCAAACTTACAGACTTCCTCCAGATACGCTCCCCTGCAGGGTGTGAAGATTGCAGCTTCAAATCATCCCGTCGGGAATCATAGATCTCACCTTGAAAGAAACTGCCTACTACCATCGGGCCATCCACTGAATACTCCCATGTCTCAGGCGATGTGACGAATCGGTCTTCCGACCCATCTGCATATTCCACAGTTATGTCCGCAAGGAATGCCTGACGGTCTCCAAAGAAATTCCAATTCTCCCCAACGAATGTCGAAGGTCCACTCCACCATCCTTCGCCCAACCTGACACGAATCTCATTCTCACCGGGTTTCAGGACATCAGTCAGATCAAACTCATGGTATAGATGAGTCTTATTGTATTGTGTGGAGCCTGGAAGAAAATACTCATTGTTGACCCTCTTACCGTCAATATAGAGATCATATATTCCCATAGCAGTGGCATTTGCGGTAGCCTTCTTCACCTTCTTGCGAGGATCAACCGAAACCATACTCCGCATTTCCGGCATCGACCTGATCGGCACCTCCATTCGGGTGAATCCTTGCCCCAAGACTCTTGCTTCTTGACCCTTGACTCTTGCCTCTTGACCCTTTGCCGAAAGGCATGCTACCGTATTCCGCGGATCACGGAAATTGCTGACCTTAATGTCACTGACCTTAGCCTGCGAACCATCCGGAATATCAACAGCCACTCCTCCCAATACAGGAAAAGCTATATAATCGCCCCCATTGCCAAGAGGATTCATGCCTTTTCCCCCGGCTTTCTTTCCATTGACTAAAACATCTACATTCCCATAATTGACAGCTATCTCAATACTGTCGTTATCATACTTGAAATTATCCACAGCCATCACAGCCAACGGTTTCCCGGCATCATCATCGGGATGATATCCACTTCGGTAAAGCTTGATCGAGTCTCCTTCGATACAGACACGTATAAATGATTCACCTGGTGAATTGGCGATACCGTATATATTCTTATTCGCATCCATCAATCGCGGGTCATCCATTCCAAAGAGTAGCGAAACGGCATCATCAGCCTGCCGGTCAAGATTAAAACCGAGCCTGAACACCGACAGGTAGTCTGGATACAGAGGAAGAGATTCTGAATGAACGGAAATCCAATCCGCTCCATCAAATGGAGCTGTTGCAGCAGCATTCGAGCATATCCCAAGCGCAGCAATGCCAAAAGCCATGATCTCAGCAAAAAGTTTAGTCTTCATATGGGTAGTTGTCAGGTTAAAGGTTCGCAAATTTACACAATCTCCCGCACAATAACAAAATTTACTTCATAAACTTAACCTCTATCCGGTTGTTTCATTTATAAAATCTTTCTTTATAGTCCGCTATGAAAAACGCCAGAGCCAGCATAATGAGCCGCATTCCAATCCTCATCCTCACGGTTTGGACTGCTATCCTTGCGGCCTCATGCACAGAGAAAGATATTGTCTTTGATGGCGAAAATATAAACGTGATAGTGGAATTCGACTGGCAAGAAGCTACCGAAGCAAACCCGGAAGGAATGACACTAATCTTATTCCCTGCTGACGGGAAATCAAAGTCCTGGCGCTTTGACATCTCCGGACGCGATGGCGGACAAATAGAACTTCTTTCAGGCATCTACAATGTGCTTGTTTTCAACAACGACTTGCCGGGAATTGAGTTTACAAACACCGACGATTATAATCTCTTCTCAGCCAATGCCCGAAACATATCTGATTCATTGACCTCCCCAACCGGTATGCTATATTCCGCCGCTTTGTCAGATGTAGCCTTATTCCCTACCGAAGATGCGCCTCAGGTGATACGCATGAAACCGGATCCCCTTTCTACAGCATACCATATAACTATAGACTCCGTAAGCGGAACGCAACGCATCAGGACAGCCTACGCCGTAATGAGGGGAATAGCCCGTTCGGTATGCCTTTGTCTTCAATGCAACTCTACCGACACCTGCAGCATATCGACTCCGATGCATATAGCACAAGGACGACCAGACCGACTTGAGACCGTCGCCACCGGATTTGGGAATCCGGACATTGTTGACCCTAAGATATTCCTTGACGTGATTGTGACGACATCTCACGGCAAATATTCTAA
>JAIDSL010000108.1 GCA_029061255.1 Muribaculaceae bacterium
GTGGTCCCACTTGGGCTTGAACCAAGGACTCCCTGATTATGAGTCAGGTGCTCTGACCAACTGAGCTATAGGACCTGCGCGTTTTTGCGTTTGCGAGTGCAAAGTTAAGCTTTTTTTTCGGGATATGCAAGTGTTTTCGTTAGATTTTTTCAATTATGTGGGATTTTTTTATTAATTTTGTGGTATGGGATGGGTTCTAAGCGCAGGGTAACAGTTATTATGGCCACAGTAAGAGAAGAATTGTTGGAAATACGAGGCAGACTCGACGGAATCTACGATCGCCGTGAACGTGAGTCTGTCATCCTCCTTATATTCGACCACGTAAAGAACTGGAGCAGGGTAGACCTCATCATCAATGAAGGAAAAGAACTCTCCGATTTTGCCAAACGGGAAATCGACCACATCGTCGATCGCCTTATACTTGGCGAACCAATACAGTACATCACCGGCAGCGCCCGCTTCTTCGGCATGGACTTCAAAGTCCGCCCCGGAGTACTCATCCCGCGCCCCGAAACTGAGGAACTCGTAGACTGGATACTGAAAGATGCCGATGATGCCTCCGACCTTTCCGTGCTTGATATCGGCACAGGCTCCGGTTGCATAGCCATCTCTCTTGCCCGGCACCTCCCTTTCTCAAATGTCACTGCCCTTGATTTCAGCGAGATAGCTATCGCGCAGGCTAAAGAAAATGCCTTGGCCCTGAATGCCAAAATCTCCCTCATCAAAGCCGATATGTACGGCTGGATGCCCAAGCCTAAGACCTACGACATCATAGTCAGCAACCCTCCTTATATAGCCCCCGATGAAGAAGCAGACATGGAAGTGCGCGTCAAAGACTTTGAGCCAAAGGAAGCCCTCTTCGTCGGAGCCGATGACCCAATAAAGCCATATAAACGCATAGAGGCGATTGCCGCCGATGGACTCAAGCCCGGAGGACGTGTCTACATGGAACTCAATCCCCGCTTTGCTGAAGACGTAAGAAAATACTTTGAATCAAAAGGGTGGGACGACGTGGAGCTCCGTCTTGATTCTTATGGAAAAAAACGGATGCTGAAAGCTACTTGCGGCAACTGACCAATGCGCCATCATATGAAACGAAAACCCACCGCCGATGAAATGCTCCTCCGCATGGCCGGCCTTTGCGCCGGAGCGGAGCAATGTTCAGCCGATATAAGAAGCAAAATCCTCAAGCAAGGGTTCTCCCCTGAAGTTGCAGATAAAATGCTCTCGTATCTTCAATCCAACAAATATATCGACGACTCCCGCTATGCCCGGGCTTATGCCGTCGACAAAGTCCGTTTCTCCGGGTGGGGGAAGATGAAAGTGCGCATGGGGCTTCGCGCCAAAGGGATGTCAGATGCCATAGTCTCCCAGGCATTGGACTACATTCCGGAGAAAGAATACGCAGAGGCTTTGGAAAAAGTCCTCCTTGCCAAAGCCCGTTCGTTAGACCTCGCGGATGTCAAGGACCGGCAGAAACTCTATCGCCACCTTGCTTCACGTGGCTTTGAATCTCAACTCATCATCTCCGCCATGCGAAGCCTGATGAAGAAACAAAGTCAAGGATGAGGAAAGCACCGCAAATATTGACGGATATAGCCGATTTCTTCCTTCCTCGTACGTGCCATCTCTGTGGCGGCAGGTTGAGAGACACTGAGAAAGTGCTTTGCGTGCGATGCATCGAGACTCTTCCCCGTTCGCTATATCACCTGATTCCGCTCAACCCTATGGAGCGTCGGTTTGCCGGCATCGTGCCATTTGTGCGCGCCACGGGGCATTTCATCTACTCCCGCAATTCCGAACTTGCCGCAGCCGTTCACGATATGAAATACCGTCAGTTCCCGTCGGTCGGTAGGAGGCTTGGCGAGATAGTGGGGGAGGAGCTTAGTATGTCCGGTTTCTTTTCAGGGGCAGACTGCATTGCCGCAGTCCCCATGCATTGGTGGAAGAAAGCAAGGAGAGGGTATAACCAGACCGATTTCATAGCCCATGGCCTGAGCTTGGCCACCGGGTTGCCCGTGGTGGATGTATTGCAGGCCTGCAGATCTCATAAGACACAGACGGCAATGACCCTTGAGCAACGGCAGGCAAATCTTTCCGGCTCATTCCGCGTCTCCAATCCGGAATTGTTGCAAGGTAAAGGACTCGTCATTGTCGATGATGTCTGCACCACAGGCGCCACCCTCCGCACCCTGGCTGCCGAAGTCGTTGCCTCGGTCCCAGACTGTCGGCTCTATCTCCTCTCCCTCTGCGTCACAGTCTGATCTTAATGCTCTCCCCACTATTTAAGCGAGTGAAAGAATAGAAAAAAATATTAAAAAAAACTTGCAGGTTTCTCCATAATGTCGTAAATTTGCGTTATAATTGGGAAAATATGTTGATTTGGCATATTCCTCTCTCTTCTAAAATGTGATATTATGAATACTCCAGACAAAATGCTTGCAGAAAAACTTCTGCATATCAGTGCTATAAAACTCCAGCCATCCATGCCTTTCGTATGGAGCTCAGGTTGGAACTCTCCCATCTACAACGATAATCGCAAGGCTCTGTCATATCCTGATGTGCGCAATTTCATCAAGATTGAGATGGCTCGCCTAATAATGGAGTCATATCCCGAAGTGGATGCCGTAGCCTCGGTGGCCAACGGCGCGATCGCATGGGGCCTCCTTGCGGCAGATGTGATGGGGCTTCCATTTGCTTATGTTCGGGATACACCCAAGGACCATGGCCTGGAGAATACCATAGAGGGAAATCTCAAGCCGGGCTGGAAGGTCGTGGTGATAGAAGACCTTATTTCTACCGGTGGCAACGCCCTCCGTGCCATTGAGGCAGTCAACAACGCCGGCTGCGAGGCCGTAGGCATAGCCTCACTCTTCGACTACGAGTTCCCGATCGCCATCAAGCGGTTTAGGGAGGCCAACATCAACTGTGTGGCGCTCTGCACCTACACCACCATGCTTGAAGTGGCAGAAAAGATTCAGTTCATCAGTCCCGCCGAAGCCGAGACGCTGCGCGACTGGAGAAAGAACCCGTCTTCCTGGATGCCCCGTCAAGATGTATTCTAAACCATAAATCGAATAACACAGATAACTAAGTAAAGACATGGCAACATATAAAAGTGATGAAGTCACTTTGAAAGCTTCAGCTGAGAGCGTATTCGACCGTCTCAGCAATTTTGAATCGCTCAAAGGTCTGCTTGCTCAGGTACCTGCCGACCAGATACCAGCTGACAAAAAGGAAATGTTCGACAGTATCCGGCTCACCAACGACAGCATCGAGCTCCCCGGTGGTCCCGTGGGTTCCATCCGCCTGAAGGTAGTGGAGCGCACCGCCCCCTCTCGCATCACGTTGAAGGGCGAGGGCACCCCGGTTCCCCTTCAGCTCCAGCTCGACATTCATCCCCTCGACGAGACTGCTTGTCGCGCACAGGCCAAGGTAGACCTCGAGATTCCCGCAATGCTGCGCCCGATGATCTCAGGCCCGATGCAGAAGATGACCGAGCAGTTTGCAAGTGTCCTCAGGTCCATTCCTTTCTCATAATAATTCAATCCGGAGTGCAAATGACGGGCTTTCTATCCTTTCTCCAGAAGGGTAGTCTCTTCTTGTCGCTGATGGCTTTGCTGTCGGTCGCATCGTCGTGCAATCAGGTCGACGACGACCGCATTCCATCCCTCCCTGTCTATATAAATCTCTCAGATGTAGGATGGTGGAATACTTATGGAGTCTCGGGAATCGGCATTTCAAGAAATTTCATCAATTGGCAAGGTGTAGTGAGTCCTTCCGGCTTTCCGTTCAATGCCAACACCTATGTCGGGTTTGGAGGTGTATTGCTCATTGGAGGCATAGATCCCTTCACCTCTGACACCAACGTCCCTCTGGCATACGATCTTTCCTGCCCAGTGGAATGCAAGCAGACGGTAAGGGTCGCCATCGACCCGGATAATCTTGAGGCAGTTTGCCCTGAATGTGGATCTCACTACAATGTCATCACCTCCGGCGGCAGTCCCGTCTCCGGGCCGGCCCTTACAGGAAAGTATAAATACGGACTCCGGCGCTATGTGTGCGATCCTGCCCAAGGCGGAGGCTACATCATTCATAACTGAGAAAATTTACACCTGAAGATATGCTTGAGTCCTTGCTTTATATGATCCTGCGTGGAATAGTAATTGGAGTTGTGGTTTCCGCTCCTATGGGTCCTGTGGGTATATTCTGCATTCAGCGTACTCTCGACAAAGGGCGTCTTTCCGGATTTTATACCGGGGTTGGCGCTGCGATATCCGACCTGATTTATTGTCTGCTCACCGGTTTTGGTCTTTCATTTATCGAAGAGTTTATCGATCGCCATCGCGACCCCATTCAGATGCTGGGTTCGGTGGTGCTCATATTTTTCGGCATTTGGCTCATCCGCAAGAAGCCTGATGGGGGCACACTGGCAGCCGACCCTGACCATGACAGTCCTTCGCGTGAAGGCGACATATTGAAAGGTTTTGCCCTCACTTTCTCCAATCCCCTTATCCTCTTCCTCATTATCGGGCTCTTTGCGCAGTTCAACTTTGTGATAGAGGGGATTAAGTTTTATCATTACGTTCTCGGCTTTATCGGCATCATAGCCGGAGCACTTGGCTGGTGGTGGGTCGTTACGTACTTTGTAGATAAACTTCGTGGCCATTTCAACCAGCGCACCATGAAGCTTATCAACACCATCGTAGGCATCATCATCCTCATCTTCGCAGGTGTCGGAATTTTTACTTCCGCCTCCTCCATGTTGATGGCTCAGTCAGTTCAGCCCCGTGTTTCTCCCTCATCGTCGATGGCTGCCTCATTCCGTGTGGCAGACCCTTCAATGCGTGGATGGCATATAGGCATTCCGTGTGAGGATGGCAAAGAATTGAACATACATGTCAGCCCTGTGTCGGCTGCTGATCCATTTGGCGATTCCGGTATAGATGCTCTCCAAGTGAAGGCTGTGGAATATCCCGAAGTGAAAGAGATAGCGACTGCCTTGGTGTATCAAGGGGTAGATACGTATCGCGGGAAGAACGCATGGCGTATAGTCAGGGCAGGCAATAATTGGAATCTCTTTGGCGGCAACCGCGACTATAATCATATCCTTGGTTTCGAATCGCAGTGCGTCCCCTCCGGTCCCCCTGAGATAGCTTCCGCTTCATCAGGCGAAGTCTCTGTCACTGATTTCAGCATTGATTATTCATCCTTCTGCATGTCCGGCTCATCAGAGGCGGATGTTTTTTTAGCTCTTGAGCAATCTCAGGGAAAACGCACAGACCTTCAAGGTGTCTATTCGCTCCTCGACTATGAATTCGATGATAGCTTTGCCCGCTCCGGAGGCTCATATAGGCTTGCCGTGGTCCCTGATTCTGACACAGGCAATTTCGATATCTTTTATTTGGCAGGAGCAACCGTCAACCCATCTCTGTGGGCACCCGGCATGAAAAAGGGGCGGCTAATGCCAACCCCTTTTGCCAATATTTTCAATGTGGAATGGTGCGATGCCGAAGGATCCATGATGCTCAACGACCTGCAGGCGGAATTCGATCCTCTTTCCCTCTCCCTGTCGATTAAATTCCCCTATCAGAACTCCACCCTCCGCTTTCGCAAAGAATAGAGTCCAGAAGCCTGACACCTGACACCTTAAACCTGACACCTGACACCTTAAACCTGACACCTTAAACCTGCCACCTGAAACCTTATCACCAACCTCCGGATGCGCCCCCACCGCCGGTGCGTCCTCCTCCGAATCCTCCACCGAATCCACCTCCGAAACCTCCGCCAAAGCCGCCTCCTCCGCGTCGGCGTGTGGCTGAGCCCAGGGCTGCTGCAGCCGCCATTGCTGCTGCAAGGTCCTTCTTCGGGATTCTGAATCCCTTGTTGTCTTGGTTTCCGCAATAGTCACACCGGTATTGCGACACTCCTTCCCCCTCAGCGTGATAAGTCGGTTGGCGCAGAGTGCGGTTTCCTAAGTAATGATATGCCCTTGTCCCGCAATGAGGACATTTTGTATACTTTGAGTTTCGCACAGGAAACGCGGTCACCTCCGTGTTGCCGCATTTATCGCACTGATGCACATTATAATTCACCGATCCGATCTTTTCCTCAAACTGTTGGCTCGGGGTAAGTTTTCCCAAAGCCTCACTCCCTTTCAGAAGATGCATCTTCCCTCCGCATACGTTGCAATTGTGGCTTCCATATCTTGCCTTGCGATAGTGGTAGAGAGCCAAGAGATAGAAAGGCAGCGATGTCAGCAGGGTGCCGACGGATAGGAATCCGAGCAGTGTGAGGCTCGATCTCCATTCCTGGGCTTTTTCCGCAGCTGTCCTCATTTTTCTGCTCTTCATCCGGTAGCCTATATATGCTCCGGCAGCTAAGAGCCACAGAAGCGAAGCCACAACTCCAAGAAACACCATTATGTCGTCCTTGTCTACAGGGGCATCATCTATACCTGAATAATTGTCGGAAAGTCCTGAGCGCAATTCGTCGGCATATTCCGGGTCTGTCATTATTTTGGAAATCATTGACGTAGCCTCATCTACTGCACAGTCAAGGCAATCATCCTGCATGTTCGGGATTATAGCCTCCCTTATGATCTTTCCGCATACTATATCCGGAAGCACACCCTCCGTCCCGTAGCCGGTCTGTATCCTCACCTTCCGGCTTTCTGGAGAAATAAGGAGCAGCACCCCATTGTCATTATCTTTCTTGCCCAATCCCCATTTCGTGAACACCTTCTCCGAGAAGTCCTCAATCGAATAGTCGCCTATCGAAGGCACCACCGCCACTGCCACTTCCGCAGTAGTTGCCTTCCGGAGTTGATGAAGGCGTGAATTGACATTGCTGCGTGTAGAAGCACTCAGCATACCCTCTGGATC
>JAIDSL010000109.1 GCA_029061255.1 Muribaculaceae bacterium
GTTAATGCCCATAGTATTAATATCATTTATGTGTTTATATTTCAAATATATATAAACTATATATGCACATATTAAGCTAAAAAAGGACGCACGAGCCGTGCGTCCCTACAAAAAGGGGGTAAAGTACACTCCGTATTTAGCGGAGGATAATGGTGACACCGCAGAAGGATTGGGCGCCGTAGACGAGGGATTGCTCGATGTCGGCGGTTTTGGAGGGGCCGGAGATGAAGGCTCCGAAACCCTTTTCCGGCATTTCGATACGGGAATATGCCTCATGCATGTTGTTGACGATGTTTTTCTTGTCGACGATGATGACGAGATACTCGCAGATGAAACAAACGGCACGCTGCTCCATGGTCTGGGGGATCCATACACAGGCATTCTCAGCACAACCGATGGTACCTTCCACTACGCTGACGTCGGTGCCGTCAAGGTCTTGTGGCGTTTTGGCTGTATCGGGGTTCTTGTCTGCTTTGATGCCCGGGACATTGCTGGCAATTGTCTTTGCTTTGGGATAAGCTTGACGAATCAGATCATTGATGTCATCGCCTTCTTTCATTTCTACTACATTGGCGCCTGCAGAGGTAGTAGCTGTATGGATGAAGGCTTCGACCGGGTCGGGATAAGTAAGCTTCGCGAAAGATAGGTCGGGCTTATCGTAGGTCTCGCGCACGTTTTGGCGGAGGTTGGATAGTATGGAAGATTTGGTATCTTGGGAATTCATAGTTCATATTGTATAATTACCACAAAGCGCCTCTCCGAGGCTACTGTGCTTTTGGTAGTATTGCCCCAGGCTGAAGCCTGGGGTTTCGGCATTATCTCAGCTCTCCGAGCTGAGATGCTCGAGACTGCACCGGGAGGATTGATAGTCACCCTTTCATATGGACGGACGCACGGGCCGTGCGTCCCTACAAGAGGAGGACGATGCCCCCCTCTCCTATTATTCTTTCAGGTCTTTTTTCCAGAGTTGGTGGAAGGATTTCTTGGCGAATTTTGGCATTGTGTGGCCGTAACACCAAGGACTCATGACTATGCCTGTGAGCCAATCGGGGAGATAGTTGGCGATTGGGGCAACCTTTAATGCGGAGGTATAGAGTCCGGGATGATCGAACATTATTTTCATTCCTTCAGACATTGTCTTCTTCATCGGGTCAGCATGATGCATGCTGTCGAGCTGCTGACGCCATTTGTAGATTTGAGTGGATAGGTCTACTTTCACCGGGCATACATTATCGCAAGAACAACATAGTGAGCAAGCTGAACAATTACCGTAATGCTTATCGCTATCGCGCAGCATGCCGAGATTGACACCAATTGGACCCGGAATGAAATAAGAATAAGAATATCCTCCAGACCGGCGATAGACTGGACATGTATTCATACAGGCTCCGCAACGCATACACTTAAGAGTCTGCCAATGATCTTCATTTCCTAATATTTCACTACGGCCGTTGTCAACAAGGATGATGTGCATTTCTGATCCCGGACGCGGTTTTCTAAAGTGAGAAGTATATACGGTAGTTGGCTGCCCAGTGCCGTTTCTGGCGAGCAAACGTTGGAACACAGCCATCGACTCATAATCAGGGATGAGTTTTTCGATTCCCATCGAGACAATATGAAGTGGAGGAATGGAAGTGCTCATGTCAGCATTCCCTTCGTTGGTGCAGACCACTACTTCCCCGGTTTCGGCAATGCCGAAATTCGCACCCGTCATGCCACAATCTGCAGTCATGAAGTTATCGCGCAGGTGATAGCGTGCACAGCGAGTGAGGAATGTAGGATCAGCTTTTTCCACGAGGGTCTTGAGATCGCCATGCATACTATCGGCAGCCTTCTGACCTTCTTTTTCTATGATTCCATGCCCACGAAAACATTCGAGCACCTGCTCGCGGGTGATATGAATGGCCGGCATCACAATATGGCTTGGCGGCACTCCAAGCAACTGCAGAATACGCTCCCCAAGGTCGGTCTCCACCACATCTATTCCATGGGCAATGAGACTGTCGTTGAGGCCACATTCCTCAGTAAGCATCGACTTGCTTTTCACGACTTTCTTCACATTGTGGTCACCAAGTATCTGAAGCACGATAGCGTTATACTCCTCGGCATCCTTTGCCCAATGGACATGAACGCCATTACGCTCTGCATTTTCAGCGAATTTTTCGAGATAGTCGGCAAGATGTGTTACAGTATGCTTCTTAATCTGACTCGCCGCCTCACGGAGATCCTCCCATTCGGGAACTTCGTGAGCCATGGTGTCACGTTTGACACGAACAGACCAGAATGTGGCATCGTGACGGTCGACAACGGAGGTGTCTTTTACGAATTCATTTGCTTTCTTTGCATGGGAAGTACTCATATTCAGTTATAATGCATAATTCATAATGCATAATTCATAATTATCTGAGAGTGAGTCCAATCAAGTGATATTACGGCATTATGCATCAAATTAATAATTGCCAAAAGATAATCAATCACCGGCCAGTATTTGGGCGACGTGGATGAATTTGATAGGGAGGTTTTGCTTGGAGGCAATGCCTTGCATGTGCATGAGGCAGGATGAGTCAGGTCCTGTGATAAACTCGGCTCCCGTGGCCATATGACGATGCAACTTGTCGAGCCCCATCTTAGTGGAGACTCCAACTTCCTCAATTGAAAACATACCGCCGAATCCACAGCACTCATCGGGACGCTCAGGCTCAAAAACAGTAATCCCTTCAACCAACCCTAACAAGTCTTTGATTTTGTTAAATTTCGGTATATTGCGTTCAGTCGGAGAAGATAGGCCCAATTCACGCACTCCATGGCAGCTATTGTGCAAGCTGACTTTGTGCGGGAACTTTGATGGAAGAGATTTTACTTTTAAGATATCATGGAGGAACTCCACTAAATCTACAGTTTTCCCGGCAGCCTCACATTCATGTCCGGCAATCTTAGGATGGAAAAACCTGACATATGATGCACAGCTTGCAGAGGGAGCCACGACATAGTCGAAGCCACGGAAAAGTTCGTCAAAACTCTTAACGAGTTTGTCTGCTTTTCCTTGGAATCCGGCATTGCCCATTGGCTGGCCGCAGCATGTCTGCTTTTCCGGATAATAAACCTCTACCCCAAGACTGCGTAATAATTTATAAGTAGATACCCCGACCTCAGGGTACAGGGCATCTACATAACAGGGTATAAAAAGTCCAACTTTCATCAGTGGGTCTGGAGATAAGTGACATGTGTACGGAGGTATTCTTCTACGCCGTGCTTTCCGTCGGCGCCACCGATACCGCTCTTCTTTACGCCGGCATGGAAGCCCTGAATAGCCTCAAAGTGGAAGCGGTTGACATAGGTCTCGCCAAATTCGAGCTCACGGATGCAACGGGCTGCATTGTTGATATCTTTGGTGAAGATGGAAGAAGCCAGACCGTATTCGCAATCATTAGCCCATGCGATGACCTGATCAAGATTATCCCACACGATGATGGGAAGAACAGGACCGAAGGTCTCTTCATGAGCAATATCCATATCCTGACGGCAGTCGTCGAGCAAAGTTGCGGCATAGAAATAGCCCTTCTCCCCTACTCTATGACCACCACAAAGAATCTTTGCACCCTGCTCCACAGCCTTAGCTACCTTAGCCTCTACACTTTCGAGTGCACGAGCCTCTACGAGAGGACCCATATCGATGTCATCTGCAGAGAATGGATCGCCAACTTTCACAGCCTCAAACTTTTCGATGAGTTTTTTGGTGAGGGCATCCTTTACATCCTTGTGTACGTAGAGACGCTCAGCATTGTTACAAATCTGGCCGTTGTTACCAATTCGGCTGTCAAGGATAGCCTGAGCTGCGAGGTCGAGGTCAGCATCGGGGAACACGATGACCGGAGCCTTACCACCGAGTTCAAGAGATACCTTAGTGATATTTGTAGCGGCATCCTTCATGATGCTTTCGCCGGCACCGACAGAACCTGTTACACTTACGATGTCGATCTTCGGGCTTGCAGCAAGTTCGTGGCCTACAACACTACCCTTACCTGTCACTACGTTGAAAAGACCAGCGGGAAGCCCTGCTTTGTCAACCACCTCTGCAAAAACACAGCAGTTTTCGGGAGTGAGCTGAGAAGGTTTGAGTACGATGGAGCAACCTGCAATAAGAGCTGCCCCAGCCTTACGGGCAATCAGGAAGAATGGGAAGTTCCAGGGAAGGATGCCGGCTACTACGCCAATTGGTTTCTTGGAAAGAAGGATAGTCTCACCAGGGTTATCGCTGGGGATGATTTCTCCCTCAATGTGGCGCGCAAATGTGGCCATATACTCGAAATAGCTGATAGTGGCATCAACTTCGATTGTAGCCCAGTTACGGGTCTTACCCTGCTCGCGCATTATGATTTCGATAAATTCGTCGCGGCGTTCCTTTACACCTTCGGCAATTTTAAGAAGATATGCTGCACGCTGGATAGCAGGAGTCTTCTCCCATGCCTTTTGAGCCTTGCGAGCTGCGTCAAGAGCCTCATCGACATCTTCCTTTGTACCTTCAGGCTGACGAGCGATTACCTCTTCAGTAGATGGATTGAGGACATCAATCCATTTGCCGGATTTGCTATCAACGAATTTACCGTTGATGTACATTTTCAAGTCTTTCATGTGTATGGTTATTTGTTGGTTTAAATGGTTTAGGTGGTTTAGGTGGTTTAGGTGGTTTGAGGAGTTTACTTGACAAAGGTAAGAAAAAAAATTCATTTTTGCAAAAGTTTTTTCATAAATGAATTACTTCATAACTAAACACCGGAGCCGAAGACAAAAAAAAGCAGACTCTGCCACGAAGTGTCAGGATCTATTATTAACTTTGCAAAAAATATCTTTATGGCAACTTCGATAAATTTACTCAGGAAATATGTATGGATAGTCGATACCATACGAAACACGGGACACATCACGCTTGCGGAAATAAACGAAATGTGGAGAGATGAGAAAAATATAAATATTTAAGTTTTTGATTTAGCAATATCTTATCATATAAATATTTATATCGCGCAGAGGAGCAAAGGGCTCGCTGAGATAATTTTTCGAGCCGGTAGGGACCATGCTGTCAAAGGCTGCAAAGTGCGCGGAGGCTCGCTTCGCATCCGCTCCGCATTGCAGGTTTCCTATGGC
>JAIDSL010000011.1 GCA_029061255.1 Muribaculaceae bacterium
AAAAGCCACCGAGGCAAGGATGAAAGACAGCCGACAACCGGAAATAGAATGTTCTGACCTTTCCTCTATGGGTCTGACCACAGCAGCGTGGGGGGAGACTGATCCTCAAAGGCTGCCATGGGTGACTCCTCCCCCATCAGGTCACTTAAAGAATGCGGGGAAGCTGCTTCGAATGTTAGGAGCAATCGACAACGCAGGACATCTTACAGAAAAAGGAAAAAGAATCTCCCAGCTGCCATGCCATCCGCGAATAGCCAGTATGCTTGCCGAAGCTGGAAAGATGAGAGATATTGCTTGCGAGATCGCTGCACTGCTTGAAGAAAAGGATCCTTATCGTGATGAGTCGGATGCTGACATATCTACAAGAATAGCTTTATTGAGACAAAACCGAAACGGCAAAATGAATGCCCAATGGAAGAGAATTGATAATATTTCGGCACAATACAAAAGACTTGTCAAGGCTCCTCATTATTCAGGAAATCCAACACCGGAAGAAATCGGCAGCCTGGTTGCCTCGGCATATCCGGAGAGGATAGCAATGCGCAACGAGAGAGGACATTACCGTCTCGCTGCAGGTGGCAATATGGTGTCGTTGCATCCGTCGGATGATCTTGCACGGCACGAGTTTCTTGCTGTGGCATCAATGGGGTCAAGGATATTTCTTGCTGCTCCGGTTGGAAAGGATTTCGTGATGAAGCAAGGGAAATGGACGGAATGTGTCATGTGGAACAGCCGAGAAGGAAAAGCCATTGCACGGGAAGAGTTGCGTTTGGGGCTCCTCACCTTGGCAACGCGACAAATGAAGGGAGATGCACGCGCTTTGATTGCATCTGCTGTCGCTGCTGCGGCTCCTAAAGAGGGACTTACAATGTTTGATTTCAATGATGAAGTTCAAGGTCTACAACTAAGGATATCGGTGACAGCAGGTTGGCATCCTGAGCTGGAACTGCCTGATGTTTCTACTGAGACTGTGCTCGCTTCTGCTGGAGAATGGCTCCCAATGTATATAGGGAACGCCTCGACGGTGCAAGAACTTCGAAAGATCGATATGAAGAATGTAATTCTCGGTTTTCTTAGTTATGAGCAGCAACAAGCACTTGACAGGATAGCTCCATCTCACATAAAACTACCTTCGGGACGCAATGCGCGTATCCACTACCGTCGTGGGGCGGAAGCTCCGATAGTAAGCGCACGACTTCAGGATTGCTTCGGTATGATGAAGACACCATGCCTTGATGAAGGAAAGCGCCCTGTCTTGATGGAACTGCTGTCACCGGGGTTCAAGCCAGTGCAGCTTACACAGGATATGGAAGGATTCTGGCGTGAGACTTACTTTGAGGTGAGAAAAGAGTTACGACGCCGGTATCCCAAGCATCGCTGGCCGGAAGATCCAACAGAGATATTGAATTGACTCAACTTTCGCATGCACTTTTACTATCACGCAAAGGCGCAAAGGGGCAGAGTTTCAATGCTTTGGGAAGCTTCGCGACTCGGTTATAGGCAGAGCGCAATGATTTCGGGCTGCTTCGCATAGGCCGGAGCACGCAGAGAAAGCAACTCAGTTTTTAGATTATGAAAATTAAGTTATAATGAATTAGAATAAGCGAAACTTGAATTAAAAATAATTAGGTTCATCAGTTCTTCGTGCAAAATCAAGACTGCACCATAAAGCGCCTCTCCGAGGCTACTTAGATATTGGCAAGTATTGAGGCTGTTGCAGAACTATATTCTCCGCATCTTGTAGGGACGCACGGCTCGTGCGTCCGTTTTTATATTGTTGATTACCAATCTAATTGCATGGAGGACGCACGAGCCGTGCGTCCATACATCAGAATATTGGCCCATTTTGCAACACCCTCTTTTAGCATGATTGAAGCTCTCCGAGCTGATAAGTCTGCTTCAAAAATCGGACTACAAAACTGAAAACCCTATCATACTATTAGAGACGCACTTGATGTACGTCTCTAAAAAAATTAGCTCCGTAATTCAAAAAGATGCGGAGCCAAAGATGAATTTTTTGATTATTTACCGAAGAAGCCTCCTAACATGCCACCGGCTTTGTTTTTTAGACCGTCTATTACATTGTCTTTTACACTGTCGAGATTAAGGTTTCCGACATTGCTGAGAAGTCCATCAGCATGAAGCTTGGAAATGATATCCGTTAAGGAAAGGTTTTTGAGATCGAGAAGCTTTAGAGCATTTGTCACCTTTGTGATGTCGAACGAGTCGCCGAATTTGTCTTTCAGCTGGCCGAGGATTTCTTGAATGTCCATAGTCGTGAATGATTTTAGTGAACGAATTTATGTTTATCTTTTAACACCTTCGATATCAATAAAGTTTAAAGAAAAATAAATCACTCAACTTTCTCAAGCTCTAAAATTATCACGCAAAGGGCACAAAGTCGCATAGTTTCAGCAATTTGGGAGGCTTAGCGCCGTAGTCGGGAAGATAATAATTAGATGAGCTTAAAGATGGGTCTAAAGGAATTTCTTTACTATCGTATCGTATACAGGAGTAGCAACTCCTAATTTTTTTCCGAGTGCGATTATATCAAACAGTTGCCCTTTAATTTCACTTTGATTGCCGGCTTTCAGATCTTTCTGCATTGAGGCTGTGCTTTCAGGATCCAATGAATCCACAACATCCAAATGATGTTTGACCATATCACAGCCAAAATCGATTCCAAGCTTCTCTCCTATGGCTGTGCTTTCTTTTGTCAAGCCAATAAATGTGTCGCGTTCTTTACCAGGATGCTGAATCGGTCCCATTGGGATGTCATAATATGCTCCCGTAACAGACATTGCTGAAATGTATGACCATTTAATAAATGTGTCGCGATTGATATCCGTGCTTAATGTAGTCTTTATGCCTGCTTCTCTAAGATCCGATACTATCTTATCAAGCAGCTCTTTATCGCAATTTGCCCATTCAGGAACTCCAAACACGATATGAAATACTTCACCTAATTGAGAAATTTCCCCTACCCCACTCTTAAATCCGACTATATAGATACATCCGTCGAGTACATTGATTTCAGGCACAAGATTCTTGATACGCTGTCCTGTACCATATACATTCAATACTGGTATAACTATAGTATTGTCGTGAGAAGCCTTTCTTAATATATCGCCGATACTATCTATTGAATAGCCCTTTACAGTCACAAAAATCACATCTGCCTTTTCATTATATTCATCTTGGCTATAAGCTTTGACAGGAAGATGCGGATATTCACCTTTCAGATCAGAATGGAACGCCATACCTTGTTTCTGGATAGCTTTCAAAGCTTCACCTCTTGCAATGCAACTTACATCCTTACCTGCCAATGTCAAAAAAGCCGCTATACTTCCACCTACGCCTCCTGTACCAACTATCAGATATTTCAGATTTTTCATGTACATAAAATGATTTACTTTGCAAATTTACTACTTTTTTCTAAATAAGGCAAAATAAATTAGTGTCAACGCTGCTATAGCAATATCTTTTATCATCGCGCAAAGGCGCAAAGGGGCAGAGTTTCAATGCTTTGGGAAGCTTCGCGTCGCGGTTATAGCAAGCACGCAATGATTACGGCCTGCTACGCCCTCGCCGGGAACGCGCCGATGGGGCGGATGGGCATATTTCAGGATATTACAGCAATACTTTCACGATTCAACACATAATGAAATTTGACTACGAATGACATAAGGAAAGCAAGACAATCTGGGGCCACGCACCGAAACGGAACGCTATGTTCTCCCCTATTCTAATGTTGAAATAAACCCTTTAATTAAAGGTAAGCATTCCTCCGCTGTCTTACAGTCCATACACAACTTCTCTACCGGACAGATTCCTGTACCGGCTCGATTTATGATGTTTGGGACACACTCACCGTAATCGACACTTACAGCAGCAGTCGAAAGCAGTTCAAGCGCCGGGCGGCTTATGACATCTGCATAAACCGTCTTGACACCACCTAACATCAAGAGTACGGCAGCCCCCTTTCCTATAACCTTGTCCGCAATCATCGCATTGTTAAGAAGGTCAGGATCAGTTTTCAGTATTCTGAATAGATCCTTCACTCCTCTCTCATGACATAATGTGACATTCCCTTGATTGTAGATCACACAAGAGCACTTGTTGTCATGAAGCAACTCCACAAGATTAGAAAGATCCATAGTCAACATATCTAAACTATATTATTGAATTTATCGTTCGACATAATATCTTGCCCATATGACCCCGTTGGGCATGGCTTGCACACTCTTGAAGCTGTGCGTAACCGGCATATAGTCTTCACAGTCGCTGATTCCGTCGAAAAGGGCCGGCTGTCCGATTCTTCCGTCGATGCCGGGAGCTATCATCGCACTCAGTTCATCAATCAGTCCGGTTGCCAGGAACGCACCGTTGATCTTTCCTCCGCCTACGACGGCAAGCCGCTCCACTCCGAATTCCTCATACAGGATCGCCATAGCTTTAGGAAGGTCGACGCTATCCTTACCAACCGCAATATAGGAAATTCCTTTTCCGGTCAGATACTCAAGATATTCGAGAGAGGCCTGTTCGCTTACTATACAGAGACGGTCGGTATTGTCGGTGTCATCCCAAAGAAGCACACCCTTGGTATCGACAGATATATCATATCCTTTCGCCTTGTTGGCTACATACCATCTCATCTCGCCAACACCTCCAGGTTGAATAGGCTTGAACTCCTCGAATCCGCAATAGTGGATCTGGTAGGAACGCTTTCCCTCCATGCGGGAAGGACAGTCGAGAGAATCGAGTGCATCATAATACTCGTCGCCACTAATCTTGTCTACCATGTCGCAGGCCACACGCCCGTCAACCGACTGCATCATGTGGCATATAATATAAGGTCTATTCATAACAACTCTCTTTTAGCTAATCTACTTTACAAAAGTATTTAATTTAACATATTATATTAATCAAATTTCGTATACTCTTTGATTCTCCCACAGAGAGCGCGAAAATGAGATGAGTCTTTTGCATCAAAGACTTGGAAATTGTCAATTCTTCGAAACTTCCCAATATCCATTCTTATCAGCATCATGTCTTATAATATATCCTAAAACTTTCAATTTTGAAATATTCCGTGCAACCGTTGCTCTCGGAATAGTTGTCCTCTTAACAATACCTTCATAAGTAATCTTAGGGTTTTCAATAATACATTGTAAAATCAAACGTGCAGTATCATTTACAGTATCACTTACAGTATCAGCATTGATATTTACAGTATCAATTACAATATCAATTACAGTATCATTTTTAACAACAATAGTTCGTTAAAAAATTAGATATCGGCTAAGCGACATCTGCCGCCAAGCCAAAGAGTTCCTTTACAAGCTTA
>JAIDSL010000110.1 GCA_029061255.1 Muribaculaceae bacterium
AAAAAATCCGCATCCCTCTCCTCCCCTAAGCGTCTTATGGAAGGGAGGTTTCCTAACCTCCCCCAAAGCGGCTTGTCCGCAATCTGAAAACGCAAAACGCAAAAATGAAGCCCAACCTTCATTTTTTGATGGCGATAAGGGAATCCACCCCAAAATCCATATTAACTTTGCACCCGGAAACAGAGGTTTCCTCACGGTGGCCGAGGCCTGACGGTCCACACCGCGCTATCGCCAGCACAGCCGTAACAATCGATGAAAACGACGAAAACGTTGACAACGATGAAAACGGCTCTCCGAGCCATAGAAAGAGCACAATGACATCTTGCCACAACACATGGAGAGCAGGCTTTCCAGCCTGCGCCCTTCGAAGCGCGCCTTACAGCACCACGCATTCGCCATACTGCGACGCAAGTCGCCGATACTGCGCGAAGCGCCGATACTGAGGCGCAGTCTCCGATACTTTGAAGCCCACTGGCTTCAACTCTCCATGCATCAATGCATCGACGTATGCATCCGGATCCACATGCTGTAGGCTGCGGCCTGACGGTCCATCACAGCTATGCGAATCCCCATGCATCCGTATTATGGAAGGGAAGCTTCCCAACCTCCGCGCGCATCAGACTTATGGGAAGGCGGTTTCCCAACCGCCTCCTACGTCTTTCGGAAAACGCGCCACTCCCTGATGCATCGATATAGAGTATCGACATTTGGGCCGGTGACATGACCGCATTCATCGCCTTATACTCTCCCTGCCATAGGTGGCTGGGTCTACCTCTAAAAACGCGCAGCCTATGACTCACCGGTCATATGCCTGCGCGTTTTTTTGTTCAACTGCTCAATTTAAGTGTGAAAACGACCAGAAAAAGAAATTAGGTCAGACGGTCATCATAGCCGAAGGATTACAGGACTATAGGCTCTATCCCGAATCTTTTTCAGACTTAAAACATCCGCATCTAAGCAGAATACCACTGATATTATCAGTAAAAAAAGAATTGTAAATTTTTTCATACAAGATTAGTGCTAATTATATGCGTATAATAAACGTATCAGGCATCACGTTGTCTTAGAGTAGAAAACTATTTACTATGGAGTGGTTGAAGATAGTGACATCGAGTGAACTGGTGAGGATTTCGACCGACGAGATCTTATATATCCTTGCCGATGGTAATTATTGTGACATCATGCTTGCAAACGGCACTACAGCTAAGATGACATTCCAACTTCCCTATTTCGAAGACTATTTCAAGTGACTTGAAAATAGCACTGCTAACGTGCTCCAGTTGCGCACTTTTTTTGTGCTGTTTTTTGATTGACTTTGCAATCGAAAAATGTAAAATTCTGCTTACGCTTGCGTATAATCTTAACATAAACAACTTCATTAAGTTGAGAATGGAGAACCTGAATACATCTCTTGATAAGAATTTGGTAAGGCTGTGGCTTGTCTTGGCGATACTGGCCTCCGGATCTTTAGCTGATGTGGCTGACTTTTCGGCTCATCACGAGGGTGGCGTCCCGGCTGTAGTCGGCCTCGCTTGTGTCTCTTTCCTGAAGTCAACCATACTTACAGCCATCTACGCTTTCTGCTGCCGCAATGTATGGTTGAGGACGGGTGCGATCCTGCTGATCGCTGCGTTCATGCTGCTTTCTTTGCTCAATGGCGGATGCTGGCTTTTCTATGGCTTTGGAATCTCTCGGAAACTCTTCAATATCATGGCGGAGACGAATCCGGCGGAAATAGGGGAATTTATGCCTGAACTCGCCGATAAGATGCTGTCGATGATGCAATCCATATGGCTATGGGTGTTTATTGTGACGTTTGCAGCGGCATGGAAATGGCTACCTATGGTTCAAAAAAAATGGTTGATGGGCTGTATCGGAATTCCGTCAGGCTTAGGTCTGGTATATCTTGCATATGTATTTACTACTACCGATGTGGGGCGTACAGACCATAGCGTTTTTGCCCGTAGTTATCGATGCGTAGCAAAATATATGAAAGATAGAAAGGTGATTAGTGAACTGCAGTCTAAAAAACGCCCACTTCCTTATCCGGAAAGCCTGACATCTTCTCGTGCGGCAGGAAGGATTGTCGTCGTGATAGGGGAGTCGGCTTCGCGCGACCATCTGTCGATCTACGGATATCCGCTTCCTACCACTCCTTATCTTGATTCCATCAGTGAGGGGCTTTACGTATTTGACGATGCTGTGGCTTCTTCTACTTCCACCGCACAGAACATGCCAAGGCTTATTTCATTCATGACTGATGAGCCGCAGTGTGGAGAATGGTATGAATTTCCATCGCTTCTGCAGATATTCCATCATCTTGGTTATCAGACCAACTGGTTGTCAAATCAAGAGTTCTCAGGCAAATGGTCGAATCTATCGAGCATTCTGTCGGCTGATGCCGATGTTGTGAACTATGTGGGAAGCATTGATTCTGAGGATCATTATACGGTGAGGTTCGACGATGCGCTTCTTCCTGCATGGCGAGCTTCGTTGGCATCCGGAGACTCCTTGCAACTGACATTTCTTCACTTGATGGGGTCTCATTTCCAGTATGCCCATCGTTTTCCTGAGTCCCGACACCACTTTTCCGCTCGAGACATCCTTAAATACAAACCAAGGAAATGGCTTGACGACAGGAAGGCCGGCATCATCGCTGATTATGATAATTCGATCCTCTATACCGACAGCATACTTGGTGTTGTGATTGACGATATAAGGAATAGTCTCATTCCATCCGTGATAGTATACGTTTCTGACCATGGCGAGAATGTCTACGACGACCGAGAATACAGAGGTCGGGATCCGCATTTTGTCAGGGTTCCATTCCTTGTTTATGTCAATGAGGCCTACAGGGAGAAAAATCCTGCTGTTGTGGAGAAGTTGGGCGCTGCGCGTTCAGTCCCTTTCTCCACATCAGAATTGCCTCAGATGATCATGTATCTTTCCGGTGTGGACTATCAGCTATATGATTCACTGCGAAATCCGCTGTCTGACGGTTTTATACCAAGAAAAAGATGGGTAGATGAGGAGGAATTTCTAAATTAGGGGCCTTAGAATGCCTGATTGCAAAATTCGATTTGCAAATTAGCCGATTATTTTGTACTTTTGCAAGTTGAAAAGGGAAGGAGGGCTAAATGGCCTGATTTCGTGTGCGAAACAACCGATAACAATACCTTTATGGATATATCATACAAGTGGCTTAAACGCTATATCAATTTCAATGAGTCGCCAAAAGAACTGGCGGCAGCTTTCACTTCCACCGGTCTGGAATGCGACCAGATTGAGGAGGTGGAGTCAATCCGCGGCGGACTCCGCGGCCTTAAGATAGGAAAGGTGCTGACATGCGAGCCTCATCCTGACAGCGACCATATGCATGTCACTACTGTCGATGTCGGTGGAGATGCCCCGCTCCAGATTGTGTGCGGCGCTCCCAATGTGGCTGCCGGCCAGACTGTAGTGGTGGCTACAATCGGTACTGTCCTTTACGATGGCGACAAGGAGTTCACTATCAAAAAAGGTAAACTTCGTGGCGTGGAGTCGCATGGTATGATCTGTGCTGAGGATGAAATCGGTCTTGGCAATGATCATGCAGGCATTATGGTGCTTCCTGACGATGTCCCTGCCGGAACAGAAGCCGCTGCTTACTTTAATGTGGAGAGCGATTATCGCCTTGAGGTGGAGTTGACTCCCAATCGTGTGGATGCAGCAAGCCATTATGGCTGTGCGCGTGACCTGAAGGCTTATCAGTGGGCACGTATCCTTGAATCCGGTAACAGTGCCGGTGTGGAGATGCCGGAAATCAGTGTGCCGGACGTGGCTTCATTCTCAGTAGACAAAAAGGATGGGGCTGTCAGTGTAGAAGTCGAAGATTCGAAGCTTTGTCCAAGATATTGTGGCGTGACTATCCGCGGGGTGAAGGTGAAGGAGTCGCCGGAATGGCTGAAAAACCTTCTTGTGGCTGCCGGCCAACGTCCGATCAACTCTATAGTAGATATCACAAACTTTGTGCTCCTTGGCATTGGACAACCGCTGCATTGCTTCGACCTTGCCAAAGTGGCAGGAGAGAAGATTGTGGTTCGTACTTGCCCTGCCGGTACGAAATTCACTACTCTCGATGAGACTGAGCGCACTCTCAATGAGAACGATCTTATGATTTGCGATGCCGAGAAGCCAATGTGTATCGCCGGTGTCTTCGGTGGCCTTGATTCAGGTGTGACGGAGGCTACCACAGATGTGTTTATCGAAAGCGCATATTTCAATCCTACCTCAATCCGCCGCACGGCTCGCCGTCATGGCTTGAGCACAGACGCTTCATTCCGCTACGAACGTGGTACCGACCCCAACATGTGCGATTATGCCGCTAAGTTGGCAGCCGTGCTTATCCGTGAGATTGCCGGGGGCGAAATCTGTGGAGATGTCGTAGACATTTATCCGGCGCCTGTGAAACCGGTGGAGATGGATTTCTCCCTTACATATTGCCGCAACCTTATAGGCAAAGATATTCCAACCGATATCATTGTCGGCATACTCCGTGCTCTCGAATTTGAAGTGAAGGAAACGGCTGATGAGGATGTCCTTTCAATCAAGGTGCCTACATACCGTGTCGATGTGACTCGTCCGTGTGATGTAGTGGAGGAAATCCTTCGCATTTATGGCTATAATAACGTGGAATTCGGCACTGAGATGCATGCCAATCTCTCGAAGCGCACTGCTGTAGATGAGGCATATGCGCTTCAGCAGGTGGTGAGCAACGACCTCTCGGGCCAGGGCTTCCGCGAAATCATGAATAATTCACTCTCTGCAGTGAAATATTACGACGGCAACGCTGACTTCCCGCTCGACAACTGCGTGAAGGTGATGAATCCTCTGAGCAATGACCTTGGGGTGATGCGTCAGACCCTCTTGTTTGGAGGACTCGAAAGCATAGCTCACAACGTAAACCGAAAGGCGGCAGACTTGAAGTTTTACGAGTTTGGCAACGTCTATTCCTTCGATTCTAACAAGGAGAAGAGTGAGGAAAAACCTCTTGCCCAGTATTCAGAGCATATGGAGCTGGCAATCTGGATGACAGGCAATCTGCAGTCGGCATCTTGGAACCGTCAGGCTTTGGAGGCAACCGTATTCGACCTCAAGGCAACCGTGCTCAATATCTTCGCAAAGGTAGGTGTGGCAGAATCCGGACTTAAGATGACACAAAGCTCCGATGCCACTTTCTCTGCCAAGCTTGAGATTTCGCACCGTAGCGGCAAACACCTCGCTGTGCTTGGAATTCTGAGTCGCAAGACATTGAAGGCTCTTGATATCGACCAGGAAGTATGCTATGCTTCCATCGATTGGACATACCTCTGCAAGCTTGCTGCCAAATTCCAGACTACGTATGCTCCGCTTGAGAAGACTCAGCCGGTGAGACGTGACTTGGCGCTTCTGCTTGATGCCTCTGTATCTTTCGACGCTGTAGAGACATGTGCTCGCAAGGCTGGCGGCAAGCTTCTACGCGACATAAGGCTATTTGACGTGTATGAAGGCAAGAATCTTCCGGAGGGTAAGAAATCGTATGCTGTGGCATTCACAATCCAAGACCCTGAGAATACACTTAAAGACAAGCAGATCGACGGCGTGATGGACAAGATCATCAAGAGCCTGCAGACCCAGCTTGGGGCAAGCCTGCGATAAATTTTGCATGCGGACGCACGAGCCGTGCGTCCCTACCAAAGATATTAGATAACTCTGACAACTGAAAACAGACAACTGAAAACAGATAACTAAATATGGGAAGAGCATTTGAATTCCGCAAGGCCCGCAAGCTAAAACGCTGGGGCAATATGTCAAGAACATTCACCCGCATAGGTAAGGAAATCACTATCGCAGTCAAAGCCGGTGGCCCGGATCCGGACATGAATCCGCGTCTGCGTATGCTTATGCATAATGCCAAGGCTGCCAATATGCCTAAGGACACGATCGAGCGTGCCATCAAGAAAGCCACCGACAAGGATGCTTCTGACTACAAGGAGATCGTCTATGAAGGATATGGACCCTTCGGTATCGCTATCGTTGTGGAGACTGCTACCGACAACAACCAGCGTACGGTAGCCAACGTGCGCAGCTATTTCACAAAACATGGTGGCTCTCTCGGCACACAGGGTTCGCTCTCATTCCTTTTCGACCATAAGAGCGTATTCCATGTGAAACCGAATCCTGAGACAAGCCTTGAAGACTTCGAACTTGAACTTATGGACCTTGATGCAGAACTTGAGGCAGAGGATGAAGAATGGCTCGTATACGGCGCTTTCGACCAGTTTAACAATATCCAGAAATTCCTTGAGGGTTCAGGTATGGAAATTGTGAGCGCAGAGTTTGAAAGAATCCCCACTGACTACAAGGATGTGACTCCCGAACAGCGCGAGAGCATCGAAAAGCTTCTTGAGCGCTTCGAGGATGACGACGACGTGCAGAACGTATTCCATAACATGAAGGAAGCTGAAGAATAATTACCGCTGATGAACAGTTTCCTCAAAATATTCATGATAGCGGTGGCCATGGTCACCGCTATTCCGTCTTTTGCCGTGACCGACAAGGAGATGGAACAAGCACGTGCCTTGGCCGCCAAGCACTATCTTAGATATGCCAACAATGGCTCCGATTATCTTGACAAACTTAATCCATCGAGTGTGGCTGAACTCAGCAAGTCGCTGAAGGCAAAGGAACAAGAAAATATAAAGAGCTTCAACGCCGTAGCTGTGCCCAAAGACTATGCGTCATGGGACAAAAAGAAGCTTGTGGAGTATTGGAGTTCTACTTTCTTCCGCTCTCCCGGACTTAAGGAAGATGGAAAGAAATGCCTTAGTGTCCTTGCCAAGAATCTCAATAAAATGACTGTGGCTGCGCCATCTGCAGAAGCTAAACCTGCCGAAACTAAACCTGCAGAGCCTGCAAAACCCACTGAGGATGCATCCAAGCCTGCTGCTGAAGCCAAGCCATCTTCAACTCCAGCTTCGGAAACAGCAGCCCCGGCTGCCAATGAATCATCTGACCAGGCAGTTGCGGCTGAGCCTGATGCAGTAGATGCAGTAGCTCAAGCAGTAGCACAGGCAGAGGCCGATGCCGGAATCGCTGACGAACAGCCAAAAAAATCGAGCAACACCGGATGGTATATCGGTATCCTCGTTGTCTTGGTCGGTGTAGTGATATGGCTTGTGATGTATGCTTCTAAGAGCATGAAGGAGACCGGCGCATCATTAGCCGACCATAAAGCAGGGGAGAAGGAGATCCGAGAAGCAAAAAGGGCTGCAAAGGAAGAGCAAAATAAGATGAGAGAGCAATATGCAAACTCTTTGACTGCTAAAAATGATGAAATAAAACAGCTTAAGTCAGAGATGGAAGCTCGTGAAAGAGAGCTCGATGCTGCCAAAAGAGAGGCAGACGCGCTTCGCAGGCAACTCGATGCCGCAAAGAGAGAGCTTTCAAACGCTCGTCAAGGTCGTGCAGAGCAGCCAATTGCATCTCATCAGGCTCAGGAGCGTCGCCCGGCACAAGAACCACGGCCCGCCCAGGAAATGCGCCACACGCAAGAACAGAGCCAAAGCGCGCCATCGCAGAAATCTCAGGTTTCGCCGGCACGCCCGGGAGGTCTTCCTCCTGTGGTATTCCTTGGCTATGTCAACCAGAAAGGTCTCTTCACAAAGGCATCAAGATCTCTCAATATGGAGACATCAGTGTATCGTATGGATATACCTGACGGACATCATGGTCTCTTCAGGGTGGTCAACGATCCCGAAATACTCGACCGTCTGGTCGACAACGTTGCGCAGTGGCTCGAGGGAGGATGCGTGATTGAAAATCCGGAGGATGCCGACATCGCAGCAGAAATAGTCACACTCCAGCCGGGAGAGGCATTGTTTGCCGACAATACCTGCCGGGTGACTAAGAAGGCAAGGATAAAATTCGTCTGAATTCCTGATAAAATGAAGTTCTCTGTAATTTCCGATCAGTACGGAAAGACTATCTTTCTGGTATGCTCCACGATTTCTGTGATAATTTTCCTTATCATATCGACTAATCTCGTGAAGCAACTTTCGATCCAGGAAAGGGAGAGAATGAATATATGGGCATCGGCAACGGAGAAAATGGCTCAAGTGGATGGAAATGCCGACTTTGAGTTTCTTCTTAACATCATCGCGCAGAACAATTCGATACCGGTGATGGTGACAGATGCTGACAAAAACATACTTGAATACAGAAACTACGAGCTCCCCGACCGCGTGGCAGATGGGGAGCACGTAGTTTTTTCTGACCTTACCGAGCGTAACCGGAAATTCCTTGAGAAAAGACTTGAAAAAGCGGTTGGAAACAAGAACCTCGATAATATTGATAAAGATAATTCTCACTTCATAAAGGTGGAGGTCTATCCCGGCGTCAACCAATATATCTATTATGAAGACTCGATATTACTTCGGCGCCTGAGCCTTTATCCTTATGTGGTGCTTGCTGTGATGATAGTGCTCGTGCTGATTATCTATACGGCTGTGGTCTATACAAAAAAGGCAGAGCAAAATAGGGTATGGGTTGGACTTTCAAAGGAAACGGCGCATCAACTTGGCACTCCTATATCTTCGCTGATGGCATGGAGCCAATATCTTGAGGCATCCGGCACGGACCCTGATGTGACCACAGAAATCGACAAGGATGTGAAGCGGCTATCTAAGATAGCGGAAAGGTTCTCAAAGATAGGGTCGCGCCCAAATCTCGAACTTGAATATATAAACCAGACTATAGAATCCTCTCTTGAATATATGAGAGGGCGTATATCGGGAAAGGTGTCGCTAAATTTCCATTTCGGTGAAGATGACCATGGGGTGATGATATCATCAAGCCTTTTTGAATGGGTGATGGAGAACCTGACAAAAAATGCAGTCGATGCCATGGCAGGGGTAGGCGAGATCCACATCACCACAGGGAAAGGGAAAGACTGCGTATGGATAGAGGTGCAAGACACAGGCAAAGGAATACCGAGAAAGAACTTCAACAAAGTGTTTGATCCCGGCTACACGACCAAAGAGAGAGGATGGGGGTTGGGATTGACTCTCGTGAAGAGAATCATAGAAGAATATCATGACGGAAGGATTTTCGTGAAGGAATCGGAAGTGGGGAAAGGAACGACCTTCCGGATAGAACTTCCATTAGTTAATGCATAATGCAAAATTCATAATGCATAATCCTTATTTGTCTAATGTATAATATTAACCGGTGTATAATTCTAAAACAATTTCAATGATTGTGAATTATGAATTATGCATAAAGAATTGAACAAATGACACTATTCATAATCGGCTATATGGCTTCCGGCAAGACTACGTTCGGGCGTGCGCTTGCAAAGAGAGCCCGGATGCAGCATATTGACCTCGACTTCTATATTGAACAGCGATTCCACTCCACTGTCAGGGAGATTTTTGCACAGAAGGGTGAAGCTGAATTCAGGCGCATTGAGAGTGCCATGCTCAGGGAGGTGGGAGAAATGTCGGATGTGGTGATATCTTGTGGCGGAGGCACTCCCTGCAATGGAGACAACATGGACTACATGAATTCCCGGGGTATCACTGTGTGCCTTCAGGCGTCTGAAGATGTGATAGCCGACAGGATACTTCAGGCAGGCAACAAGCGTCCGCTTATGGCAGGGAAGTCGAAAGAGGAGATACTCCAGACGTTGAGGGAGCATATGGAAGTGAGGAAGCCATTCTACGACCGTGCATCAGTCATAATTTCGGGCGACAAGCTTGAGAATAAACGGCAGATATCAGAGACTGTAGAAGACTTTATCAAAAATCATTTCCACAATTTGGAAAAAAAAGAATAATTTGTTAATTTTGCCGATGCGGAGCACTTGATGTTCCTGACTTTTTTGATTCCTATAAACACAAGAGCCATGATTAAAGAAGCAATTGAGAAAGAAACGGCAACCATTGATATTGAGCCTCTGCTTATGCACGCAAATATGCTGAGCAACGGAGAAAGCATCGACATAGCAATGCTTGCAAACTATCCTGATACAGATGAGACACGTATGCTTCTCACTCCGGAGGCGTGTGGCCTGCTGACATCATCGGGCCTGAAGGTGGCTATGGAGGAGGGTGCCGGAGTCGACATTTCTTTCAGTGATGATGCATATGCAGAATATGGAGTCAAGATAGTGTCGCGTGAAGAGGCCTTGGGTGCTTCGATAGTGCTTTCTTTCTCCCCGCTCCGCACATCAGACATAATGCTGATGAAACCCGGCAGTTCACTGCTCTGCACGATGGCATCCGGCCTGATTGACAAGGAGTCGATCAAAGCACTGCTTGACATGGATATCACTATGGGTTGCCTTGACAACATGTATAGCCACAACGACACCCCAATCTTTGCTGATATCATCGATGAGATCGACGGGCGTGCAGCTATAATGTATGCACAGGAAAACCTTTCTTACTTAGGAGGAGGAAAGGGCGTGCTTCTTGCAAGCGTAGCCGGCATAAATCCCTGCGAAGTGCTTATAATAGGAGATGGCACCGATGTATATTCAGCAGCCAAGGCAGCCCTGAATATGGGGGCACAGGTGACAGTGGTCAACAACGACGTGTCGATGCTTGCAGTGGCAAGGGAGATATGCGGACCCCAGATTCAGACCATAATGATCCATCCCCGTGTGCTCTATAACAAGGTTAAGACAGCTGACGTAATCCTTCTCGGCACCACCACGCGGCAGTTTGAATTCCCCAAGAATCTTTCGGCAGTCATGAAAGACAGTGCTTATGTGCTCGATTTCAAAGAGTCTCATCCCTCGGTATCGGTGCCCCGCACAGTTGCTATGGCCTTAAGTAATGTTCTTGTAAACTTCTTTGAGGAACTACGCCTGAAGGAAAACTTCGACAGCATGATTTCCACAAATGAGGGTGTGCAACAGGGAATAGTCACTTACCATGGCAAGCTTGTAGATAAGCTTGTGGGATCTTATACCGGGTTGCCTTCTGCCGATCTCTCTGTGATGCTTGCCGCACGCAATTAATCAGTAAATTTGAGGGATGAGGATTATCCATGTCCTTTCTTCTGTAATGTGGTCGGGTGTGGAGCGCTATGCGCTCGACATTTGCCGACATTGCCGTGATCATGGTGATGACGTACTTGTCATCACCCGCGATGCAAGGGCTGTAGACGATGTGTTCCGCCGTCAGGGAATTGATGTGCGGTTTGCACCTTTGGGAGGGTTCCTTTCATATCATGCTGTGAAAGGAATATGCGATGTGCTTAATGAAAGCAGTGAGCCCACAGCTGTGCACTGCCATAATACACGCGATGCTTTTGCCGCCCTGACGGCCCGCCGCTTATTGGGGCGGCATGATATAAGGGTGCTTCTGACTCGGCATTATGTAAGAAGGGCAGGGCGGTCGCCATTCCATAGGTTTGTCTATAGAAATGTAGACCATATGATATTCGTATCGCGAATAGCAAGAGACAAGTTCTTGTCAGGGTGGCACTGGAAGGGACGCTATGCCGATGATGATATCAATGCTGTGGTAATACATAATAGTCTTAACGAAGAATTGGAACCGTTGGCGGCAGAACCGGCAAAAGGACCTGTCACGGCAATGTATCTCGGGCGTCTTGCCCCAGACAAAGGATTGGAAGATTTGATCGATGCCCTTGTGATATTAAAGACAATGAAAATACGCCTCAAGATTGTGGGCACAGGTCATCCCGACTATGTGGATTCTTTGCGGCGACGTGCTTTTACTGCAGGGGTCATGCATATGATAGACTGGCCGAGACATAAGGAGAATACTGAAGACTATATCCGGATGTCGCATTTTGGGGTGCTTCCATCTACAGCCCCGGAGGCTTTCGGACTCTCGAACATAGAGTTCATGAAGGAGGGGCGGCCCATCGTATGCACCGACAATGGCGCTCAGCCTGAATATATCACTCATGGCCGTGACGGAATTTTAGTGCCACCACGCAATGCGGAGCGGCTGGCATCAGAGATGAAGAAGCTTGCTTTATCAAATGAGACCCGCCGGAATATAGGGTCGGCTGCGAGAGATCGATTCGAAAGAGAGCTTTCTTGGCCCCAATTTATTGGAAAGCTTTATCCGCTTTACACAAAGTAATTGGGAGTGGTGAGTTGAGAGAAGGATGGAGAAATTAGAAAATTGGGAAAGAAGATTTTTGCTAAAAAATTTGGATATTCTAAAAAAATAGATTAATTTTGCAGTCGCAATTGAGCGGCAACCGTCGCATGGAAATTGCACTCGGGGTGTAGCACAGTTGGTTAGCGCGCTACGTTCGGGACGTAGAGGTCGGGCGTTCGAGTCGCCTCACCCCGACAATAACTAATTAAAACGACGCAGATCAAAGAGCTGCGTCGTTTTTTCATAACTGCCGGGACATGATTGGGACAAATAACAAGAAAGTATACAACGAGGTTTCAGATGGACGATGGAGAACCGGCGTCTGGTTTGCAACAGTTTTCTTGTGTATGCTTGCTGAATGGTGGATGATGAAGAGGGAACTTGATATAGAGTACTCCAACGCAATAGGCACTCTGATAAAGGCTGCTGGAGATATATCCCTGATTTTGGCTCCTTATTGGCTTCTCAACTCAAAATGGCGTTGGGCGGCGCTGATTCCTGTTTGGTTAGTGGCGATATGGTGTGTTTGCAATCTTACCTATTTCCGGTTTTGGAATGATCTCATTCCTCCGGCAGCGGTGACCATGGGAGGAAATATGGATTCAGATCTTTTGGGATATGGCTTGGCATTACTAAGATGGAGTGACCTTTTGTTTTTGCTACCCCCTTGCCTTGCAAGTATAGGTTTAAGGCTGATAAAACCTAAAAAGTCGTCACCACTACGCATGATGATGAAATGGAGTCTTTTCGGTGCTTGTCTTATGACAGGAGTGGCCGGACAAGCATCATATTTCAAGACCACTTTTTCATGGAGAAACTCTATTTCGGTGCGAAGCTTTTCTGAGGGTTTAAGCGATCATTTCATTGGAGGCTATACAGGACAAAGACAGCTTTATGTCTACAATGGTCCTGCTTGCTATCTTGTCAGGTTTGCAGTGGATGCGGTGGGTGTATTGACGAGTACGGTGGCATTGAATGAAACGCAGCGGAAGGAAATCGGAGACTTTTTGCATCACTATAGAAAAGATCCTGTCCTTTGTCCTGACTCGATTTCGAAAATGAAAAAGAAGCAGGATTGCCGCGTAGACTCAATGAACGTGGTCTTCATCATCGTAGAGTCGCTTAATTCCGATATGGTAGGAAAGAAGATTGGAGATTGGAAAGTGATGCCTGTGCTTGATTCTCTTGCAAGAGCAGAAAGCACAGTGGTGTTTGACAATGTGGTGAGCCAGATAAAGGCATCGAGTTCGTCTGATGGGCATCTTCTTCTAATGACAGGGTTGTTGCCGCCTGAAAAGATAGCTTATTCCATCACGTATGGATCAAAAGACACTTTCCCGTCGCTTGCGGATGCGCTGCCACATCACAACAAATATCTTCTGCTTGCAGATGAGGGTGTATGCTGGAATGAAGGCAATACTCTCAGGAATTTTGGACTGGGAGAGCCTTTGGCGATAAAAGATCGCCCGGAATTTCCAATTGAGAAATATGGCAGGGATGGCGCAATGTTTCTGCAAGCGATTGAGATGGTAAAGAAGATAAAGCAACCATTCTTTATGACGCTTATGACAATATCGATGCACATTCCTTTTACGGAAGGTGCATGGCCTCTTCCGGAGGAACTAAATTCTACGCAATCCCTTTCCAAGAAGGAGAAGTATTACGCAAATATGTGCCATATGACTGATCAATATATTGGGGATTTTGTAAAGGCTCTTCCGAAAAATACACTTGTCATTATTGCCTCAGACCATCATCAGGCAATTGCCTCAGAGGATGGGAATGTCAGAGCATTCTATATGGCGGTGAACAGTGGACGGACAAAACGGATATCGCGTATAGTGGGACAAGTGAACCTTTTCCCAGCCACACTTGAAATCATGGGCAGTGGTATGCCATATCGAGGTATGGCTCCTTCAGCATTCAATCCATGTGTAGACGGCACAATTGACTCATATGGTAATATATATGGCAATCCTACCCAAGAAACTCTTGATACGCTGCGAGAGTCATATAGAATTTCCGACCTAATAATAAGAGGAGACTATTTCAAATCAGAATAAGAAAGGGGAGACTTTGTCATAGTCTCCCCTGAATCCACAGGTCGATGATGTGGCGTGACAGCGATGGAGGAGAAGGCAACGGGGGATGATTGCCACGTGTGAACCATCCTGCTGATGTGAGTTCACCGTCGGAAAGCCGGATTTCACCACTTTTATATTCTGCTGTGAAGCCAACCATCATCTGGCTTGGAAATGGCCAGCTCTGGCTTCCAACATATTTTATATTGCAAATTTCAATCGAAGTCTCTTCTTTCACTTCGCGGGCTACGCACTGCTCGAGGGATTCCCCGGTCTCGACAAATCCAGCCACCAGGGCGTGGACATCAGCATGTCTGAAATTTGCTGCATGAACGAGCAGGGCCTCTTCTCCGGCGTTGCGAGTGACCAATACTACCATGGCAGGGGAAAGCCCGGGCCATATTTCGCGCCCGCACTTGTTGCACTTCACTGATATGTCGGTAGAAGGAGCCATGTGGCCACCACAAAATCCACAGAATTTATGAGCTGTATGGAAATTCTTGAGTTCTTGTGCGCGTACTACTTGTTGCCATTTCTCATCACCGAGACGCATCCACGATGCACGGAGCTCGACCCATTCCGCCTCTTGCTCATCATGAGCAAAGTCATTGCCTTTCAGGCCTACGCATCCGTCTTTTAACAAGATATTCATAACTGATTGAGCATTTCTGTGGCTGAAAGCCCTGAAACGGGATGATGCCATCCGGGGGCAAGTTCAGCAAGTGGTTTTAGAAAGAAATCTCTCATAGCGAGGTGTCGGTGGGGGATATGGAGTGTCGGAGAGTCGTAGGCATCTCCGTCGGTAGCCATGATGTCGATATCGATCTCCCGGTCATTGTATGATCCATCCCATCGGCGATGTCCACGAGGGGAAATTGTTTTTTCAATGCCTTGCAGGCGTCTGAGCACTTCTTCCGGCTCCTCATCGCTTTCAATTGCCAGCCCGATATTGACAAAACGATTGGTGGAGTTGAACCCCCAAGGGTCCGACTCCACCTTATGGCTTGTCTCATATGGTCCGAACTCCTCTCCGATAGCCTTCATGGCACGCGTGAGGTGGAGCAACCTGTTGCCCAGGTTGCTGCCAAGGTTCAGATAATATTTCATAGTTTCTTCTTAACTTCCACTTCTTCGTATCCTTCGATGAGATCACCTTCATGAATGTCGTTGTAGCCTGCAACGGAGAGACCGCAGTCATAGCCGCTGACAACTTCCTTGACATCATCCTTGAAGCGTTTAAGCGATCCAAGCTCACCTGTGTAGACCACGATGCCGTCGCGGATCACGCGGATCTTGCTGCGGCTCTTAATACGGCCATCACGCACGATTGCACCGGCAATAGTGCCGACCTTCGAAATATGATAGGTCTGTAGCACTTCTGCCGTACCAGTGATCTCTTCCTTGATTTCCGGAGAAAGAAGACCCTCCATGGCCTGCTTGACTTCCTCAATCGCCTTGTAGATGACGGAATAGAGACGAATCTCCACACCTTCTTTCTCAGCTTCTTTTCGTGCTGCTCCTGAAGGACGTACTTGGAATCCGATGATGATGGCGTCGGAAGCGGCTGCGAGGGTGACATCACTCTCAGAAATTGCACCTACACCCTTATGAAGCACGTTGACCTGGATCTCAGGAGTCGAGAGCTTGATAAGGGAGTCGGACAATGCTTCGATGGAGCCATCCACGTCGCCTTTGACAACAAGGTTGAGCTCGTGGAAGTCGTTGAGTGCACGTCGGCGCCCAAGTTCTTCGAGTCCAAGACGCTTAGTGGTGCGGAGTCCGAGTTCGCGTTGCAACTGCTCACGCTTAGCTGCAATCTCACGTGCTTCCTGTTCGGTCTCGAGCACATTGAATGTGTCGCCGGCAGCCGGAGCTCCATTAAGGCCGAGAATCAGCACCGGAGTGGATGGCCCTGCTTCCTTTACGCGCTGGTTGCGCTCGTTGAACATAGCCTTGATCTTGCCATGATGAGTGCCTGCAAGAAGCACATCGCCTACATGCAAAGTGCCGTTCTGCACCATTACTGTAGCCACATATCCACGTCCTTTGTCGAGAGAGGATTCAATAATCGAACCGATTGCGCGGCGGTTTGGATTTGCCTTGAGCTCGAGCATCTCAGCTTCAAGAAGCACCTTCTCCATAAGTTCATCGACGCCGATACCTTTCTTGGCAGATATATCCTGGCTCTGATACTTACCACCCCAGTCTTCAACGAGATAGTTCATACCGGCAAGCTGCTCCTTAATCTTGTCGGGATTAGCTGTAGGCTTATCAATCTTATTGATGGCGAACACCATCGGCACGCCGGCGGCAGTAGCGTGGTTGATAGCCTCAATGGTCTGCGGCATCACGTCGTCGTCAGCTGCCACTATAATAATGGCAAGGTCAGTGATCTTAGCACCACGTGCACGCATGGCGGTAAATGCCTCGTGGCCCGGGGTGTCGAGGAATGTGATGTGGCGACCGTCGCTTAGCTTCACGTTGTATGCACCGATGTGCTGTGTGATACCGCCAGCCTCGCCTGCGATCACATTGGCGTTTCGAATATAGTCGAGGAGTGAAGTCTTACCGTGGTCGACGTGTCCCATTACGGTCACGATCGGGGGACGCGGCACGAGATCTTCCTCAGAATCTTCTTCAGTGGCAATTGCGTTGGTGACTTCCGCGCTCACGTATTCGGTGGAGAAACCGAATTCTTCAGCTACTATATTGATAGTCTCGGCATCCAGGCGCTGGTTGATCGACACCATTACGCCGAGGTTCATACATGTGGCTATGACGTTATTGACCGGAACATCCATCATCTGTGCGAGGTCGTTGGCGGTCACGAACTCGGTAAGTTTAAGCACCTTGCTTTCGGCGGCAGCCGCAGCGGCAGCGGCTTCCTCACGGTTGTGGAACTCATCGCGTTTCTCCTTACGCCATTTCACAGCCTTCTTGGTCTGCTTGTTGGTGAGGCGTGCGAGGGTTTCCTTCACCTGCTTCTGAACATCTTCAGCGCTTACCTCCTGGCGCTGTTGTGGCTTGTTGCGTTCGCTGCCTTTTTTGTTGCGGTTGCGTCCTTCCCGATTCGATTCACCTTGTTGGCCACCTTTGCCAGACTTGCCGCCCTGCTTTTCAGGACGCTGGTTGGTGCCATGTGCAGCAGCCTTGTCGATATCTACTTTCTCTTTGCCGATGCGATTGCGGCGCTTTCTGTCATTGCCGGAGGCACCCTGTGCATTACCACCCTGGCCGCCACGGTTTCGTTCGCTTCTGCTCTTTTTCTTTGGGCGTGTATTTTGGTTGAGAGTATCGAGGTCGATTGTACCGAGCACCTTTATCTTTGGAGCCTCTGCGGTAGCCTTTAGCCGGAATACACCATTGGTCTCAGTGCCTTCGAGTTCCGGTTTCGGCTTGCTTTGGTGCTCGTTTTTTTTCTGTTCCTGTCGTTTCTCGGGAGCAGGCTGAGGTTTGGGCTGAGGCTTCGGTTCAGGTTTCTTTTCCTGTTTAGGCTCAACATATGGTTTCGGCTTCTGAGCCGATTCTTGTTTTGGTTGTGGAGCCGGTTGCGGTTTTGGTTGGGTCTGAACTTGCGGCTGTGGTTTGGGTTCGGGGGCTTTTTCAACCGGCTTTTCCTTGTTCTTATCCACAGGGCGACCGGTCTGAAGGTCGATATGCCCTACGATCTTAGGACCGACCGGCTTGCGAGGCTCGGCAGCTTTTTCGCGTTCTTGGCGTGCAGTTTTCTTATCCTCGCGGCGCTGTGTAGCTTGGTCGGTAGCCTGGTCTTTGGCGTTCTTGTCCGTACTGAATGCCCGTGTAAGGATATTGATGGCGTCTTCGTCGATCCTTATGTTAGGGTCGTCGGCCACCTCTATGTTGTGTTTTCGAAGAAGCTCAGCGGCAGTACCTATGCCGACGTTGAGGTCTTTCGCTATTTTTCCTAATTTAGTTCGCATTCGCTATCTTTTAATTGGGAAGTTGTTTCGACTTATTTACGAATATAAAAAAATCAAAATAATATGAAAGGATCAATTCTTTTTATTAAGCTTCCGCCATCTTTACGGCATCTTCCGCTTCATTCATCAGTCACGATGCCCGCATCGCTCCTTCTTCATGAAACGAAATCTGCTCGCAAAGCTGACGAAATCTTAATAAAAAAATAAGTCGAAACAACTTCGGGTTAAAATAATTGGTCAGTCTTCGAATTCTGCGCGGAGCACCTGCATCACGTGCTCCAAGGTCTCATCTTCGAGGTCAGCCTGGGCGAGAGTTGATTCAGAAGCATTAAGCACAGCTTTTGCAGTTCCGAGACCGAGATCCTTCAGGGTTTCGATCACCCAGCCATCGATTTCATCACGGAATTCGTCGAGGTAGATGTCTTCTTCGCCTTCCTGAATGTCGCGGTAAACGTCGATTGTGTAGCCTGTGATCATAGTGGCAAGGCGAATGTTGAGACCCTCTTTGCCGATAGCAAGCGAGACTTCTTCGGGATGGAGGAACACTTCAGCTTTTTTATCCTCTTCATTGATGCGGATTGAGCTGATCTTGGCGGGAGAGAGTGCGCGCTGAATAAACAAGGATGGGTTTGCTGTATAGTTGAGCACATCGATGTTTTCATTGCGGAGCTCGCGTACGATGCCATGTATGCGGCTTCCCTTTATGCCGACGCATGCACCTACCGGGTCGATTCGGTCATCGTAGCTTTCAACTGCAATCTTGGCTCGCTTGCCGGGGATGCGGGCTACAGCCTTGATGGTGATGAGTCCGTCGTGCACTTCAGGCACTTCCTGCTCGAAAAGGCGACGGAGGAAGCGGTCGTCGGTACGGCTTACGATTACCTTCGGATTGTTGTTAGGATTATCGACGCGTTTCACAACAGCTCTTACAATGTCGCCTTTGTGGAAGAAATCGCCGGGAATCTGCTCTTCTTTGGGCATGATCAGTTCGTTTTGTTCTTCATCGATCAAGAGCATCTCCTTTTTCCATATCTGGTGAACCTCTCCTGAGATGACCTCTCCTTCTATTTCTTTAAATTTGGAATAGACGGCGTCTTTCTGGAGGTCGAGAATCTTTGACTGAAGGGTCTGACGGAGGTTGAGGATAGCGCGGCGTCCGAACTTCTCAAAGTAAATTCGTTTTGTGACATCTTCACCGATCTCGCATTCCGGGTCAATTTCCCTGGCTTCAGTTATACCAATTTGGGTGTTTACATTGTCGACTTCATCATCGGCCACAACCTCAAGGTTCTGATAGATTTCGCAGTCTCCTTTGTCGGGGTTCATTATGACGTCGAAGTTTTCATCAGATCCAAACTGCTTTGCAATCACGTTGCGGAAAGACTCCTCAAGCACGCTGATCAAAGTTGTCTTGTCGATGTTCTTGTGTTCCTTGAACTCTGCAAACTGGTCAACCATATTGTTGACCGTCTCTACTTTTTTAGCCATTATATTGAGTTTTTATTTATTATTCATTAGTGTTTCGAGGTTTCAGGCTTCAGGTTTCAGGTTTCAGGCTTCAGGTTTCAGGTTTCAGGCTTCAGGTTTCGGGTTTTAGGTGCCGACCTTGATCCTTTGGCTTGATATAATAAAAAAGACCTGAAGAAGCCGTAGGGCCTCCCCCGGTGTCAGCGTCAGCCTGAAATCTGTCACGAGGCTGTTTGCTGAGATGGATATGCAGGGAATTGAGAGCAATATTCCAAAATAAACAGAGAGAACGCAAGCGTTCCCTCTGGAATCCAATGCAAAGATACAAAAAAAATCGGAGAAAATCAGGGTTGCCACGTGATTATACTGGCAAATGGGCTTATGTTAACATTAATTAAGGAAAATTAATATTATTTTACCTTGCTTGGGGTAGGCGTGGCTGAAGCCACACCCGGTAAGAGAGAAGGAAGGGGGGGGTAGGGGTGGTGTGGCTGAAGCCACATCGGGTAAG
>JAIDSL010000111.1 GCA_029061255.1 Muribaculaceae bacterium
CCAATATTCTGATGTAGGGACGCACGGCTCGTGCGTCCTCTATGCAATTAGATTGGTAATCAACAATATAAAAACGTACGCACGAGCCGTGCGTCCCTACAAGATGCGGAGAATATAGTTCTGCAACACCCTCAATAGAGTCAACTTAAAAAATCCAATATCAAAAACTTTTACTTTTCCACTTTTTTTCGTAACTTTGTATCTCATCTAACAATCAACCCATGAAATTAACTAAATTAGCTTCTTCTGCCCTCATATTCGCAGCCCTCTCCGCTTCCGCTGCCACTCCAATCATATATTTCGACCGTCCCGCCGACTTTTTCGAAGAAACTTTCGTAATCGGAAACGGCACCCAAGGAGGCATCATATACGGCAATCCCTCACGCGAACGAATATCCTTAAACGACATAACCTTCTGGACCGGCGAACCCGACACCGCAGTTTATTCCCCCGGTGCCTACAAAGCTATTCCTGAAATACGCGCCGCACTGGATGCAGGTGACTATCAACTTGCCCAGGAACTCCAAAAGAAAGTACAAGGTCATTACTCCAACAACTACCAACCCATAGGCAACCTCTTCATTGACTTCGCAGACAAAACCGAAGCTACAAACTACTCTCGAAAACTCAATCTCTCCGATGCCACTGCAAAAGTGGCTTATACAAAAGGCAATAACGAAATCACAACCGAATACATTGCCTCTGCCCCCGACAGCATAATTGCAATCAGAATAACGGCAGAGCATCCTATAGACTTTACCCTTTCTTTTGAATCCCCTATTAAGAAATATGAGGTTAGCTCTACCGACAACGGAATTATTGCAGAAGGAAGCGCTTCATACTCCTCCCTCCCAAGCTATGTGGATATGCCGGCTGATGAGAAATTCCTATATGATGACAACCGTGGAATTCGTTTCCGTACCGACATCCGTGCCATATCACCGGGGGCCACTATAATACCGACCAACGATGGAACTCTGTCTGTGAAAAACGCAACACAAACGCTTATCCTCGTAGCTATTGCAACAAATTTCAATGGAGCAGACAAAAATCCGGCTACAAATGGCGCAGATTTCAAGGCTATTGCCTCTCGAAAAGCTGACAAAGCCGTGAAAAAAACATTTGATCAGCTATTGAAAAGCCACATTTCTGACTATTCAAGCCTATTCTCTCGAGTGAATTTGAATCTCGGAGACTCTGATAATTCACTCAACGAGATGCCTACCGACCTCCGACTAAAAAATTATTACGACAATACTGCCTACGACCCGGACCTCGAAGAGTTGTACTTCGACTATGGAAGGTACCTACTGATAAGCAGTTCACGCACTCCAAAAGTTCCTGCAAATCTTCAAGGCCTTTGGAACGAATCTATCCTGCCGCCTTGGAGCTCTAATTATACCACAAACATAAACGTTGAAGAAAACTATTGGCCTGCAGAAGTGACTAACCTTAGCGAACTTCATATGCCATTGCTCTCTTTCATCAAGCAGCTGCCCGTCACAGGCAAGGAAACAGCACGCGAATACTACGGTGTCGACCGTGGTTGGTGCCTCGGACATAATTCCGACATATGGGCTATCACTAATCCTGTCGGCTTGAACTCCGGCGATCCCCAATGGGCAAACTGGAATATGGGTGGAGCCTGGATTGCCTCACATATATGGGAACACTATCTTTTCACACGTGATAAGGATTTCCTTGCTGAGTACTATCCGACCCTCAAGGGAGCTGCTGAATTCTGCCTCGACTGGATGATCGAAGACAAAGACGGCAACCTCATAACCTCTCCTTCAACCTCTCCCGAAAATAATTTCATAGCTCCCGATGGAAAACCGGCGGCTACCTCTGCCGGAGCATTTGCTGATCTTGCCATGATTCGCCAATGCCTTGCTGATACCCGTGATGCTGCCATGGCACTCGACACTGATGCTGAACTCGTGAAGGAAATCGATGCTGCCCTCGCAAAAATTGCACCCTACAAGATAGGGAAAGCCGGACAATTACAAGAATGGGCTGAAGACTTCAAGGAGCAAGATCCTCAACATCGCCACCAGTCACATCTCTACGGACTCTATCCGGGTCATCATATTTCCATTGCAGAGACTCCGGAACTCGCTAAAGCCGCTGCAAAGACTCTTGAGATAAAGGGTGACAACACTACCGGATGGAGCACGGGATGGCGAGTAAACCTCCTTGCCCGCCTCGCCGATGCTGACAAGGCATATGCTATGTATCGTCGACTCCTCAAATATGTGAGCCCTGACAATTATAAGGGGCCTGACAAGCGCAAAGGTGGCGGGACATATCCAAATCTTCTGGATGCACATTCCCCATTCCAAATCGACGGCAACTTTGGTGGAACTGCCGGAGTAGCCGAAATGCTCGTACAATCCACTCCCGATGCCATCATTCTCCTACCGGCACTCCCTGCCCAATGGAAAGACGGCTCAGTCTCCGGTCTCCGAACACGTTCCGGCGTCACAGTCGATGCACAATGGAATGATGGTAAAATATCCGCTGTAAGCCTTACGCCAATAGTCGATACCGAATTCACTTTATATTTTAATGGGAATTCCATTCCATTAGAAATGACAGCAGGGAAATCTCAATATTTAACTTTTTAGAACCGAAACTACCAAAAAAAAATCTATTTTATTGAATATTCTCAATAAATTTTATTAACTTTGCAAGAGAAGTGACTGAGGATACTATTCATCTTCACACTTCTCTTAACAACTTAACCTATAAGACTAACGAAAATTCATCAGAAACACCATGAAAAGATTTGCATTTAAAATGTTTCTTAAGCCCGGTTTTGAAGCCGAGTATGAAAAACGCCACGCTCAACTCTGGCCGGAACTCAAAAAACAGATAGCTGACTCAGGTGTGCGCAACTATTCAATATATTGGGACAAAGACACCAATATTCTTTTCGGATACCAGGAAGTAATCGGCGACTCTAATTCCCAGGATGCTGAAGCAGCTGATGAAATCACTCGCAAGTGGTGGGACTTCATGGCTGATATCATGGAGGTCAACCCCGACAACTCTCCTGTCACCGTTCCTATTAAAGAAGTGTTCCATCTCGATTAATCCCGGAAAATGAACAAGACTTTTCATCTCGCCGTAGATCTCGGCGCAACATCCGGACGCACCATCCTTGCTTCTTTCGACGGCAATAAGGTCGACATGCAGGAAATAGCCCGATACCATTATCCTATGCTCCCCATTGGTGACCACCAATATTGGAACCTTCCACTTATCTACCAGCACATCATCGAATCGATGAAAAAATGTGCCGGGATTCTTGCTGAAATGCCGGAAAAACCAACCCTTAAAAGCATAGGCATCGACACCTGGGGCTGCGACGTAGCCTATTTCCTTAAAGATGGAAGCATAGCAAGCCTACCATATTGCTACAGAGATACTCATACAGTAGGAGCTGTCGACCGTTTCTGCAAGGATATGCCGAAAGAAGAAGTGTATGAAAGGACAGGTATTCAATTTATGGACTTCAATACACTTTTCCAACTCGACACAATCCGCAGAAATAATCCTGAAGTACTTGACAATGCTGACAAGATTCTCTTTATTCCTGACGCTCTTTCTTACATGCTCACCGGCAAAGCTGTGACCGAGCGCACAGTTGCATCTACATCACAGATTCTCAATCCCAACACCGGTGAACTTGACGATGTACTTCTTGCTAAAGTAGGTCTTTCTCGCGATAAATTCGGACCGATGATCGAACCGGGAGAAGAAATCGGAACTCTTATTCCTCGTCTTGCTGAAATCACCGGACTTGGTGAAGTCCCGGTCGTAGCAGTTGCTGGTCATGACACTGCTTCCGCTGTGGCTGCCGTGCCTACTCCCGATAAGAACTATGCTTATCTCAGTTGCGGCACATGGTCGCTGCTCGGCATTGAAAATGAAGGTCCTATCATCACAGAAAAGAGCCTTGAATACAATTTCACCAACGAAGGTGGAGTCGACGGCACAATCCGAGTTCTCAAGAACATCACCGGCCTATGGCTTTTCGAACGTTGCCGCGAAGAGTTCAAGGATGCTCCTTCTGACATCTCTGAACTGGCTGCCCTTTATCTTGAAAGCGAATGCCCGAGCATCGTCAATCCCGATGATCCTTCTTTTGCCAACCCGGTCAGCATGACCAAAGCTATCGATGAATATTGTGAAAAGACAGGTCAACCTAAGCCTAAGACTCCTGCTGATTATATTAGAGTAGTATATCGAAGCCTTGCACATCGTTATGGAGAGATCACTGAATGGCTCCGAGAGCTTTCTCCGGTTGAGATCAAGCGTCTGCACGTCATAGGTGGCGGCTCCCGCAACAAACATCTTATGCAGATGGCTGCTGACAGCCTCGGTATCCCCGTGGTGGCCGGTCCGGCAGAATGCACTGCACTTGGCAATGTGCTGATGCAGCTCCGCGCTTGCAAGTCGCTGTCATCATTGAAGGAAATGCGCGACGTGGCTATAAATTCCACTGAGACCATCACCTTCAATCCATCCAAATAAACCCACAACTCAACATCTAAAAACCTATTAACAAAATAACCACATTATGAAAGAAGAACTTATCCAGAAGGCCTACGAAGTGGCCAAGGAAAGATATGCCGCTATTGGCGTAGATACCGACAAGGTGCTCCAACAAATGCAAGATTTCCATCTCAGCATGCACTGCTGGCAGGCTGACGACGTGACAGGCTTTGAGCCACGTGAAGGTGGCCTCACCGGAGGTATCCAGGTAAACGGCAACTACCCCGGTCGCGCCCGCAATATTGAAGAACTCCGCGACGACGTTCTTTATGCAATGAGCCTTATCCCGGGCAAGCACCGTCTTAACCTCCATGAGATCTATGGTGACTTCAAGGGCAAATACGTAGACCGCGATGAAGTGACTCCGGAATATTTCCAGAGCTGGATTGATTGGGCAAAGGATCACGATATCAAACTTGACTTCAACTCAACTTCTTTCTCACACTCTAAGAGCGGCGATCTCTCACTCTCAAACCCGGACAAGAGCATCCGCGACTTCTGGATCGAGCACTCAAAGCGTTGCCGTGCTATTTCTCAGGCTATCGGTGAGGCTCAGAACGATCCTTGTATAATGAACACTTGGGTACACGACGGAAGCAAGGATATCACTCTTAACCGCTCTCTCTATCGTGAACTTCTAAAGGATTCTCTCGACCAGATCTTCGAGCATCGCTACGATATGATGAAAGACTGCGTAGAGTCTAAGGTATTCGGAATCGGTCTTGAAAGCTACACTGTAGGCAGCAATGACTTCTATACAGCTTATGCAGCTCAGCGCAATATGATGATTACACTCGACACCGGTCACTTCCACCCGACCGAGAGCGTGGCTGACAAAGTGAGCGCAATGCTTCTCTTCGTTCCTGAGCTTATGCTCCACGTTTCTCGTCCAATTCGCTGGGACTCTGACCATGTGACAATTATGGACGATCCAACAATGGACCTCTTCAGCGAAATCGTTCGTGCAGGAGCTCTTAACCGCGTGCACTATGGTCTCGACTACTTCGACGCTACCCTTAACCGCATAGGCGCTTATGTAATTGGTAGCCGTGCAGCTCAAAAGTGTATGCTTCGCGCTCTTCTCGAGCCGGTCAACACTCTCCGCAACTATGAGCTTGAAGGCAAGTACTTCCAGCGCCTCGCCCTCCTTGAAGAGTGCAAGAATCTTCCATGGAATGCTGTCTACGACATGTTCTGCCTCAAAAATAACGTTCCTGTTGGTGAAACCTACATCAAGGAAATTGAGAAATACGAGGCTGACGTCACTTCCAAACGCTAATTAAATAATATTTCAACATATCATAGCATATGAATGGATATTCATATGCTATGATATGTTAGTATCTTAGCGTTAGGGTAACTTTCTTAAAAACTAAAAACTGAAAACTTTAACAAATAATGATTTTTCTTGGATTACTCATCATAGCTGTTGGATCATTTTTTCAGTCGAGCTGCTATGTGCCCATCAATAAGATCAAAGATTGGAGTTGGGAAAGCTACTGGTTTGTTCAGGCAATTTTTGCATTCTTGCTCCTTCCTTTCCTTGGTATGATGCTGGCTATTCCTGAAAACCACACCATCGGCGAACTCTTTGAGTCAGCTCCCCCCTTCAATATCTGGATGACTATCTTATTCGGTGCGCTCTGGGGTGTGGGTGGTCTTACTTTTGGGCTTTCAATGCGATATCTTGGGGTTGCTTTGGGACAGTCAATTGCCCTTGGCACCTGTGCAGGTCTTGGCACCATAATGGGACCTGTGATGTTGCAGGTTTTCTTCCCCGAACAAGATCCTCTTTCTCAACTTACGTTCTCTGTAATCATTGGGGTGATTGTCACGCTTGCGGGTATCAATATAATTGGTATAGCAGGAGCCATGAAGGCTAATGCCCTGAGTGAGGATGAAAAGAAATCTTCAGTGAAAGACTTCAACTTTCCTAAAGGCATCCTAATTGCACTTCTCTGTGGCTTTATGAGTGGATGTTTCAACATTGGTCTTGCTTTCGGTGCTGACATCAATTTTGGGGCACTTACTGCTCCGGAATATAAGACTCTACCTGCTACATTCCTCGTGACATTAGGTGGATTTGTCACCAATGCAACCTATTGCTTCTATCAGAACCATAAAAACCATACTTGGAGCGACTATGGAAAAGGAAATGTTTTCATCAATAACCTTCTCCTTTGTATCCTGGCAGGCGCACTCTGGTATAGCCAGTTCTTCGGACTCTCTATCGGCAAGGGCTATCTCGTTGATTCCCCAACTCTTATGACCCTTTCATTCTGTATCTTGATGGCTCTCAACGTGGTATTCTCCAATGTTTGGGGTATAATCCTTAAAGAATGGCAAGGTTGCCCTCCGCGAACTATAGCAGTGCTGATCGTAGGTATTATAGTGCTCGTAATATCTTGCTTCCTACCCCAAATCATCTAAGAAAACCCTTTTTTCAAATTGACATTTCGTCAAAAACTTCTCACCTCCCAACCCTTTTACTCTTTACTCTTTACTCTTTACTCCCCCCCCTCCACTCTCCACTCTTAACCCTTAACCCTAAACCCTTAAAAATATGTCTTCAGTATTAGATAACAATCCCGGCCTCGCTTATCAGGTTAACCAGGTGGCTGAAGCAGCCGGATACCTTTGGCAAAAAGGATGGGCTGAACGTAATGGCGGTAATATTACCGTCAATGTTACCGAACACATCACCGACGAAATAAAGGCTATGCCGGCTATAGCCGGTCCATTCCCTATCGGATTCACTCTTCCTCATCTCAAAGGATGCTGGTTCTACTGCAAGGGAACTCAAATGCGTATGCGCGACCTCGCACGCTGGCCTATGGATAATGGCTCGATAATTCGTATCTGCGATGACTGCGCAAGCTATGAGATTGTGGCAGATAAACCGGTAAAGCCTACCTCTGAGCTTCCATCACACCTTGCAGTCCACAATTACCTCATCGGCAAAGGCTCCAACTATAAGGCAAGTTTGCACACACATCCCATCGAACTCGTGGCTATGACCCACAATCCTGAGTATCTTAAGAAGGATGTACTCACCAAGATTCTTTGGTCGATGATTCCGGAGACCAAGGCCTTCGCACCTCGCGGTCTTGGAATCGTACCTTATATGCTTCCTTCTTCCAACGACCTCGCAGAGGCAACCATCAAAGCCATCGACGACGATTACGACGTGGTGATGTGGGAGAAACATGGTGTATTTGCTGTTGACACCGACATTATGTCAGCTTTTGACCAGATTGATGTGCTCAATAAGAGCGCCAATATCTTTATGTGCGCATGCAATATGGGCTTCGAGCCGGAAGGAATGTCAGACGCACAGATGACTGAAATATCAACCGTATTCCACCTACCCAAATAAAAACTAAGGGAAGGTAATTATGGGAAGATAATTATGGGAAGGCGGTTTCCTAACCGCCTTCAATCCAGTAACATACACTACACCTAAAAACCGAAAGCCTCGACAACAACGCTTTCGGTTTTTTATTTTATTTATAATCAATACATTAACTCCACAATATCAATCATGCTTACCTCCGGAATATCTCAACAAAAAATCTTTCCGCCAAGCAAGCCAAACATAAATTTGACTATTTCAACTTTTTTTCCTAATTTTGTATTGACAATCAATAATCACGACAAAAATGAAAATATACAAGTTTTTCCTATCCATATTTCTCATCTCAATTGTCTCGTTCTCTGCCAAAGCATACGAAAATGTTGCGTTCCATTGCGACCAAGACACGACTGAGATCAATCGCTTACTCAGTAGTCCGGAGCTCAAAGACATGGCTCCTGAAAACAGAGTCGCTTTCTTTGCCAGAAATCTCGTGGGTGCTGAATCTGCCATGAAATCACAAATTCTTGAGGCTGACACCATGATCTTTACTGTCGACATTCACTCGTTCACTCCTCTCAGCCTTATTTCTACATGTTTAGCGCTTGCAAAGGCATATGAGACTTCTTCTGCTCCTAATTGGCGTGATTTTGCGGATAAATATGAAAACATCATGTTCAAGCGTGGCGAGGCTACAGACTTCGTCTCAAGATTTCTATATCCTTCAGATTGGATCTCAGACAATATCTTCCGTGGTAATGTCACTGACGTGACATTCAATCTCGATGGTCTTGCCGCCAGAAAAAAAGAAAAATCCTTAGACTATATCTCTCACCATAAGGATTCCTTTAAGGCTTTCACAAATGAAAAGAACTATGAACGTCTCAGGATGCTGGAAATGGGATTTCGAAACCATCAGATTCCACATATCTCAAATGGGGACCTAATGAATTCAAATCGGTTCAAACCGCAAGCCAAAGATGGTGACATATTCTTCCTTCTGACCCCGGATTTCAACCTTGACAGCCGAGAGATGGGAATATTGACAAAAGATGGTGACAAATTGCTAATCATCCAACTTTCACCTTCAAAGGATAAGGTGACAATGGAAGAACTTCCATTCGAACACTACATCAAGAGAAATGTCAAGCGCATACAAGGAGCCCGAATCATCCGAATCGCTAAATGATTGTAGTAGCTTTCGATCTTGACGACACTCTCGTGCCGGAAGCACTCTTCATAAAGAGTGGCATTCGATACATAGCATCATTTATCAATTCAAGACATCCGGGAATCCCGGTCTTGAGAATCATTGGAGCCATGGACACTGCGCTCCTTAACCATAATAACCATTATTCTGCTCTTGAATCTTTGTTGGATGAATTCCATCTCTCTGATACCGTAGATATGAGGGAGATAGTGGCTGAATTCAGAAGCCATGTCCCTGACAAAACCATTTACCATTTAGCCCCCTCGATAGTGGATATGCTCAACGGGTTAAAGAACGACAATGAGATCAAGATAGCCCTTATCACGGATGGCAGAAGCATAACTCAACGCAATAAGATACAATCAGCTGATCTATATAATTTCTTTGACAACTCAGACATATTGATATCCGGTGAGACAGGTCATGATAAAAACGACCCCGACAACTTTCTTCATGTCATGAAGAAATATGCCGGGGCTGATGAGTTTCACTATGTTGGAGATAATCCTCCAAAGGATTTTCTACATCCTGAGAGATTAGGATGGCATACACATCTTGTGCACCCTTTCCCCCTTGCCATACATCAAGGAATACCAAGATATCGGTGAGTTTGGAGACTCAATGTCCATCGCGGATCTTGAAGCACTCTCCTGACAGTACGCATTGTGTTTGATTCCCTCGTCTTTTTGTCGGCAACATAACAGGGCTGAAGATACATGAGCGTTTTCTCGTCTCTGCAAGGCAAATCAAAATAGCCATCAAGATCCTGCCCTACGTCTACCACCTTAATTTCATCTGCATGCTCCAGCTTGACTTCAGGATCTCCTATCATATCATCGATACCAATCTTAGGGGAAACTGTAATCCAATCAATTCCCACGGGCAATCTATTTGTGCCATTTGTCTCTATAGCAATTTTCTTGCCTGTAGCTTGATGCAAAAGGCGGATAAAATCAGCATCAATATGCAATGAAGGCTCCCCTCCCGTAAGCACGACCCAATCCGCTTTGTATAGATTAATCGCGCGAATAATATCCGTGTCAGTCATTGCTACTCCTTCGTTATGCCGAGTGTCGCAAAATGGGCACTGCAGATTGCATCCCGAGAAACGGATGAAGACAGAAGGATATCCTGTATGATGCCCTTCTCCTTGAAGAGAATAAAATATCTCGTTGATCCTTCTCATTTCAATCCTCCTCGTAAGCTGCGGTGTTACCTTCGGATTCCTGAACCTCGCAACGATAGCATTCAGGAATCGAATCAACAATCCATCGGGCGATATTCTCAGCTGTGGGATTGAATGGAAGCACATCATTCAGAATAGCATGGTCAAGCCTTCCTGCTACAAGCTCCTTTATCTTGGTGAAGTCTACCACCATTCCTGCCGAATTAAGCTCCTTCGCCTTGCATTCCACTATTATCACCCAATTATGGCCATGAAGGCTACGGCATTTGCTTTCATATGGAAGGTCTAATCTATGCGCCGCCGATATTTCAAGTCTTTTCTTAACGTAATACATAAATTTTTAATCCTTAACCCTTAATCCTTAACTTAACCCTTAACCCTTAACTCTTAATCTCAATTCCTGCATCTCGCAAAGCTTCCATTCGCTCCACGCATGTGCCGCATTTTCCACAATGCTTCTCGCCCCCCTTATAGCAGGAATACGTAAGATTATAGTCAACCCCAATTCTCTTTCCGATGCGTGCGATATCACTCTTTGTGATGTTGGTGTATGGGGCATCAATGATAACTCCATCATACGTCCCCTCTTTGATAGCCTTACTCATGGCATCTACAAATCCCGGCCGACAATCAGGATAAATGGCATGGTCACCTCCATGGTTTGCAAGCATCACCTTCTTTAGTCTTCGACTTTCAGCTAAGCCTGCAGCAATGGCAAGCATTATACCATTGCGGAAAGGCACGACTGTCGACTTCATATTTTCATCTGCATAGTGACCTTCAGGAATATCCTCACCTCCGATGAGCAACGATGACTTGAAATATCTTCCCATAAACTCCAAAGGAATCACTATATGCTCAATTCCAAGCATCTCACAGTTTTTTTTCGCACACTCTATTTCTCTCGCATTATGCTTCGAACCGTAATCAAACGTCACAGCAAGTGCTATCTGATCCTTGCGGTCATGAAGAAGAGTAGTGGAATCCATACCGCCACTCAGCACTAATATAGAATCTTTCATCTTAAAACTCAAGTTGTGATATTCGTCTTTGTCTCGTCATTTCCTCATGTTCGGCATCTCCCCAATTGGCAAATGGATGAATGGAAATGCCACCTCTCGGCATAAACAGGCCCTTCACTTCTATATAGCGGGGATCCATCAGATTGCGGAGATCCTTCATGATTATGTTGACGCAATCTTCATGAAAGTCACCGTGGTTGCGGAATGAAAAGAGATAGAGTTTCAAGCTTTTACTCTCTACCATTCGTGTTCTTGGAATGTATGAAATCTTAATATGTCCGAAATCCGGCTGCCCGGTCTTAGGACAGAGAGTTGTGAATTCCGGACAGTCGAGACGCACCACATATTCATTTTCCGGATGCTTGTTCTCGAATGTCTCCAACAGTTGCGGAGCATAGTCAGTGGGATATTTAGTCCCCTGATTGCCGAGCAGGGTTATCCCCTCAAGTTCTTTTTCGTTTCTCATATTTTTGATCATCAAAGGTGATTCAACAATCCGGATCTTTCCGGAGCAATTGGAAAAACAGTCCAACGCCGACACAAAATTACAAAAAAATCTGCTATCTCACAACAGCAGATAAATATTATGAAAAGTAAGTTATATGGGAAGGCGGTTTCCCAACCGCCGCCCTAACTCATCAAAGAATAACCATAGCCAACAAATGCGCAACCACAGCAGCTACAAGCCCCCCGATTGTATGAGCAAGGATAGCCTTGGATGTCAGATTGCGGTAACCAAGAGAGTCAAGCATAGCAGTATGCGTACTTAAATATCCGCTCCAGCACATCCCAATAGCCGTAAACACACATATGGCATTACCATCAACCCATCCTTCAGCCATAAATTTAGGAAGCAATCCGAGAGCTGCCCCCACTGCTCCAAGAGCTGTAATCGGGAATCCAATTAGATGCGGATCATGGAAACCGAAAAGCCACTCAAACACTACATTGACCTTTCCGACAAGTTTCGGCAACAATTCTACGCCTTGATACGCACTGCCATCATATCCATTAGGCCCCGCACCGAAAGTGAGCATCATCACAAGAGTCGAGATCACAAGCACACCGGGAATAATGGCAAGGCCAACCTCTACTCCACCCTTCCCTCCATCAAGGACAGCATTAAGAATCCTTGTAAATAGAGATTCTTCTTTGTTTTTTCCTTCCTCTTCAGTCTTTTTGATTTCATCATACACTTCATCAATGGCTTCCATATCCTTATAGTCCGGATGCGAGCGTAGGATGAATCCCTGCATACAACGAGTGGAGACCACACAACCTATGATTGCTCCGAAAAAACCTATCAGTGGCTCGACTGTATATCCAAGACTGATCATATAAATGATCACAAGAAGTCCCATCCCAAATGCCGTTCCAAAATTTGTCAACGAAATAAATTGATATTTCTTGAAATATCTTGCAAATTGCTTGTCCTTTGAGATTGTTATAATAGCTGGATTATCGGATAAGAAAGTCATAACTCCACCAAGTGAGGCAACACCGGGAAGGTTAAAAATAGGCTTCATTATAGGCTGTAGTATTTTCTGAAGCATAGCCACCACTCCAAATTCTACAAGAATTCTTCCAAGAGCTCCTGTTAGAACACATACAGCCATAAGAAAGAAACACGTGTTAAGCAACAAGTCATGAGCAGTTGCCATCATAGTTTTCATCATTGGGGCAACTCCCATCTGGTAAGCGATAGCTCCAAAAATGACAAATACCCACATGAGGCAGACTATGCCCGAAACATAAGTCTTCTTGCCCGACTTTGCTTTTTCTTCCGTCTCAGCTCCGGAGCCTGTAGTCACATTAGTAGAGTCCATTTCTTAAGATTTTTCTATATCTTCAGTAACTTTTATTATGTTATAATCATCCGTTATAATATAATCATAGATTCAGCCCTGATTATTTGAAATTGAAGAGATTCATATGCCATGTCAGACCTATTGATGCATACATTGTATCTTTCTGCATAAGGTCTGCGGTATTATAATTACTTCCATACGAACCAAAGACTGCTGCATGCGCCTTCAATAGATGCTTACGATTGCTTATTGGATACCATTCTGCAACCGCTCCAACAATAGCCAATTGAGATCCTCTGGCAACTTCCGTTTTATCCGTCATATTGACTCCTCTGTTACAGTCGTAAGACACTTTGCCCGTAACTTTCCATTTTGGATTAATCTTCCAAGCAAACTCCCCCATGAAAGTATTGTTTTTGAAAGCTCTGTTGTCAGGATAGGTGCGGGTCATCAAATCTACGAGCACTGTAAATCTATCGTCAATAAGCAATTTATTGCCTAATGCTATATAGTTACAATATTTACCATTTACAAACTCAACCTCATTAATTGACCAAATAGTCTCAAGACGGAGCATATCTGTAAGGTCATGACCACCTCGCCACATAAGATTATATGAATACAGATTGCGGTCTGCGGGAGTAGCAAAAATGCTCTGCGATATCTGGAAAGCAAGATGATCGTTTGGCGTCAGCTCATATCCGGCTGACACACCAAATTGATAACATGCCACATTAGATACAAATAAGTTTGGACACATCAAATTGATGGGGGCACGGTCATATTCATATCCTCCTATTAGCACTACCTGTTTGCCTGCTCCGAAATCAAATTTATCGTGCTTATAGCTCACATCAAGGATATCAGTCTGATCCCAAAAGGTATTGTCTTTAGGAGTTCGTGAAAATCTCTGACGCCATGTATATGTGAGTCCTTCCGTTAGTTCTCCATGTGCCTTCAATGCTATATACTTTCCTATAAAACCAGATTGAGAGTTATCAAGCTTACCTTGATGCTTCACCAACTGCCAGTCAAGTCTGGCTTCAAGATCCAGAGAAATCAAATGATCCTCGGATTCTTCCCTTTGGCTTTCGTTGGGAGCCGCATACAATGCCACACCCGAGATCAACATTGCTGCCAGAGCAGCCGTCTTCATTAATTTCATAATTCGGTTTTATTACATTCAAAGTAGCACCAACCCTGCGACCTGAGGCACATCCCCCCACCTAACTTAGTCAGGAGCATCAAGACAACAGTATGGCAGTCTCATAGACACCCTTTAAGGTTGGCATTACGCCACAAAATTAGAAAAATAATCCTAATCCAACAAATTTTTACCTCGTTTTTTGCAACCTTTCATATACCCTAAAGCCTACCATCAGCCACCCTTAGTCGACATCTGCAAAAACATTTGCATATATCGCATAAATTTTGTAACTTTGCGCGCAAAACAAAACCGTTAATCAATTTGATCACCATGACAGTAACCGACAGATTTTTAGAATTTATAAAATTCGACACTCAAAGCGACGAAGAGACCAACCTCACTCCTTCTACCCCTGGACAGATGACTTTTGCCCGACATCTTAAGACAGTGGTCGAAGCAATGGGTCTTGAAGACATCACTCTTGACGATAACGGTTACCTTATGGCAACGTTGCCCGCCAATACCGATCGAGAACTCCCCACGGTTGGCTTCATCGCCCATATGGACACAGCTCCTGATATGAGTGGACGCCATGTAAATGCAAGGATTGTCGAAAACTACGATGGCACAACCATTACTCTCAACGAAAACCTGAACATATTTTTGAGCCCTGATGAGTTCCCAGAATTACTCAATTATATTGGACAAGATCTTATCGTCACCGATGGCACTACACTTCTTGGTGCAGACGACAAAGCTGGCATAGCTGAAATCCTCACTGCAGTTGCCCGCCTACAGGCAAGTCCTAAAGTGAAGCATGGCAAAATCAGGATTGCTTTCAATCCTGACGAAGAGATTGGCAAGGGAGCACACAAATTTGATGTAGAACGGTTCGGTTGCGACTTTGCATATACTATGGACGGAGGTGCTGTCGGAGAACTCGAATATGAGAACTTCAATGCTGCTTCTGCAAAAGTCACTATCAAGGGACGCAACGTTCACCCCGGCACTGCAAAACATAAGATGGTTAATTCCATTCGAGTTGCCAACCAATTCATACAGATGCTTCCCCGTTGGGAAACTCCTGAGCACACTGAAGGATATGAAGGATTCTACCACCTTATCGGAATTGAGGGCAGTGTAGAAGAGACTGTGCTGACTTATATCATCCGCGACCATGACAGATCTCGATTCGAAAGCCGCAAGCGCGAAATTGAGCATCTTTGCCGCAAGACCAATATGGAGCATCCCGGAAGCTGCTCAGTTGAGATCAAAGACCAGTACTATAATATGAGGGAGAAGATCGAACCGGTGATGCACATCATCGAGATAGCTGAGAAAGCTATGCGAGATGCTGGCGTCACACCTAAAGTGCAACCTATCCGTGGAGGCACAGACGGTGCTCAGCTTTCATTCAAGGGTCTCCCCTGCCCCAACATATTTGCCGGTGGCGAAAATATGCACGGACGCTATGAATTTGTTTCCATTCAGTCGATGGAAAAAGCCACAGATGTCATTTTCAACATCGCAAAGATAGTGGCTGAATAATTTCGTTCTACGCATCACGCATAACGCAAAACTCTTGAAAAAACTAATAGTTGTAACGGGTCCAACGGCTTCAGGCAAGACTGACCTCGCTGTCAAGCTCGCACTTGAATACAACACTGAGATTATCTCAGCTGATTCACGCCAAATCTACAAAGGAATTCCTGTGGTCACCGCCGTTCCTGACGAATGTCAGAGAATGGGGGTGACACACCATCTTATGGAGGCCCTTCCTCTTGATGCATACTATTCGGCTGCAATGTTTGAAGAGGATGCCCTCAGAATTGCTGCTGATATATGGAGGAAACGAGATGTGGCCATTGTATGCGGAGGCTCAATGATGTATGTCGACGCATTGATTAATGGCATTGATGAACTGCCCACCGTACCGGACTCCATTCGATTTCCATTGATGGAGGAATGGAAAAGCAAGAGCGACGATTGGCTTCGCGACCGATTGAAAACACTTGACCCGGAATATTATTCCACAGTAGATCTTGCAAATATGAAGCGAGTGTTTCACGCTGTAGAGATATGTCTGGCGGCCGGCACTTCCTATTCTTCTCTTCGCACCGGGAGACGAAAGACGCGAGACTTCGAAATAGAAAAGATTGTCATTGATTTGCCGAGAGAAGAGCTTTTCGACCGTATTAACAGAAGGGTGCTTGCCATGGTAGAGCATGGACTTGAAGAGGAAGCAAGACGGGTATATCCCATGCGCCATCTCAATTCACTCAATACGGTTGGGCTCAAGGAGATGTTTGCATACTTCGATGGCGAGATGGATTTCGCCACCGCAGTAGCCCGCATTCAAAAAAACACTCGCGTCTACGCAAAAAAACAACTCACATGGATAAATAAATATGGAAGGGCGGTTTCCTAACCGCCCACGCGAGTCAAACAATAAAACCTTAGCATGGATAAAAATAAGATTTTAAAATACGCAGCAGTCTTCCTTCTCATCATAGGAATCGCCTATTTCTGGAACAGACTCTCTCCCGGCGCAATCGATAAAAATTTTGACACACCGCAACAGAGTGAATCTCCATCCCCATCTAAATCCGTCATAGACATTAAGCAGTTAGATAAAGTCACAGCAGACAAGCAATTACCGTCTATCATTAAGGAATATGAGGGTTTTACAGTAAACTTCAATCCTGATAACAAGACACCCAACTATGTGGCTTGGATTCTCCAAGGGCATGAGACGGAAGGGGCAACAGCCCGTAGCAACAACTTTTGGACAGACCGAGATCTTGAAGGATGTCCCGACACTCGCGACTATTCCCGATCTGGATATGACCGCGGGCATATGTGCCCTGCAGGAGAGCAAAAATGGAGCGATGAGGCAATGAATCACAGTTTCGTGATGGCAAACATTTGTCCTCAGAAACATGATCTCAATACGGGAGCATGGAAGACTCTCGAAGACAAGGAACGCATTTGGGCAAAACGAGACTCAGCCATCGTGATAGTAGCAGGTCCTATCTATGAAGAATCTGACAAGGAAACTATCGGAAAGAACAAGGTGCGCGTACCATCGGCATTCTTTAAGGTTCTTCTCGCACCCTATGCAGATCCTATCAGGGCGATAGGATTCGTTTACCCGAACATGAGATGCGACGGAAATATGCAAGCTTATGCCGTCAGCGTAGACGATGTGGAGAAAATGACCGGATTGGATTTTTTCGCAGCTCTTCCTGATGAAATTGAAAATGATATTGAGTCGGTCGTTCCCTTTAAGGACTGGAATTCCAACCACCGCTAAAATTTTAATTCTCCTTGTAAGTATTATATCCTCCTTGTAGGGACGCACGGCTCGTGCGTCCTCCCCAAATCAAAATTAGTAGCAAAGCGCACTCCGTGCGCGTCTATTCGATAACGAATCCATTCGAAATTCTAAAAATGAACACCACAATAATCGCCCCCGCAACTCCCAAAGGTAAAGGAGCCCTCGCCATCATACGACTATCGGGTCCTGAAGCCATTTCCATAGCAGACTCCATCTGGGAAGGCAGCCCACTTACAGAATGTAGATCCCACACTGCGCATCTCGGCAATATCATAGACGAGAACGGAGATATTCTCGATCAGGCGGTAGCCACAATCTTCAAGGGGCCCAAATCCTTCACAGGTGAGAATGTCGTAGAGTTTTCACTTCATGGCTCTCCATGGATTATTCGAGAAGTGAGCAATTTGCTCCTCCGTAAAGGGGCTCGTGGTGCTGAACCGGGGGAGTTTTCACGAAGGGCGTATCTCAATGGAAGAATGGATCTTGCATCAGCTGAAGGCGTCGCTGATCTCATAGCCTCTTCATCCAGAGCGGCTCATCGACTCGCAATGCAGCAGACCAAAGGTTCTTTCTCCAAGGAATTTAATGATTTGCGCGATAAACTCATCGAACTTGCTTCCCTTCTTGAACTTGAGCTTGACTTCTCCGAGGAGGATGTAGAGTTTGCAGATCGCACTCGACTGATAGATATAGCCACACTCCTTCTCTTAAAGATTGACAGGCTTACTGCATCCTACGCTACCGGACGCGCCATCAAGGAAGGAGTCCCTGTAGTCATTGCCGGAATGCCGAATGTCGGGAAATCAACCCTTCTTAATGCACTTCTTCAGGAAGACAAAGCCATAGTCTCGGATATACCGGGCACGACACGCGACATCATCGAAGATACATGTGAGATTGAAGGAGTTCTTTTCCGATTCGTAGACACAGCCGGACTGCGAGATTCGGCAGACGCCATCGAAAGTATCGGAATAGAACGAGCACGTAAGCGATTGGCTCAGGCATCTATAGTTCTCTGGCTCATAGACCCACTTGCTCCTATAGGGGAACAGATTGCAGAAATGAATTCAACGTTGAAGGAACTTTCACCCGAACAGAAGATCATTCCAGTCATAACTAAAATCTCGCTTCCAGAGATATCCGAATCTCAAATTGAGTCATTTCAGAAATATATAAATACAGTCTTATTGTCAGATGAAACTTCACACGACATACAGAATATTGTCAAAATATCGGCAGAAGAAGGCATTGGCCTCGAAACGCTGTGCGAAGCTTTGAAAAAGGCCTCCACAAGTGACTTTGACCCCGAAAAAGAACTCCTCTTGACCAACGCTCGCCATTACGGCGACCTTTTAAAAGCCGGAAATGCTCTCCACCGTGCCCTCAACCAAATGCAAGCCGGCTCAAGCGCCGACTTCATCGCCATGGACATCCGCGAAGCCACCACCGCCCTCTCCTCCCTCACCGGCACCATCACCACCCCCGACCTCCTCAACTCCATCTTCTCCCACTTCTGCATCGGAAAGTGACTGTACTTTTGTCAAGATGACGTTTTATCTTTTCATGAAAAAGCTTAGAGCTACAGTTCTATCTTATAGAGGATATGCATAATTAAAGGAGATTCTGTGGGTAAGTTGGGATGCTCAAATTCTCCAACTTTTGTCATGCCAATCTTTTGCATCACTCTTTCGGAGGGAATATTCTGTTTTGCTGTGAATGAATATAATCTTAGCAAACCTTTCTGTTTGGCCAACTTCAACACCTCTTTAGCAGCTTCCGTCGCCAATCCTTGATTGTGATAATCGGCAGCCAATCGCCAACCGATTTCAATTCCGGGTGTAAAGTCGGCATCAAAACCAATTTCATGCAGACCGACATAGCCGATAAACGTTCCTGCTGATTTCAATTCCACTGCATACAGGCCCCAGCCATTCCGCTTAAACTCTGATTGAATCCTATTGTAGAATGATTCGGTTTGTTCATAAGTCAGGGTTGCAGGGAAATAACGCATAACACGAGCGTCCTTGTTCATCTCAGCGAACAATGGCAGATCCTCCGGCTTCCACGAGCGAAGGATCAATCGGTCTGTCTCAGAAAAATTCATTGGAAACCCAATACAACTTAACAATTTACCTACAATAATTGTCCCGTCGCTCTTAAGTGATCTTTTAAACCATCACCAAGATATTTTGCGAAATACTTATGAGATTCTTTTTCTCTCTCGCTATCCGATAGATTGCTATTATCAATTTCTGCGTGGACAAAATTTATGATACCATCTACTGCATTATCTACAGTTTTGCTCTTAATTTTAGCCCTAAATCCCAGAGCATTGACAACACAAATGTTTAATAATTCTGATATATCGGGAGACTTTATAGCCGCTTTTATTCTTTCATCGGCTAATTTCGTCCCTTTATCATCCGATATAGATAATACATCAAGAAATATATCTGCTAATGTAATTTTTCGATTCTCCATAAGGCTTTATAACATTGCTGCGATATTGCGGATTGAAGATAAACGCTTCATAAATGAAGCATCAGACTTTGCCATCTGCATATTATAATCACTTTGCAGATTAAGCAATAGATCTGCCGGAATATTTAATGCCGCTTCTATTAATAAAGCCAT